>NZ_JBHFCS010000016.1:0-131546 GCF_044143025.1 Pseudomonas sp. TR47 | reverse complement strand
GGGGCGTGGACAACCTGCAATGGCTGTTCACCGGCACCTTCATCGCTACGCTGAGCTGCCTGCCGCTGTTCGGCTGGCTGGCCTCCAAGGTGCGCCGGCGGCATATCCTGCCTTGGACCTATGGTTTTTTTGCCAGCAACCTGCTGCTGTTTGCGCTGCTGTTTGCCAGCAAACCAGACGACTTGTGGAATGCGCGGGCGTTTTACATCTGGTTGTCGGTGTTCAACCTACTGACCATCTCACTGGCCTGGAGCGTCCTGACCGACCTGTTCTCAACCGAGCAAGGCAAGCGCTTGTTCGGGCTGCTGGCAGCCGGGGCCAGCTTGGGCGGCTTGAGCGGGCCGTTACTGGGTACGCTGCTGGTCGCCCCGCTGGGGCACGCCGGGCTGGTTTCGCTGGCCGCCATGTTTTTACTGGGCAGCATTGCCGCTGCCGCGTACCTGCAGCGCTGGCGTGATTGCCACCCAATGCCTGCGCTGAGCGAGCAGCCAGCGTCGCGGCCACTGGGGGGTAACCCGTTCGCGGGCGCAACCGCTGTAATGCGTTCGCCGTACCTTTTGGGTATTGCCCTGTTCGTGGTGCTGTTGGCCAGTGTCAGCACTTTCCTATATTTCGAGCAGGCGCGCATCGTCAGCGAAACGTTCACCGACCGTACTCGTCAGACTCAGGTATTTGGCCTGATCGATACGGTCGTTCAGGCCCTGGCCATCCTCACCCAGGTGTTCATCACCGGTCGGCTGGCCAAACGCATGGGGGTAGGGGTGTTGCTGGTGGCAGTGCCGCTGGTGATGGCAGCAGGCTTCGTCTGGCTGGCCCTGGCCCCGGTATTTGCGGTGTTCGTGGTGGTGATGGTAGTGCGCCGCGCAGGCGAATATGCCTTGGTGCGGCCGGGTCGGGAAATGTTGTTCACCGTATTGCCCGCCGAAGACAAATACAAAGCCAAGAACTTCATCGATACCGTGGTTTACCGTGGCGGCGATGCCTTGAGCGGTTGGGTCAAAAGAGCCCTGGATGTGCTGGGTGACCATCCGCAACTGGCGATGCTGCTAGGGGCCGCGATCGCTCTGGGCTGGGCCCTGACGGGTGGTTGGCTGGGGCGGCGGCAGCGGCTGCTGGATAGCCGCGTCACGCAATCGGCTAGCGCACAAAATACATCGCCTCCGGTTATTTAACGCCGCCGGTCCGAACGCCTGGCGATAAAACGAATCCCTCGATATCACCGAACTCCGAACCTATGTACGGCGCTTGCCGTGCATCCAGCAGTCATATGAGGTTTCAGACCATGGCTAACAAAGATAACAGCCGCACCGGCAGCCAGGGCGGCCAGGGTGGCACCAAGAACCCCGGCAACTTCGCCAACGACCGGCAAAAAGCTTCCGAAGCTGGCCGCAAGGGCGGGCAGTCCTCTGGCGGCGGCATGGCTCAAGACCGTGAGTCGAGCCGCAAGGATGCCGATATGCACAAGGACCGCGAGTCGGGCCAGAAAGGCGGCCGCTCGTAAGTGACGAGAACGCGGTGCCGGGTCCTTCGGCACCGCGATTACTAAGCGGGTAAAGAGGACGTCCCATGCGCACTAAAGCCATCATCGTTCTGTTGAGCAGCCTGACGCTGCTCGGCGGTTGTTTCGATCGTGACGCCGAGCATCCGGCCAAGGATGCAGACCAGAGCAAACCTTCGCTGCAAATGCAGCAACCCGACGAAAAGCCTGCGCCACAGCCTGCACCTGACCCTGAGCCCATGCCACGGGAAGGCCAGAGCCAATAGTCAAGAGAGGAGTGAGGCATGACGGTTCTGATGCGCAACAACCCATCCAGGACGCCGGCGCCGACTGCGCATTGGCCATTGAGCAGCCGCTACCACGCGATGTTGTCCGGCGACTACACCACTGCGCGCCAGTGGCTCGCCGAGCAGTTCGCGAAGGCGAACGCCATGGCCGATGACCTGCCGGACACGCCTGGTCAACTACAGGACTGGAGTGCACGACACGCCGCACAGGTTGCCGCCGAGCACGCCGCCTATCTGGCCCAGCGCCGTCAAGGCGCGCCTCGCCGTTATTTTGCCAACCGCGCCCACGCCTTGTGGTTCCTGCAACAGGTGGCGCCGACCAAGGTCGTTGATGGTGCCTGGCTTCACGGTGCGCTGCGCCGCTGGCAAGACCCTCGCTACCACGGCCTGATCCGGACCTACCTCGAGGAACTGGGCGACGGCGATCCGCATTGCAACCACGTGCTTATCTACCAGAGGTTGCTGGGCAGGCTGGGTTGTTTGGATTGCATGCCTCTGGATGATGAGCGCTACCTGCAAGGGGCAGTACAGCTGGCGCTGGGCAGCTGCGCGCAGTGGTTTCTGCCTGAGGTCATTGGTTACAACCTGGGTTACGAGCAGCCACCGTTACACCTGCTGATCACCACCCACGAGCTGGCCGAGCTCGGCATCGACGGTCATTATTTCCAGCTTCACGTGACGATCGACAATGCTGCCAGCGGCCATGCCAGCAAGGCCATCCAGGCGGTGCAGCAACTGTGCCCGGCGCAGGACGCCGAGGTGTTCTACCGTCGGGTCAGGCATGGCTACCGCCTCAATGATCTTGGCATTGACACGCCCACGCTAATCGGCGGCTTCGACCTTGAGGCCCAATTGCTGGCTGCCTTGGAGCGCAAGCGCGTGTTCGGGCAGTTCATGCACGCTGACCGCTGCCGATTGCAGCAGCGCACGGTCAACCAATGGCTGTCCGAACCCGCTGCGCTACCGGCATTTTTGCAGGCGCTTGTGGCCCAGGGCTGGATCAAGCGCGGGCAGAATCCGGCCGACAGCCGCTGGTGGTCGCTGATCGATGGGCCGGGCGCCCCGATGTTCGGCGTCTTCAATGCCTACGAGAAGCAGCTGTGGCACGACTGGATCGCCGGCGACTGGCAGGGCGCAGTGCGTCGCGTGCCGCCAGGCAGTTGGGAAGCTGCCCTGCACCAGCAACCGCGTATTGAAGAAAGCCATGAAAGCGTTGATATCGAAACGTTGATCGAGCGCATGGCGGGCAATCAGCACGCCTTGCCGCAGGGTTTGTCCGCCACTAGGGCGTATCTGCATGCCACAGGTCTTGGCGAGGAGGGGCCGCACTGATGATACTCAACCCGCAACGAACCCAGGCCGATGAAGCCTTGCTGCAACTTGGCCGGCGCCTGCGTGCTGACGGTTACCAGTTCACCTGCGTGACGCCCGCCACCCATGCATGCAACAACGCCCGCCAGGGTGCAGAGCGGGCCGGCAACCTGCGCGACGTATTCGGCTGGAGCCGCCCGTTCCCGGCGTCATTGATCAGCGCCGACGAACTGGACCAGCTCAGCACCGCGCAGGTGCTGTACGAGGACGGCGCACTGCTGCGCAGCCAGGTACGCTGGTCCAGCCTCGACGATTTGCTGCTGGTGCATTCCGCCTACCCGACCGAGGCTGCTGATGCGGTGTTCTTCGGCCCCGACAGCTATCGCTTCGCCCAGGTCATCCATGACCATCTACAACGCAGCCCGGTACGGCTCGAACACGCTGTGGACATTGGTTGCGGCAGCGGCGTCGGTGCCTTGCTGATCGCCCGCGCGGCGCAACATGCCCAGGTCAGCGCCGTGGACATCAACCCTCTGGCACTGCGCTATACCGCGATCAATGCTGCGCTGGCGGGGGTGAGCAATGTGTCCATTGCGCACAGTGACTTGCTTGCCGGGGTCAGTGGCAATTTCGACCTCATCGTGGCCAACCCACCCTACATGCTCGATCATGGCCAGCGCACGTATCGCCACGGTGGCGATACTCTGGGCGCCGATCTGTCGTTGCGCATCATCGAACAGGCGTGCGAGCGTCTGAGCCCAGGCGGGTCACTGCTGCTGTACACCGGCGTGGCGATTGTCGAAGGTCGTGATCCATTGCTCGAGGCCATTCGCCTGCGCCTGGCGGGGCCTGAATGGGCCTGGGTGTACCGCGAGGTCGACCCGGACGTATTCGGTGAACAATTGCTGCAGCCAGGTTATGAACAAGTCGAGCGTATTGCCGCAGTGGCGCTGACTGTCAACCGCAGTGCATGACGCGCTATTGCACCTTGCCACCACGGTGGGGCTTGCAATCAGTTAGCGTTCACCGACAATGGCAGCGCCCTTTGCAAGCCATTTGGAACGCCCTGCGCCATGATGCTGACCCAGCAATTCCCCGACATTACGTTGGCCGACACCCTGTTCGTATTCGCCCTGGAGGCGGAAGCCGGCACGGTATTCGCCGACGTCAATACCGTTTTCACCGGCATCGGCAAGGTCAATGCTGCCATCGCCCTGACCAAGGCGGTTGAGCGGCAGCGGCCCAAACTGATCGTCAACCTCGGCTCGGCGGGCAGCCAGCGATACGGCAAGGGTGAGGTGGTGTGCTGCACGCGCTTCGTGCAACGCGACATGGATGTCACTGCGCTGGGCTTCGCCCGCTATGAGACGCCGCTGTCGGATATTCCGGTGCTGCTTGAGCATGGCCAGCCAATAGCAGGGTTGCCGCTGGGCATCTGCGGCAGCGGCGACAGCTTTGAGGTCAGCCACGGCGATGCTCCATACGACATCGTCGACATGGAAGCGTACGTTCTGGCGCTGATCGCCCGTAATGAAGGCATTCCGTTCGTTTGCCTGAAATACATTTCCGATGATGCCGGCAGCGATGCGGCCCAGGACTGGTCTGTGCAGGTACATCTGGCCGCCGAGGCGTTCAAGCGCGTGCTTTTCGCCATCGAACCCTGATCAGTCATGACGAACAAGCCACTGTAGTTTCGACAGCCGTAGGGCATTTGGGCTAAACCTTCAGCGCGCCGTGCAGTCATTTCAGGTAAGCGCCCGACATTTCCGGGCCAAGGAGGTGGCTGATGACCTTTGTCTGTCTGCTGCGTGGCTGCCACTGGCGCGCCATGACCCAAACCGAAGTGCCCGGGCTGCAATGCCAGCTTTGCGAACGCTGTGGCGCCTTGCGCTACTGCCAGCCGGGCCATTCCCTGCAACCATAGGAGGCACGCCATGGCCAGGGCAATCTGGAAAGGCGCGATCAGTTTTGGCCTGGTGCATATCCCGGTCTCGCTCAACACGGCAGTGCGCACCGAGCGTGTGGATTTCGACTGGCTGGACAAACGCAGCATGGAGCCGGTGGGTTATAAACGGATCAACAAGGTGACCGGCAAGGAAATCGACAAGGACAACATCGTCAAAGGTGTGGAGCATGAGAAGGGTCGTTATGTGGTGATCAGCGAGGAAGAGATCCGCAAGGCCCGCCCGGAAGCGACCCAGACCATCGATATCTTCTCGTTCGTCGCTGCCAGCGAGATCCCCTTGCAGCACTTCGATACACCGTATTACCTGAGCCCGGATCGTCGCGGCGGCAAGGTTTATGCGTTGCTGCGTGAAACACTGGAGAGCACTGGCAAGGTGGCGTTGGCCACGGTGGTGCTGCATACACGCCAGCACCTGGCATTGTTGCGGCCGCTGGACGACGCGTTGGTGATGATCACCTTGCGTTGGCCGGAAGAGGTGCGCGGGCTGGAGACGCTGGAGCTGGACAAAAGCGTGACCGACACCAAGCTCGACAAGCGCGAACTGGACATGGCCAAGCGGCTGGTCGAAGACATGAGCGGCTCGTGGGCTCCGGATGAGTACCATGATGCGTTCCGCCAGACCATCATGGACCTGGTGGAAGAAAAGGCCAGCAAAGGCAAGATCAGCGTGGTGGACAAGGGCGAAGGGGGCGAAGCCGAAAAAAGCGCCGATATCATCGACCTCACCGAACTGCTCAAGCGCAGCCTGGGCGGCAAGGCTGCGAAGAAAGCGCCTGCCGAGAAGAAGCCTGGCAAGCGTACGCGTAAGGCTTCATGACTGTATGGGGCGGGGCGCTTGCCTAGAATATTGTGGCGTCGTTGAGATCGAGCGCCGCCGGCGCGGTGCTCGATCTCGATAACTCTGTTACACCATGCCATCACCCGTCCAGACGAACCTGCAGACCCGCCAGAAAATCCCCAAACCCTTCCCGAGCCCGGCTGTCGCGTCGACTGCTGGTTGCCACACTGTGCTTGGCTGTCCACACGATCTGTGCGCCGCTTGCCTCCAGGTCGCGTACCAGCTGCACGTCCTCATGCGCCGGCAGCGGTTGAAAGCCCCCCACACGCTCATAAGCGCGGGCACAGACACCCAGGTTGGCACCATGAATATGCCGATGGCCTTCGCATGCCTGGTACCCGCTGCGGTACAGCTTGCGCATCGCCGCGCGTTGCCAAGGCTGCCAGTGCTCGATATGCACCGTGCCACAGACCACCTCTGCACTGCAGGCCAGTTGCCAGAGCAGCCAGTGCGAGGGCACCTGGCTATCGGCATCGGTACAGGCCAGCCAGCGGGCGCCACGGTCCAGCATCAGCGCCGCGCCTAGGCGGCGGGCCATGCCGACACTGCCAGCCTCCACTGCCAGCGTGCGCACACCGAAACGCTTGGCCACAGCGGCACTGGCATCACGACAACGGTCCAGCACCACCAGTACCTCGACCGGATGGCCTGCCTGCCTGGCCAAGGCCACCGCGGCTGCCATGGCCTTGAGGCAGCGGCCCAGGCGACGCGCTTCGTTATGGGCGGGAATGACGACAGCAATCATGGGCATGTCTCGTCCAGGTCGACCACGCTGGGCTGGCATGACCAGTATTCCAACAGGAAATCCGCCTCTTCATGGCGAAACACCGGGTATAACGGCACGTGCTTGGCCAACAACTGATGCACTTCACGTCCATCCTGTGGGCACCCAGCAATCGGGTGGCGCCAGTGGCAGGCCAACAGCCCGCCGTCATAGGTCAGGCTCGCTACTGACTGCTCGATCACCTGCAACCAGTCGGTAGCGTTCAGGTAGTAACCCACTTCACTGAGCACGATCAGGTCGAAGCTGCCGCCAGGCCAGTCCGCCGGCAAGCGCCCAGCGACGACGGTAGCATTGGGCAACCCCGCCAGGCGCTGGCGAGCCAGTGCCACTGCCTTAGGGTCAAGGTCATGGCACAGCAACTCGGCACAGCGCTCCGCCAACGCGGCGCTCAGCTCGCCATTGGCGCAGGCGGGCTCGAACACCCGCTGGTAGCACTGGCGTGGCAGGCTGGCCATCAGCAGGTCGCGCTTGCGGCGCTCGTACCAACGGGTGCGAAACGCCCAGGGGTCGTCATTGTTGGCATACAGGTCGGCGAAATATTGCGCATCGGGGCTCATGACAACTCCTTTACAGGAACACCAGTTCGAAGGGTTGCAGCAGGCAATCGAGCAGGTCGGCGGGCAGTACCGGCGCACGCCCCTGGTCGGGCTCCAGCTGGCTGTGATACGCCGCCAAGGCCAGACGCTTGCGCGCAACCCGTGTTTCATCCAGCGCAATGCGATGCGCCCGCGACCAGGGCAGGCGCGGGTCGTCAGGCTGAGCCCAATGCCAGGCCCACACGGGCACTTCCACCAATTGCACCTGGCGCGCCAGGGCAGCTTGCGCTGCCGCCCGGCCAAGCGCTTCGTGGTCGCAGTGGCCGTCGCCGCGCCAGGTCGTCATCAGCACGTCATCCGGCTCGAGCAGTTGGTTAAGGTGATTGACCAGAAACGCTTCGTCTCGTGGCAGCGCACCGTCTTTGAGGTGCAGGCGCCGCCAGTCCAGCCGGTTGAGGTCCAGGTCCAGCTGTTGCAGGGCGTGCCGGCTTTCAAGTGGCCGTTGGCGGCGCAGGCGGTGTTCGGTCCAGGTCGCGGAATCAGGGTGGCTCCCTTCACCGTCGGTGGCGGAGATCAGCAGCACGTCCTGCTCGCGGCCGTGCAGCCCTGCCAACAGTCCACCGGCCATGAGAATCTCGTCATCGGGGTGCGGCGCCAGCAGTACCAGGCGTCGACCTGCGGGTAGCAATTGGTCCGGGGTGATCCAAGTCGCCCGCGCCAAGTGTGCGGACTGCTGCCACGCAGCCCATGGCCTGCCTTCACTGGCCTCGATCAGGTTCTCGCTCATAGTTGCCAGGCTCCTGCCGGCACCTGGGCCAGCTGTTGGCCGAGTGCGGCCAGGTCGCGTTCGGCATGGCTCTGGCGCAGAAAGACCGGGAGGTCGGCGCTTAGCCGTGCAAAATGGCTGCTGCGGCAGAACGGCGTTGCACCCAACGCACGCCCCACATGGTGGATCACCTGCTCTACAGCGTGCTCTACCTGGGCACGCACGCGGCGTACCTCGAAGCTGGCGTCGGCGCTGGGCTGGCGATCTATCCACGCAGCACATTCACGCAGTGCTGCACGGGCACCGTACAACGCCGCATCCACTGCCCCCAGGTGCGCCTGGGCGTGCGGATCGGGGCGTGGTTTGCGGCAACGTTCACGTAAATAATCGGCCAGCGCCTCTGCGGCGCCGTACCAGCAGGCAGCGATCCCCGCACCGCCGTGCCAGAAACCGGGGCGTGAAAGGTACTGCCCTGGCTGGCCTACGGCGATCCCAGGCGAACCCTCAAAGGTGATTTCAATGCTGGCGGTCGTGGCCATACCCACTGCTTGCCAGTGATCGACCTGCAAGCCCTGGGTGGGGTGGGCCAGTTCGATCGCCACCAGTTGCGGCTGGTCATCTTCAGCCCAGGCGGTGATCAGCGCACGGTCGATCTGCAAGGCACCTGAGCACCAGGCCTTGCTACCGGCAAGGTGCACCTGGTCGCCGTCACGGGCAATGATCCGCGCCCGCGCTTCAGGGGGCTCTGCGGCCCACACGCCCCATACAGCATCCCCCACCAGGTGAGCAGCGCCGCATTCAGCCAGAATCGCCAGCGCGTCGGTATGGCCTTCGTACACCTTGGCCAGTGCCAGGTCGCAGCCGGCAATGCGCGCCAAGGTCTGCCAACGCTGCAAGGTATGCCCTTGGCCCGGCAGCGGGAGCAGGTCGAGATGGTCCGCCAACAGCGCCTGCATCAGTTGCGAAAGTTTGGTGTCCAGGTTCAAAGGCTGCGCGCGCTCGCTGAACGTACGCAGCAGGCTGTCGAGGGTGTTCAGGTCAAAATCCTGAATGATGCTCATGTCATCCCCATCTGTTTGCGCATGCGCGCTGTGATCGACTGTCGGGTTTTGCCCATGTCCGCCCACGGGTCATCGACCTCGGCCAGGCGTTCGTGCAGGTTGCCGATGTGCCACTGGTTGGCGCCCTTGAGCTGGCCGAGTTCTTCGCGCCAGACCGGCACCGACACCGGCAGGCCTTCCCGGGCACGCAGGGAGTAAGCGCAGGCAGTGGTCGCACCTTTACCGTTGCGCAGGTAATCGATGAAGATCCGCCCAACCCGGTTCTTTGGCCCGGACACCGCGCTGAGCCGGTCGGGGAACAGCTTGGCCAGGTAATTGACTACGGCATGGCTGAAGTCTTTCACCTCGTCCCAGTCCGCACGGCGGGTCAATGGCACGACCAGGTGCATGCCTTTGCCGCCGCTGGTCTTGAGGAACACTTTGAGGCCCAGTTCGTCGAGCAGCGTGAGGGCGAGCTGAGTGGCTTCGAGCATGGCCTTCCAGGGCAGTGCCGGGTCCGGGTCAAGGTCGAGCACAAAACGGTCGGGCTTTTCGAAGTCCTTGTCGGTGGCATTCCAGGTGTGCAGCTCGAGCATGTTCATCTGCACGGCACCGAGCAACGTATCAGGGCGATTGATGACCATCGCCGCCTGACCGGCTTCGGCCTTGTCGTAACTGAGCACATTGGCGATATGCAACTGGCCGGCGTTCTTCTGGAAGAACAGCTCGCCATCGAGGCCCTCCGGCGCCCGTACCAGCGCCACCGGGCGGTCCTTGAGTTGCGGCAGGATCCACTGACTGACGCCTGCGTAGTATTCGGCAATCTGGCGCTTGGTGGCGCCAATGCTGGCGTCGATGATGCGCTCCGGATGCGTCAGGCGCAGGTCGCCCAGGTCTTCTGTCGCTTTGGCACGCTTGGCTTTGGGCACGGTCTTGGCAGGCATGGCACGCTCCAGGTCGATGGCGCTGGCAGGTTTATCGTCGCGCAGCCCATGGAAGACCGAATGGCGAACCACGCCGTCCCGGGTCATTTGCGCATACGCAACTTCTGCCATCAGTTTCGGCTTGAGCCAATGAACTCCTCGGGCTTCAGCCCCGGTGGGTGGCCGGGGCAGGGCGGGTTTGCCGATTTCCAGGGGTTTGAGGCGCGCGTGGATACTGTCGAGCGTGGTGGCGCTGAAACCGGTCCCGACCTTGCCGGCATAACGGAGCTCACCGCTGTCCGGGTCATGCAGGGCGAGCAACAGGGCACCGAAGCCGCTGCGGCTCCCCTTGGGGTCGGTGAACCCGACGATGACGAACTCCTGGCGCTGTTTGCACTTGAGCTTGATCCAGTCCGCGCTGCGCCGGCCCGTATAGGGACTACCGGCGCGCTTGCCGATCAACCCTTCAAGCTTCAGGCGGCAGGCGCTGTCGAGCAGCGACTCCACCGGTTGCTCGAAGTCGGCAGAAAACTCCAGAACCTCGGACTGGTCATGCTCAAGCAGTTCACCCAATGCTTTGCGCCGGTCTTCCAGGGGCCGCTCGCGCAGGTCCTGGCCACCCAGGAAAAGAAGGTCAAACAGGTAATAGACGATCCGCTCGTCGTGGGCGGTGTCGAAGGCATTCTGTAATGCCTGGAAGTCGGCCACCCCGTTCTCGCCGTTGACGACCATCTCGCCATCAAGCCAGGCGCTGTCCAGGCCTAAAGCGCGAAGCGCAGCCACTTGCCTTGGCATTTTGTGGCTCCAGTCATGGCCGTTGCGGGTGAACAGCCGCACGTCGTCGCCTTCAATACGAGCGAGCACGCGATAACCGTCGAACTTAACTTCATAGCGCCAGTCCCCAGCGGGGGGTGAATCGACCAGGGTCGCAAGCTGCGGTTGCAGTTGCTCGGTCAAGGTCGCTTTCTTGCTCGCGCCGGCCCGCTTGCGCTTGGGCGGTTGCACAGGTTTGGCGCTGGCACTGCTTCGCGGCACCAGCGTGCGATCGCTGATCACGCTGTCAGGCTGCGCTTCAACGATGCTGTAGTCGGCCTCGCTGCGTGCCTGAGCATCGTGGGACTTGACCAGCATCCACTGCTCTTTCTTGCCTGCCATGCGGGTGCGGAACAGGTTCCACACGCCGCACAGCTTCTCCCCTTGCAAGCGAAAGCGCAGCTTGCCCTTGGCATAGGCCTGGTTTGCGTCACCCTCTGGCTCCCAGATGCCACGGTCCCAGACGATCACATCGCCGGCGCCATAGTGACCCTGCGGGATATTGCCTTCGAAATCGGCGTAGTCGAGCGGGTGATCCTCTACGTGCACCGCCAGACGTCGCACCTTGGGGTCCAGGGAGGGCCCTTTAGGGATGGCCCAGCTTTTCAGCGTACCGTTCAGTTCCAGACGGAAGTCGTAATGCAGGTGGCTGGCGTCGTGCTTCTGAATGCAGAACTGCAGGGCATGATTACGTTTTGCACGGCCGCGCTTGCCACTGGGCTCGGGTGTGGCATTGAAGTCGCGCTTGCGCTCATATTCCTGCAGGGGCTTGGCCGTCATCTAAGGCTCCCAGGGGTCGCGGTCTCTCATTTGGGAGGCAGCGGGCCGGGCGGTAGTTCAAAAAATCGATTGCACGCTGGCGGGCGAAAAAACTCTGAATTTTCCAGGGCCACTCACAGTCGACCGGACACACCCCTGATGGAGATCCCAAATGAGCCGACCCGATGATCGCCACCCCTATACCCCCAGCGAAATCGATGACACCGAGGACCGCATGGGCAGCGTGCACGAGCTGGACTTCAACGACCGCCCCGAGGGGCGCATAGGGGATGAACGCCCGGCGGCTGAAGTAGCGAAGGAGTTCCCTGCGCGGCGCGTCGCAGAAGGCGGCATGACCGGCGGTGAGACACTGACGGACAGCGTGCAGGAAGACAACGTCACCGACGATGACCTTAGCCCCGGCACCCTGCTGGATGAAACCGGCGCACGCGACCCCTACGAACCGGGTGATGACGACGGCCCAGCGGACGAGAGCCTGCGTGAGGTCGATGAGCAGGAGATCGGTGGTGGCATTGGCCTGGACGAAGCTGAGCTGGCACGGTCCGCTCCGCTGGACGGTGAACCCTGGACTGATGAAGTGGTTGATAACGAGCCGAGGAAATGACCATGAATGAGCGACGATGTGCGTGTGCGAACTGTTCTTGCACGGTGGACGAGAATGCCCGCATGCAGAATGACAAAGCCTATTGCTGTGAGGCTTGTGCATCAGGGCACCGCAATGGTGAGCCGTGCCGCATGACTGATTGCAAGTGCGGTGAAGCGGCTCAGCCCGATGAAAACAAGGTCGACAATGCCCTGGATGAAACCTTCCCGGCCAGCGACCCGATTTCCCCCTGACCCTTTGAACAGCTTGATATCTGCTGCAGCACGCGCCCCGGGAGCTGGCAATGCCGGCTCCCGGGGCGCGGCAAGCCTGGGCCTCAATGCGTCTGCCAGATCCCGTTATTGCGCTCGCAGTCGGTACGGGCCTGGCCGAGGCTGGGGGTGTCGTAGTAATACGTGATTACCTGAGCGTCCTTGGGCAGCGTCGGGCGCGTGGAGGGCTCGTCGCGCCCTGCCGATTTCGGGTTGGCAAGGGTCTCCTGGGTCAACGGCGCGATGCAGCTGCCCACACTGCCATCGGCGCAGCGCGGGACCTTGTGCTTCTCGGTGCTGAGCATCTCCTTGCTCTCATTGCTGCATGACCAATTGATCGCTTCAGCCGGCATGTTGCTGTAGCTGTAGCAGGTCCGTCCTTCAACTGGCTTGACCGCTTCACTGGCGGAGCGGGTCATCACCTCGCACGCGTCGGCCAGTACCTGCGTGCTGGCCAGGCTGCCCAGTACCACCATCAGCAGAGATAAACGCATGTGCCACCTCCCGGGCCTTGGGCCCGTGTTCAGGTCTTGCGTAATGTCGCTTCACCGCGTTGGCGCATAGCGCGGGCGCGTTTTTCCAGTATCAGGTAGGTAATCACCGCCAGCAGCAGCGGGATCAGGTAGTAAAGGGTGCGGTAGCCCAGCAGCGCCGCCACCAGGCTGCCCTGGCCCAGTTGGCCGTGCAGCAGCGCAAGAAACACGGCTTCGAGCACACCCAGCCCGGCGGGAATGTGGGCGACGACTCCAGCCACGCAACTGATCAGCAAGATGCCGAGAATAGAGGGGTAGAACAGGTCTCCGGGCAGCAGCCAGTAAATCAGTGCTGCCATCAATGCCCAGTTGCTGGCCCCCAGCGCCACCTGGCACAGCGCCAGGCGCAGCGAGGGCAGGGTGATTTCATGCTCGCGCACCCGCCATGTACGACGCTTGGCAAAACCGCAGGCCAGCAGATAGGCCAGTGCCACACCCAGCAGCAGAAAACCGATCATCTGCAGCCCGGTTACGCCCACTGCCCAGTTTTCCGGCAACTTGACCAGGCGCAGGGCGAACACCGTACCGGCAAGCAGCATGTAACCCATCCAGTTGGTCAGCAGCCCCAGGGTCAGGATCTTGGTGATGGTCCCCGTGTCCAGGCCCAGCCGTCCGTATAACCGGTAACGCAAGGCAACGCCGCCGACCCAGGTGGTGAAGTTCAGGTTGAAGGCATAGCAGACGAAGGCCACCGGCAGCACTTGCCGCGCTGGCAGGTGGTGGCCGGTATAGGCGCGGGCCAGCAGGTCGTAGCCGGCGAATGTCAGGTAGCTGCACAGCGCCAGGCCCAAGCCGATGATCAGGGTGCTTGGCTTGTAGGCGACCAGTGACTGGCGAACCTCATTCCAGTCAAGGTTGCGCGCCAGCATGTACAGCAGCGCCGGTATCAGCACGATGAACAGCAGGGTCAGCAGGCGCTTGCCCCAGGTATGCCAGGCTTTGTGCTTCATCAGGTATTGCCCTCGTGAAGGTCGCCCTGGGCCTGCGCTTCAGGCTGGACAGATTTCAGGCGTTGGCGGTGCGCCGGGAACCAGCCGGCAATGCGCGGAAAGTAGCGGGTCAGGTGAAAGCCGATGAAAATCAGCGGCGCCCGCCACCAGTAGCCGCGGATCATCCGCTCCAGCGTCACCGCCTTGCATTGGTCACTGGCAAGCGAGGCCAAGTGTTGGTACAGGTGCTGGTTGAACGCCCGATCACGTATCAGCAGGTTGGCCTCAAGGTTGAACGACAGGCTCAGCGGGTCGAGGTTGCTGGAGCCCACTGTCGACCATTCATCGTCCACCAGCGCCACTTTGCCGTGCAGAGGGCGCTGGCAGTATTCGTGAATATGCACGCCGTCGCGCAACAGGTAGTTGTACAACAGTCTGGACAGCGCACGTACCCAGCGCATGTCCGGCTGGCCCTGCAGAATCAGGGTTACCTGCACACCACGGCGCGCTGCATTGCGCAACTCGCGCAACAGGCGGTAACCGGGGAAGAAATAAGCATTGGCAACTACGATGCGCTGACGGGCCGCACGCACGGCCTGCAGGTAACAGGCCTCGATATCGCTACGGTGGCGCGTGTTGTCCCGCTCGACCAGCACGGCGCTTACTTGGCCTGCGGGCTGGGTGAGCGGCCGTACCTCACTGGGCGGTTCGAGGACCGGGGCCATCAGCCGTCGGCTGGAAGCGTGCACCTGCGCGACCACCGGGCCACGAACCTCCACCGCGTAGTCCTGCTTGGCCATCGGGCCATAATCGCCCAGGTGATCGGCGCTGTAGTTGATCCCGCCAACGAATGCCCGTTCGCCATCCACCACCACGATCTTGCGGTGCAGGCGGCGGAACAGGTTGGTCCGCATGCCGGCTACCCGTGGTTGCGGGTCGAAGGCGTGAAACCGCACACCCGCTTCGGTCATCGCCGAAATGAAGGCATCCGGCAGATCGGCTGTGCCGTAACCATCCACCGCCAGTTCCACCCGCACGCCGCGGCGCGCCGCATCGATCAGCACCCGTTGCAGCTGCTGGCCGACCTTGTCGTCGAAGATGATGAACGTTTCAATCAGGATTTCTTCACGCGCTTGTGCCATGGCCTCGAACACGCGGGGGTAAAAGCCTTCGCCATTGATCAACAGCTCGACACTGTTGCCATCCACCCAAGGTTTGTTCACAGGTTGATCTCCGCAGCCAATGGGGCATGGTCAGACAAATGCGACCAGGGATATTGGGACAACACTTGCGCCTTGCCCGGTTTGGCATTGCGCAAGTAGATACGGTCCAGCCGCAGCAGCGGCAGGCGCGCCGGGAAACTGCGGGCCGGGCTACCAAAATGCTCGCCGAACGCTTCTACCAGGCGTTGCGAGAGCACAGCGTCGGCCTTCAAGCGCCAGTCATTGAAGTCCCCGGCGACAATCACCGGTGCATCGGCGGGCAAGCTGTCGAGCAAGTCGAACAGCAGGCTTACCTGGCGCTGCCGATGGGCTTCACGCAACCCCAGATGCACGCAGACTGCATGAACCGATTCGTGGCCCGGCACCTCCAGGCGACAGTGCAGCAAGCCGCGCTGTTCGTTGCCATGGATCGACACATCGAGGTTGTGGTGCTCGGCAATGGGGAATTTCGACAGCAGCGCGTTGCCATGATCGCCATGTGGGTAAATGGCATTACGGCCATAGGCGAACTGCGGCCACATGCTGTCGGCGAGAAATTCATACTGCGGGGTTTCGGGCCACGCGGGATGGCGCACGGCATGGTGCTCATGGCTGCCGTGCACCTCCTGCAGGAACACAAGATCGGCATCGGTGGCTCGAACCGCCTCGCGCAACTCGGGCAGGATGAAACGCCGGTTCAGCGCGGTGAAGCCTTTGTGCACGTTGATCGTCAATACATTGAGACGATGTACCGCGGTGGCCTGGTCGATGATGCTGGCGGGTGTTTGCAGTGTCTTGTTCACAATTGCACCTGCGGTGTCACACCCGGTTCTGTCACCAAGTGGCCGTTCAGATCCAGTTTGTCCAGAAGACGGCGTGCGTCGTAAGGTGCATGTACCTTCTGGTCGTTGTCGAAATAGCAATACACATCCCGTGACGCACGCCGGGATGGCGGCTGATCGACTATCAGGTGGGCATCGTTCGGCTGGTCGCCGCGACTCCAGCATTCGATCCGCTGCTTCCAGCGGCGCAAGGCGCGGGCGGTATACCCGCTGCTGTAAAGCTCGACATCCCCGTGCAGACGCAGGTAGACGAAATCAGCGGTCACATCCTCGACAGAGGGCCACTTTCCCGCGCTGTCGGCGACTACTAGCGCCACCCGGTACTTGCGCAGCATGCGCACGAACGCCTCGCACAAAAAGCTCTCATTACGAATCTCTACTGCGTGGCGCATACGTGCATTGCCTTCGATGGCAGTGCCGCCATTACCCCGTAAACGCTCAGCGCAGTTGCGGGCACAGGCGTGCGCCGCCTCGCGGTCGTGAGGTAATAGCGCGAGGAACCGCTCGAAACGATCCTCATCGAATTTCATGTTCGGCGGGAACTGCCACAGAATCGGCCCCAGCTTGTCCCCCAGCAACAAAAGGCCCGATGCAAAGAAATTCGCCAGCGGCTCTTCGATGTCCTTGAGGCGCCGGCCATGCGTGATATAGCGGGGCCCTTTGACTGAAAAGACGAAGTCTTCCGGCGTATCGTCCCGCCAGCGCTCATAGCGTTCCGGTGTCTGCAGGCTGTAGAACGACCCGTTTATTTCTATGCTGTTGACGGCGCGCGAGGCAAATGCCAATTCATCGTCCTGCCGCAGGCCCTTGGGGTAGAAGTCCTTGCGCCAGGGGCCATAGCGCCATCCGGATATGCCGATGCGGATCTCGCTCACACTGTGGTCCTCATTGCTGTCCCTTCACTAGCGACACGCAGCGACCACAAACGGTTCAGGATGGTTGACCAGTGGTGGCTGGCTGTGTCCTGGGAACTTTGCACCCGCGCACGTTTCCACCGAAAACCAGACCTGACGAATACGTTGCGATGGCGCAATGGGAGGCTTGTTCGGCACACGGGAATGACCCGCTAACCTGGAGGCAGACATGGCCCGACACATCATTCACTTCACCGGCCCGATCAACTCATCCACCTGCGGCAACCTGATCAGTACCTGCTCGAAGGTGATGCAGCAGGGGGGCGATGTGCTTCAGTTGAACATCGCCACGATGGGCGGCGAATGCAGCTATGGGTTTACCTTGTACAACTTCCTGCGTGCCTTGCCTGTACCTGTGCACACGCACAACCTCGGCACCGTCGAATCGATGGGCAACATCCTGTTTCTGGCGGGCGAGCACCGTACCGCCTGCGCCATGAGCAAGTTCCTGTTTCACCCGTTTCACTGGACCCTGCATGGCGCGGTGGACCATGCGCGTATGGCCGAGTATGCGATGAGCCTGGATTATGATTTGCGGCTGTATGCCCAGATCGTCACTGAAAGAACCGCTGGCAGCGCCGAAGCACTGGACGTTCAACGCTACCTGATGGCTTATCCGCGAATACTGGATCCTCAGGAGGCACTGAAGAGCGGCCTGATCCATGCCATCGATGAAATGCCGATCGAGGCGCAAGTGACACAGTGGAGTGTGCATGCGTAAGGCTCGCAGCACCGGCAAGAAGGGAGCGCGCAAACATTTCTCCGGGCGGTGTTTCGTGCCACCGGTCGCCTGCCCACGATGGAATTGAGCATTCCTGCGCATCGGCGGTTCGGAAAAAGGGCATGGCAAAGATTCATGCGTCCAACCATCCCATCGCAAGGAGAAACGACATGGCTCGTGATCAAGAGCGGACTGGACAACGTGGCGGCACCAAGGAAACCAACCCGGGCAACTTTGCCAATGACCGTGAACGGGCTTCCCGTGCAGGCCAGAAGGGCGGGCAGGCGTCGGGCGGCAACTTTGCCAATGATAGAGAGCGCGCCTCGCAAGCTGGCCGCAAGGGCGGGCAGAACAGCCATGGTGGAGGCCGCCAGCCGAATTGAACAGTCGCGTTAGCCGAGGCCTGTCGGCCTCGTCCCATGTCCTTATAGGGAGACTCAAGCATGCGCGCATTGACCTATCACGGCGCTGGCGATGTCCGTGTCGACAACGTGCCAGAACCGGACCTGCAGGAAGATGACGATATCCTTCTGCGTGTAACCGCCACGGCCATCTGCGGCTCGGACTTGCACCTTTATCGTGGCAAGATCCCTTTGGTCGAGACGGGCGATATACTCGGCCACGAGTTCATGGGGATCGTCGAAGACGTTGGTAGCGCAGTGACAGCCGTACGCCCCGGTGACCGGGTGGTGATCCCGTTCGTGATCGCGTGCGGCGGCTGCTTCTTCTGCCAGCACCAGCTGTTCGCGGCCTGTGAAACCACCAATACGGGCCACGGGGCGATTCTCAACAAGAAAGTCATCCCGCCGGGTGCAGCCTTGTTCGGCTACAGCCACCTGTATGGTGGGGTGCCAGGTGGCCAGGCCGACTACGTACGCGTTCCCAAAGGCAACACCGGGCCGTTCAAGGTACCGGGGCACCTGGCCGATGATCAGCTGCTGTTCCTTTCCGATATCCTGCCCACCGCCTGGCAAGCGGTGCTCAACGCAGAGGTCGGACAGGGCGCTTCGCTGGCCATCTATGGCGCAGGGCCGGTCGGGCTGCTGTCGGCGGCCTGTGCAAGAATGCTGGGGGTAGAGCAGATTTTCATGGTCGATGAGTGCGGCTATCGCCTGGATTATGCTCATCAGGCCTACGGCGTAATTCCTATCGACTTTGCCCACGACGACGATCCTGCCGACACCATCATTCGCCAGACGCGCGGCATGCGGGGCGTCGATGCAGTGATCGATGCCGTGGGTTTCGAAGCCAAAGGCAGCACCACCGAAACCGTGCTGACGGCCCTGAAACTCGAAGGTAGCAGCGGCAAGGCGTTACGCCAGAGCATCGCTGCGGTTCGCCGTGGTGGCGTGGTAAGCGTGCCGGGGGTCTATGCCGGGTTCATTCACGGCTTTTTGTTCGGCGACGCCTTCGACAAGGGCCTGACTTTCCGCATGGGCCAGACGCATGTCCATCGCTACCTGCCGGAGTTGCTCGAACACATCGAGGCAGGCCGGCTCAACCCGCAAGCGATCATCACTCACCGGCTGGCGCTGGAAGATGCCGCGCGAGGCTACGAACTGTTCGATGAGCAGCAGGAGCGCTGCCGTAAGGTGATCCTGGTACCTGGCGCTGCACCCGAACCGTTGCCTTGAGGGGAGTGGTGTGGGGTGAATTGTTGGACAATTATTTTGAATCTTTCCTGGCGGGCATCACTCAATGAATGAGTCATCCATGGAGAAGAGGAGGGCCCCGTGATGCCTAACCCCCAGCTGTACATCATTGACTACCAACTGCGTGGCGAACCACGCAGTTTCATCATCCGCATGGAGCGGATGGACAACACCGAAGCCTGGCACTGGGCCAGTTGTGATGCGGGTATTGGCATCATTCCCAAGTTCGGTCGCGAAAAAATCAAGAAAGTCAGCAGGCCAATGGCTGAGCGCTATGGGATTACCGCAGTGAGTTGGCGGCTGTCCGGGGGAAAACCCAACCAGCCGGTCAGTGACTCTGCGATTAGCAGTTGAGGGAAAAGGAGCGGGCTTTTGCCCGCTCCCTAAGGTCAAGCGCCTGACTCGGGATCGCTTGCTGGTACGCCTGGACGATTTTCCTCATCGTCGGTGACATTCGGGTCAGCATCCGGGTCGTCCACCCGATCGTCAGGCTGGCCCGGATCCAGCTCAGGCCAGTCATCCTGGACGTTACCGCCACCCATTTTCATTAGTTGGTTCATCACGGTTCTCCTTGGCGTCAGATACAGTTTGGAGCGTGATCGAGCTACGGATGATCAGCCTGCGTCCTGAAAATACCGACCAATGGGTCATTGCCCATGGGCGCGACCTGGCTTGTTGGCTGCGGCGCAATTGCCGGTGCAATCAAAACCATGCTGTTGGGGGGATCGCGGCTTGAGGGCCAAAGGCGAGGAGGGCGCTTGAGCCTGCCGGACCAAGAGCGGCTGGCTGACTGCTGTGAAAGTCGGCCGGGCAACGGCCGTTAGTGAATGCCTTGATCTTCCAGTGCTTTGCGCAACGCATGGACGCCCACCGCAACGATTAATCCAGTCATTACGATGCCAGCCATTCCGATCACAACAGCCAGGCTACGAGCCAACCCATCTTTAGGTACCAAGTCACCATACCCAATCGTCAAACCTGTCACGAAGGAAAAATACAGGCCATCTCCCAAGGGCCAGCCTTCCCGCATCCCAACAACCCAGCCGAGCAGGGCCATGAATATCAGTAACAGCGAGACGATTGGCCAGACGATGGCCAGTCCGCGCCAGAACTCATGGACGAAGTTGCGCCTAAGGTCCTTCATTGCTCGCATGGCATAAGTTCCTTGGAGAGTGCAGGCGGATGCTTGACAGGGAGTTTGGCACAACTTTCATCGCGCACTGGAGCAAACAGGTCGGGCAGGCGCTTTACAATCCTCCCTCAGCCCCTTTTTATAACTACACTAAATGAATATTTAGTGTAGTTATAACTTTAAAGAATATTCGTAAAGGGTAGGCGACGTGCAAATCAGGCCTGGCCACCACCTGATTAAGGTCAATCAGTTGGGCGATCTACTCCGACTATGCAATGATTGATGGTTATCACACACCCAAGGTAATTGAAACAACGCCCATTAGGTAAATGGAAGTTGATGGCCCGGGAAAGCGGCCACCTTATGGAGATCAAGGAATGAGCACCACCGCACATCGATTAACACACCTCGGGCAGCGTTGCCTGCTGGTGGCCGCAGGGATAGCTATCTGGTTGCCGCTCGGTGTAGCCAGCTTATTTACTATTTTGCTGGGCCACGAAAAATCGTTATCAGCGGGTATGGCGTTTGCGAATGTATGGTTCATGACTGCGCAAGCTGAACTGATCGCGATCGTCCTTTTGCTGGTTTATGCCGGATGGGCCAGGCCGTGGAAATCCAAGGGGCCTACATACGACACCTTCATTGTGCATAGCTGCGCTGCGGGGCTGATTGTGTTGGGCGGATCTACGTTCTTTCTATCATTGATTGGTGGTGGTAGATAACGCCGTGACGTGCACGATCAGTTGAAGCGATTCATGCCGTGCCGCACGGATGTTGCAAACATTGGTCGTGGATTTCGTCCAGGTTTACGGGAATTTGGTTACCAGCGGCGAGCCGGGGCCGTGCACCTGGCTACAATTCTGGCCACCACGGGCCCGGAAGCTCCATACGAAGATGCGCATAATGCATATTATGTTAAATTGTGTACTGTTTGGCGGTCTCGACCTGCGCATTTCGCTTGCCCCCTAAACCCGGACGTTACGATGTGACCCCCCACTGATTAATATGCGCACCAGCCAGTTCGAAGTTGACCAAGCTCTCGCCCTGTTGTGGCCTAGACGGCTAATCGACAAGCTTGGCAAGTGAGTGAGCCTGCTGATCTAGCCTGCTCAGTATCATACTGGAGCCCCTCGCGTATGCAGCACTGCATTTCCCGGCTGTCCGTCGGCTAGTGGAAATAAAAAAAGGCCGACAATTCCTTGCAGGCCTTACCGCCAATGATTAGCGGTCACTCCTCGCACATGACTAGGACGTCTAGAACAATGGCAGCGTGTACGTCAGGATCAATCTGTTCTCATCGATATCGCGCTGGTAATTGGAGCGCAGCGAGGCGTTGCGCCAGAGCATGCTGACATTTTTGAGTGGGCCAGACTGAATGGTGTAGCCCAGATCGGTGTCACGTTCCCACTCTCGCCCTTCCCCTACATAGGTAGCCGGATTGGCATGGTCGCCTCGGTTGTAGCGTGTGGAGAAGGTTAACCCCGGAATACCTAGCGCAACGAAGTCGTAGGCATACCGCAGCTGCCAAGTGCGCTCTTCGGCCTCCATGAAGTCAGCGGCCATCATGTAGTTAGTAAGGTAGGCATCAGTGCCTATGAGATAAGGCATGGCAGTCGAACCAGACAACCCTTGGTAAGCGACGCCAATGCTGTGGCCATCCAGGCTGTAAGTAAGCATCACGTTGACGGTGCGATTATCGACCTTGCCCGCCCGTGCCTGCCCCGTGTCGTTACTGACGAAATAGCGTCCGTCCAAGGCTAATTTTCCTGGGCCCATGGCGGTACTGCCGTTCACACCGAAATAGTGCTGGCCATAGATGCCGTCGAGCACGCCGTATTGATAGCTCAGGCTTAGGTTGGGATTGAACACGTAGTCGAGACCGCCCATGCGAAAGTCGTCGGTTTGCGGCGTGCCGCTGAAGCGTCGATTCTTGTTGACTAGACTCATTGCCTCGCTGTGGGAGTAATCGCGTTTCGTGGTGCGATCTATTTGGGCATAGGTAATTGTTAGACGGTCTAGCTCTTTAGAGGTCAGTACGCCGCCTTGGAAGGTCTGGGGCAGAATCCGCCCGGTGCTGGATGCGATAGTCGGATATTTGAGCAATTGCGTACCGATCTTGAACTCTGTCTTGGACAGTCGCGCTTTAGCAGTGAGACCGAATTTACTGTATTCGTCGGGGGCACGACCCTCTGTACCTACGGGGAGCAGGCCAGTACCACTGCGATCGGGTGAGGAGTCGAGCTTGATGCCAAGCATGCCGAGGGCATCAACGCCCAAGCCAACTACTCCCTGGGTGTAACCCGAGCGAAAGTCGAGGACGAAGCCCTGGGCCCACTCCTCGCGCTTTGACACACCTGGGTCTTCACGAAAGTCCCGGTTCAAATAGAAATTCTGGGCTTTCAGGGAGGCTTGGCTGTCCTCGAAAAAGCCTTCGGCCTGCGCCGGCAAGGTGAAGGACAGCAGGACTGCAGTCGGAAGCATTTTGTTTTTTTTGTGCATGACTGATCCATACGGCCCGCTGAGCACGAGCCGGTTTTCTTGATGTTAATGGGTGAAGCGCGTTGGACAGAGGCGTCTCTACCCAAAGGCGACTAACGCGGGATCAACTCACGCAAGGACGCCAATCTGCCATGGGCAGAACTCATCCTCACCCAAGCCATTCTCTTCGCTCTTGGTCGGCTCCCCCGAGGCATGGGCGAGCAGCCGCTCGAAGATCTCCTCGCCCATTTCGGCGATGGTCTTGTCACCATCAATGATTTGGCCGCAGTTGATGTCCATGTCGTCTGTCATGCGGTTGTACATCGGTGAGTTGCTAGCGAGTTTGAAAGTAGGCGCCGGCACTGAGCCAAAGCACGAGCCACGGCCTGTGGTGAACGCAATCATATTCGCGCCGCCAGCGATCTGGCCTGTGGCTGAAACCGGGTCATAGCCTGGGGTGTCCATGAACACCAAGCCACGGGTTTTGACCGGGTGTGCATATTCATACACATCCATCAGAGGTGCATTACCGCCCTTCTTGGCACCGCCCAGCGACTTCTCCAGGACGTTGGCCAGACCACCTGCATTGTTGCCAGGGCTGACACGCCCATTAATCTGGGTGTCTCGGCCACGGTTGTACTCTAGCCACCACTCGATGCGATCAATCAGCTTGCGCCCTACTTCAGGCGTAGCTGCGCGCGCCGTTAGTGTATGTTCAACGCCGAAAATCTCCGAGGTTTCCGAAAGGATCGCGGTACCGCCATGACGCACAAGGATGTCCACCGCGGCACCCAAGGCCGGGTTGGCCGAGAGACCTGAGAAACCGTCTGAACCACCACATTGCATACCGATCTTGAGATGCTCAGCCGATACGGGTTGGCGCCGAACGTCGTTGGCCTTTGGCAGCATGCTCTCGATCAGTGCGATGCCTTGATCAGTGGCGCTTTTCACACCACCGACGTCCTGGATCACCAGCTTTTTCAACATGTCACCTTCGACCAAACCTTCCTGCTCGAAGAACCCATGAATGTTGTTTCGCTCGCAACCCAAAGCAATCACCACTGCGCCGACAGTGTTGGGATGCTTGATGAAGCCGCCGATGGTGCGACGCAACAAATCCATCGGCTCACCGGTCATTTCCATCCCGCAGCCAATCTCATGAACGAAAGGCACCACGCCATCAACGTTCGGGAAACCAGCCAACCGGCGTTCGTCGTAGTGGTTGGCAATCTTTCGCGCCACCGTGGCGCCACAGTTACCTACTACAAACACCCCCAGATAATTACGCGTGGCGACCCGACCATCCTCGCGAACAATGCCTTGGAAAGTAGCACGCTGCTCAGGCGGAAGTAGATCAGTCGGAACGTAATCCAAACCGTAGCGGTAGTCGCGATCGGTCTCTCCAAAAACGATATTGTGACTGTGCATCCACGTACCTGGTTGCAGGTCTTCGGAGGCATAACCGATCACCGTGTTGTACTTGAGCACCGGCTCACCTTTGGCGATCAGCCGAGCGGCAACCTTATGCCCCAGTGGAACAGGCTGCTGGGTGGTGACGCCTTCACCAGGGATGGAGGTGCCAGCGGGAATCTCGATGCGAGCGACTACAACATTGTCGGCTGCATCCAGGCGAATGACAGGGCTGACTTCACGGTGACTCATAATGTTTTCCTATTATGGCAATAGACATGGCAGCGGTGGCATAAGCACCACCGCCGCGATTACTCAGGGACGCTTACCGCACTCGCGGCTGTGTTCAGTCCACGCCAGATTCATGATCTGCAAGAACGGCGTGATGCCGCCAACCCGAGGTGCATCAGGCTGAATGAAGTCGATGTAAACGTTGCTTTCGATCATGAGTAAATTCTCGTTATCACTGAGCGTCGGAACGTTTGCCGGTCAGGTCGGACAGCTGCAGACGCTGGATGCGACCAACAATGACCAGGTAGGAGAAAGCAGCGAGCAGACCGTGGGCGCCGACGTAGATCAGTGCGCTATTGAACGAGCCGCTGGAGTGCAGCAGGTAACCAATTACCACGGGCGTGACGATGCCGGCAGTGTTGCCCAGAGCGTTGAACACGCCGCCAGTCATGCCGATCATTTCCCGCGGGGCGGTGTCAGCCACCACGCTGAAGCCGAGATTGCCGAAGCCTTTACCGAAGAAGGCTAGGCTCATCACAGCGATAACCAGCCATTGGGCATCCACGTAGTTGCAGAGCATCATGGTCGAGCTCAGCAGTACGCCGGTGATTATCGGCGTCTTACGGGCGATGCTCAGAGACTTGGTGCGGCGTAGCAGGTAATCGGAGAAGAAGCCTGAAGACACGGCACCAATCAAGCCGCACAAGGCTGGGATCGATGCCACGAGGCCAGCCTGGAGAATGTCAAAGCCTCGCTCCTTCACGAGGTAGATCGGGAACCAGGTGACGTAGAACCAGGTGACCGCACTGACGCAGTACTGGCTGATGAACATGCCCAGCAGCATGCGGCTCTTGAACAGCAAGCCTACTTCGGCCAGCGAGCTGCGGCGATTTTCCTTGGGCAGTGCGGCCTGGGCTTCAAGGTCGACCAGGGCCTCGCCTTTGCGCAGATAGTCGAGCTCTTCGCTGTTCATCTGCGGGTGATTGACTGGCAGGTAATAGTTCTTCCACCAGATCGCAGCAATGCCGAAGCCTACAACTCCCATGACGATGAACACGTATTCCCAGCCAAAGGCGTAGCAGAGCCAGCCCATGAACGGCGTAAAGAAGGCCAGCGAGATGTACTGCGCACTGTTGAAGATGGCACCGGCCATGCCCCGCTCTGCCGACGGGAACCAAGACGCGATCACACGGGTGGATGCAGGCCCCACCGGAGCCTCGGCTACGCCGAGCAGAAAACGCAGGCCCAGCAGCAGCGGCAAGATCATTCCGACAAAATGAACCAGGCCCATGCACACGGTGAAAGCCGACCAGATGCAGATTGCAAGGGCCATAGTTTTCTTCGAGCCGAAGCGGTCGGCCAGCCAACCCGACGGGATCAGGAAGATCACGTAGGCCCAGCTGAAGATGGAGAACAGGTAGCCCATTTCTACCGAACTAATGCCCAGCTCTTTGCTCATGTCCGATCCTGCTACCGACAGGGCCGCGCGATCACCACTGCTCAGGGCCAAGACCATGGTGATCAGGGCCAGTATCAAATAGCGGTAACGGGTGGCCGCAGAGGACGCGGCTACGGCGCCAGTGGCAGGCCCGGCGGCGTAGGTGTCGTGGTTATGCATCGGGGTTGCCTCATTGTTTTTATATTGGTGTCGTGCAGAGTCTCGTACGGGCACCTGCTTCGAATTCTGGCATTTCGCAGCCAATCTCCGGGCCGCTTCTGGCCAATGACAGCGCTAGCAAATGACAGCGCTGTCATTCATCCTAAGCCCGATCAAATAAGCTTTGCAAATCGTCTAAAGGTAGTTATTCCCATGGATTGGGAATGCGGAAGATGTGCGAAAAAAAGGGCCAATCCGGTACACTCTCCATCACGCTTAACGCTCCAGTTCAGAGGCCCCCGATGCTGGAAACGCCCGCTACCGAAGCCGACCCGAAGCCACTCCTCGCCGCGCCTGCCACCCTGGACGATGTGGCCAAAATGGCCAAGGTATCCCCAATCACTGTTTCGCGAGTCATCAACCGACCGGAGCTAGTTTCGGAGAAAACTCAGAAGAAGGTACGCAGTGCTATCCGCAAGACCGGTTACGTACCCAACATGCTTGCCGGCGCCCTCGTCTCGCAGCGCAGCCGTCTGGTCATCGTGGTCGTACCCAACCTGTCGAACCGCGCTTTCGTCGACACCGTTACCGAACTGGGCAAGCGCTTGGCAACTGCGCGCTACCAACTGCTGCTAAGCCAGTCCGACCTCAACGAAAGCCACGAGTCCGAGCTGATTGATGCCATTCTTGCCCGGCGTCCCGATGGCATCGTGCTCACTCGCCGACTGCGAAGCGAGGCCGCGCGGGAGAAGCTAATGATTCGAGGTGTACCAGTGGTCGAAACCTGGGAGCTGAGCGAACAGCCGATTGATACCGTGGTGGGTTTTTCGCATGAGGCGGTTGGCACAGCCATGGCCGAGCACATCGTTGGCCGTGGCTACCGCCGAGTCGGCCTGATCTGGAGCGATGACGACCGTGCCAGCCGACGTCGCCAGGCCTGTATAGCTGCATTGCAACACGCAGCAGTCGAGATTGTTGCTTCGGAAATGGAGTCCGCGCCGGTGAACATGGGTCATGGCCGTCAGGCCATGGCACGACTGCTTGCCGCTAATGTGAAAATGGATGCTGTGATCTGCAGCATCGACCTGCTGGCCCAAGGGGTCATGGCCGAGGCACAGGCTCAAGGCCTGCGCATTCCCACCGATATTGCGGTGATGGGTTTTGGTGACCTGGAATTTGCGGCCCACACTCACCCGCGTCTTAGCACAGTTAACATAGACGGCGGGCGGATCGGTTTGCGTACAGCGCAATTGCTGCTCCAACGTATAGACGGCAGCCTGGCGCGTGGCGAATGTATAGAAGATGTAGGCTTTAACCTTGTAGTGCGCGAGAGCACCTGAAAGCTGCTCTCATCAATCGACCCAGCGCTGTAACTGCGCAGCCATGCGTTCCCAAGCCTGCTCAACCTCTGCTACCCCGAACGCGCGTAAGCTCGAATGCACCATGCCCTCCCCCACCCACACTTCGGCGGGCACGCCGCTCGCCCTCAGTGCAGCGGCATAGGCGATTCCGTGGTCGCACAGTGGGTCTACCCGCGCGACGATCACTAGCGCCGGTGCCAGCCCCCCAAAGTCATCGCCCTCCAGTGGCATCGCCTGTGGGTCGCTTCGTTCGGACTCATCGGGAAGAAAGCCTTGCAGTGATTGCATCAAGCCCGCCACGGTCATCATCGGGGCCTTGGCATGTTCCCGCATCGACGCGAGATCCTGGCGTGCAGTAAGTACCGGGTAGACTAGCAATTGGCCCAACGGTTGCGGCTGGCCAGCCTCAAGCAGCGCTCTACACAGCCCGGCTGCCAAGGTGCCCCCAGCGCTGTCGCCGGCAACTATCAACGCACTCTGGCTGAGGTTGGCATCTACTTCGCCGTTGCGCAGTGCCGTCCAAGCTTTGATGCAGTCATGTAGTGGTGCGGGGAAAGGATGTTCGGGTGCAAGTCGATACTCCACGGCCACGATGGCCAGTTGTGCCCTCTGAGCCAGGGCGTATGCGAACCAGTCGTGAGTGTCGAGGTTACCCAAGTCCCAGCCACCACCGTGCAGGTATAACAGGGTTGGCCAGCCACCTTCAGGCACCTCGCCAGCGGGTTGATAGCAACGCAAGCGCAGGCCTTCAACATCGATATCGTCAATGCGCCAGCCCACAGGTACCGGGGGAGTGCAGTGTCGGCAAGCCTGCAAAAATGCCGCACGGCGAGCTGCCAATGTGTTTACCTCGGAGGCAAAACGTTGGCTGCTGTCGATGTAGGCTTGCATAGCCGGATCAAATTGGGGTGGCATCGTTGGGTTCCTCGTCATCAACTCGTGGTGATAAGTTGCCGGGGTGCATTGCATCCCGGCGTGGTGCTCAGAACAACGGCAAGGTATAGGCAACGATTACCCGGTTCTCATCCCGTCGCCCGGTTACATCGCCGCGTAACTCGACGTTGCGCCAGCGCAGCACCAGGTTTTTCAGCGGCCCGCTCTGGATTACATACGAGATATCAAGGTTGCGCTCCCATTCACTCCCATCCTCCCCGCCCACCTTGAAATTGTCTCCGCGCACATAGCGGGCGAACGCCGTTAAGCCCGGCATGCCAAACGCTGCGAAGTCCACATCGTAACGTGCCTGCCAGGAGCGTTCCTGGGCGCGGTCGAAACGCAATACCTGCACGGCGTTGGCTACCCCTGGCAGATCGGTGTCGTGAATGAACGGCAATGCACTGTCGCCGGCGTTGTACTGGTAACCCAGGCGGAAGGTATGGGCTCGAAGGTTGGCACTGAGCATCGCCGAGGTCATGCGGCTGTCTAGCTTACCGGCCTCTTCGCTTCCGGACTCGCCGGTGTCGAGATAATTGAGGGTGCCGGACAGTTTCCAGTTACCTGCCTGGAGGCTTTGGGTACCGGTATACAGTGTCTGTTGATAGACATCCTGCAGGCGGCCCGTCCACAATCCCAGAGAGGTTTGCGCAGTGGCGCGCCAGGTTCCACCCAGGTAGTCGAAGCCATCACTGAAAACACTGTAATAATTGCCGACCTGAATGTCGCGAGCGCCGGCGAACTCGCGTTGGTTCACCTTGCGCAATTGGCCCACACCGAGATCTAAATTGGCGAATTCGCGGATATCCAGCATGGCGCCTTCGAAGAATTGGGGCAGCAAGCGCGCATCGCCAGAGCTCACCAGAGGAATCTTCGGAAAAAGACCGCCCACTTTCAGTTCACTCTTTGAATACTTGAGCTTTAGTGCTGCCGTGGCTTCAGAGTACTCGTCCACCGAGCGCGGGTCGGCATTACGCGCCCCCCCTGCCCGGTCGTAGGCTCCGGGTAGCAATGCGGTGCCGCTGCGCGAAGGAGACGAATCGAGCTTCAAGCCAAGCCCTGCGTAGATGTCCACCCCTACTCCAACGGTGGTGTCGGTGTAACCCGACTCTCCCTTGAGAATGAAGCCTTGTGCCCACTCCTCCAGCTTGGACTGTGCAGGCTTGGTGGAATCGCGCAAGTCATGGTTGTAGTAGAAATTGCGAAACGTGAGGTTCGCCTTGCTATCGTCCAAAAAGGCCGCTTGAGCACACAAAGGCCCGAGGCCCAACAGCAGCGACAAGGGTTTAGCAGCGCGAGCGAAGCCCGCTCCAGTCAAGGAGTCTTTCATTATTGTTGTTCTCTGTTGTGGGTTGTATCGGATGCGGCGGCCGAGTCGCGACTCAGCGTTCTTGCCAGGTAAAATCGAGGGAGGCTTGCAGGCGCTGCCCGGGCGCGAGCTCTAGGGTTCCAGTCTGCGCCCAGCGATCGGGCGGTTGGTTGAACGCATCGGCCAGATGTGACACCGGCTCAAGACACAGGTACGGGCTATCGGCGGGAGCGAAGGCCACGAAGTGGCTCAAGGGCTCGCTTGCCTTAAGGGAGAGAATGCCGCTGGGGTAGTCGAGCAGCAGTTGGCCATCCCAGGCTGACTGGTAATGCGCCATCGCCTGGCCCTCATCGGCATCAATCAACTGCGCCTGTATCACTTCGCCGCAGACACCTGTCGCAAGATACTGGTCATCGATCAGCCATTCTCGGCCAACCTGATAGCGCACCTTTAATCCTGGTTGGCGCAGGAAGTACGGATGCAATCCCAGACCGGCAGGCATTGGCGAATCGCCCAGGTTGATCAGCACCAGTTCGATGCTCAGGCGTTGCCCATCAAGCAGGTAGTGCTGCTCTGCACGGAACGCCCAAGGCCAGTGCTCGCCTTGGTATTTGCAGGCTATCGTTAACTGCTGGTCGCTTTGATCCACTACTTGCCATGGCACCGTGTGGGTCACGCCGTGCAAGGTATGCGGCTTTGCGGCAGGGTGAGCCGACAATGGGTAATCGCGCCCGGCAAAATGCAGATGAGCATTGCGGATGCGGTTGGAATAAGGAATCAGCGGATAAGCGCCGGCTCGCGGCCAGTCCAGCGGGTCGAATGCTTCGGCGCTGATCGGCAATAGCACGTCGAGTCCGTCGGCGCGCAGGTGCGCGATTCGTCCGCCCCACGCAGGCAGCAATCCAATTGACCAAGTGGCATTGTTCAGCAGCAACGGTTGCATGAAACCTCCTGTGCCCTGACTCGGGCACGGCTTGGCCCAGCCGCCGCACCTGAGCACGGCAGAGGGAAACAGAACGGGAACGGCGCGTGGCTTAGCGGCGGAAGCGCTCGACCACAGTGAGGTCGATGTCCAGGCCCAGCCCTGCGCCACGCGGGACCTGTAACTGATTACCCTGGCGCAATTGCTCCTGCGGGTACAGCCAGCCTGCAGGCTCGACGAACAGGTACTCCACCTGCGACACCCGTGGCTGCACCGCTGCCAGGTGCAAGGTGGCGATCAGGCCTGGGCCGAAATACGGGCAATGTGGGAGTACCACTGCATCGTGCTGATCAGCCAGTGCAGCGATTCGCAGGCACTCGGAAATACCGCCGACCTTGGTCACGCTGGGTTGGATCGAGTCCACCGCGCCGGCCAGCAGTGCTTGTTCAAACTGCACTGCTGTACACCAGTTCTCCCCCCCAGACAGCGGCACGCCCTGCCCTCGCAAGCTGGCCAGGGTAGCGAAGTCTTCGGGCGGGAAAATCGGCTCCTCAAGCCAGGCCAGTTGCAGGTCAGCCAAGGCCGGCAGCCATTCACGGGTATCGGCCACAGTCCAGGCGCAGTTCACATCGGTAGCCAGCGGCACATCGAGGCCAATCGCGCGGCGGCAGGCAGCAATTTCCGGCAGGGTTACTTCATGCAATTTGATATCGCGGAAACCCATCGCCAGTGCCTTCTCGCAGATTGCCGGCGCCACTACATCGTCGGCATAGCGCACCAGGCTGGCATAGGCTGCCACTTCCTCGCGCCGGGCTTGGCCCAGCAACGCGTGCAGCGGCACGCCCTGGCGACGGGCAGCCAGATCCCATAGCGCGATGTCGACACCCGAAATGGCAAACATCGTCACCCCGTACCGGCCAAACAGGTGCAGGCGCAGCTGTAGTTCCCGGTTGAACGCAGCAATGTCCTCGACTTGCCGATCGAGCAGTAACGGTGCGATAAGGCGGTCGATCATGGCCTTGGTGGCATCAGCGACGAAGTAACCGAAGGCTTCGCCCCAACCCACGTTACCGTGTTCGTCTTCAAGGCGGATCAGCACGTTTTCCAGGCTGTGCCAGGTAGTCGGGGTAATGCCCTGCCCTTTGCCGCCGTCCTGGAACGGGATTTCGACGATTTGGGTATCGATACGGACGATTTTCATACTTGCTCCAGCACGCTGGCCAAAGGAACACCGGCGTACGCGCCGCCCACGTGGTCGCGGCCAGAACCGACCGGCGCCATTGCATCATAGGCAAGGAAGTTCTCCGCCAAGTGATCGGCAGCGTTGTCCTGAGGGCAATAGCCCAGCTCGCGCGCTCGGCGGTTGTGGAAGAACGCGTCCGGGCATTCCGACACGCCATAGACGATTTCGTGGCGCACCTCTGGATGCTCCAGCCCGATCAGTACCAGTTGCGCCAGGTCTCGGGCGCTCGTCCACAAGCGCAGGCGGCGGGCATCAGCGACTTTAGGGTCGGCGTTACCGATGCGAACGACGAAGGTGGCCAGCTCGCTGCGCTGCGAGAAGGTGGCGCAAGCAGCCTCACCAAACACCTTGCTCAAGGCGTAGTAGCTGTCGGGTGCTACGGGGCTGTCATCGAAGTGGGTAGCCGACTGGCTGTGGTACTGGCCCAGCACATGATGGCTACTGGCGAATACGAAGCGTTTGGCACCTGCGCGCTGGGCAGCCTCTAGCAGGTACAAGGTGGCGTGGTAGTTGGGCTCAACCGTGCTCTGGAACTGGATATCCGTGCCGTGAGCACAGGCCAGGTGAAGCACTGCGTCCACCCCCTCGGCCGCCTGGAGGACGAAGTTCGGATCGGTCAGGTCGCCGACGAGCGCCGTTTCCCCGTTCACCAGGTCAGTGACAGGTCGGCGATCCAATAGGCGCAGGTTGAAGCGTTCGCGCAGATAAGGACGCAGCGCGGTTCCGACGATACCGGCAGCGCCGGTGACAAGAAGCGTAGGCATGGCGAATTCCCAAAATCATGTGTGGTGCAAAGGCCTGGCGGTGCTGGGTCGCCAGGCGGGGCAAATCAGGCAGTGGCGGCTGCGGTAGCGTGCTTCAGCGGTTTTTTGCCGACGAACAAGGCAACGATCAACGCCCCCAGAATACCCAGGCCCGCCGCCAGGCCGAAGCCGCTGGCGTAGGTACCGGTAGACTGGATGATGAAGCCAGTCACGGTTGGCGCAACGATCCCACTGAGGTTGGCCAGGCCATGCATGAAGCCACCGGCAGTGCCGACCTGGTGATCCGGCACGGCATCCTGGATCAGCGACCAGTAGGCCGGGGCCGTCAGCATCAGGAAGCCGATGGCAACCGTCATTACCACCACCGTGCTGGTAACGCTCTCGACCTGGCCAGTGAGGCCGATGCATACGGCAGCGATCAGCAGACAGGTCACCAGCACCACCTTGCGCGAGAACAGTTGCTTGCCGGTGCGCTTGAACACCCAGTCGATCAGCAGGCCGCCGCAGACGAAACCGACCGTGCCCACGAGCCAGGGCAGCGCGGTGACGATGCTCATCGCCTTCAGGTCGATGCCTTTGGCGTCGATCAGGTAGCTGGGGAACCATGTCATGAAGAAGTAGAGGATGTAGTTGTAGCAGAACAGCGAAACACCGGTGACTAGCACCGAGCGCTGCAAGATAATCTGCAACACCGGCGTGCGCGGCGCGTCTTCTGCTGTGGTTACCGGTGCCTCGCGGCCCTCATTGATTAGCGCCAGCTCTTCAGCAGACACCAGAGGGTGCTCTTTGGGTGTAGAAGCCGACATACGCCACCAGGCGATGGCCCACAGCACCCCGACCACAGCGATGATTACGAAGGCTACACGCCAGCCTAGCCACAAAGCGAGAAAACCCACGATCGGACCGGCCAGGGCGCCACCCAGGGGGCCACCAGCCTGGTTGATGCCGATGGCGCGGGCGCGCTCCTTGACCGGGAACCAGCTGTTTACTGTCTTGTTGGCGGTGGTCGACACCGGGCCTTCACCCACACCAAACAGCGCCCGCACGATCAGTAGCGACCAGAAATTGAAGGCCAGAGCGGTTGCACCGCACAGCACCGACCAGAAACTCATCGACCAGGTCAGCACACGCTTGGGGCCGAAGCGGTCGGCAAGGTAGCCACCGACGAAGCAGAACAGGGCATAACCGAAGAAGAAGCTGCTGAAGATCATGCCTTTTTCGGCAGGCGTAAGGTGATATTCCTGAGTAATGAAGGGCATAGCGATCGACAAGGCAGCGCGATCGACATAGTTGATGATCATGGCGACGAACAGCATCGTCAGGATCGTCCAGCGGTAGTTCTTTTTCTTGTTCATGTGCGACTCCGCCCGGCACCTGTGATGCCGGATCTTTTTTGTTATAGCGCCTGCCCGCAGCCAGCAGGTCAGGCACTGATCAGGGGTCTAGACGCTGTAATCCACTGCCACCCATTCGAAGTATTGCTTGAGGTCGGCGACCAGAGCCTGGTGTGCAGGGTGTGGCAGGTAACGTGCCACTGCATCGGCGTCGTCGAAGCTGGACTCGAGGATGTAGTCCCAGCAAATTGGCCGATCCAGTTCGTTTGCAGCGACTCTCCAATCGCGGATGAAGTCGATTCTCTCCCTGAGGTCGCGCATCTTCGCTACCAGCCCTGCTTCCAATTCAGGCTGTGGCTCGACGCCGGGCAGGCGTCGGAACATGACGATATGTCTCATCATCACACTGCCCTCCTCAGCCCAACACCCAGGTCGGAACATCCTGCAAAGCCACCGGGCGAAGGAAGCGTTCGATGGCGGCGTAGCCGACCGAGGTGGTCTGCGGCGCAGTGGATGCCGGCCATGGTCCACCATGCTGCTGGGCATGACACACGGCAACGCCGGTCGGCACGCCGCTGAACAGCACCCGCCCCGAGACCCGTTGGGCCGCGCGCAGCAACAAGCGGTTGTCCTCGCTGTCAGCCTCCAGCCCCCACAGCGTAGTGGTCAGGGTGCCGCCCACCGCGTCTAGCACTTCAGCCACCTGAGCAACTGACTGCGCGGTGACGATCAACGCGGCGGGGCCGAACATCTCTTCACGCAGGTGAGCGTTGGCGATGAAAGATGCGGCATCGGTGGCGAACAAACGCGGGGCCGGGCCAGCTCCGTCGGCCTGCGGGGCAAACACAGGAGTGGCATTGGCGGCTACCACGGCAGCGGCAGTCTCGAAGCCCTGCTGCATGCCCCGGGTCAGCATGCGGTGCGTTGCGATCGGCGCAATTGCCTCGCCCAGTTGAGCGACGAAGCGCTGGCTGTGCGGTGAATCCAGCAGCACGACCACCCCAGGGCTGGTGCAGAACTGGCCGCAGCCGAGGGTGATCGACGCAGCCAACGTCTTGGCCAGGTTTTCACTATCCTTTTCCAGTGCCCCGGGCAAGGCGACCAACGGGTTGATCGAGCCCAGCTCGCCAAAGAATGGTATCGGACGAGCACGATCGTTGGCTGCCTGCCACAAGGCCTTTCCGCCCTGGTAAGAACCGGTGAACGCCACAGCGGCAATGCACGGGTGCTGCACCAGATAAGTGCCAGCGGCGCGATTGGGGGCTTCGGCCAGGGTTAGCAGGCCATCCGGCAGGCCCTGGGCTCGCACCACGCCTGCAGCCAGAGAGTACACCGCACGGGAAAGCTCCGGGTGGCCTGAGTGTGGTTTGATTACGACCGGGCAACCCGCAGCCAGTGCAGAGGCGGTGTCACCGCCCAGTACCGAAAAGGCGAACGGAAAGTTGCTGGCCGAGAACATGGCCACCGGGCCAAGCGGGCGCTGGATGCGGGTCAACCGTGGGCGGCCTGCAGGTGGCGCGCCCGTGATGGCCATGTCATCGACCAGGCGGTACGGCACGCCGGCCTCCACTTCACTGGCAAAGCCGCGTAGCTGGAAGGCGGTCCGTGCCACTTCGCCATTCAGGCGCCCTTCGCCCAAACCGCTTTCGCGGTCGGCGATGGCGACCAGTTCGGCTTGCTGCTGTTCGAGGGCGCTGGCCAGGCCGCGCAGCAAAGTGGCGCGCATTGCGGCGCTGGAGTCGGCCCAGAAATCGGCAGCGGCAGCCGATTTGGCAACGACTGCATCGATAGCAGCGAAATCGTGGTTGTGCGAGGTGCTCATCTTAACTCCTTGATCAGTACGAGGTGGCGCTCCCGGGCAAGCTCGTCTCAGTAGAGGCGGTCTTACCCGCTAATCAGCCAAAGGCGCTAACGCCCTTTTGGCTCCAGGTGATACCCCCGGCCCACGTAGTCGAAATCAACCAGTTCGTTGATGGACACCTCTTGGTCAGCAGGTGATGCGTAGTAGGCGCGAATTTCCTTGATCAACCCGCTCTGCTCATCGAACACATACCACTCGTCCCCGCGCAGCGCGGTGCCGAGTTTGTTTTTCCAATGCGTCCACTCGATGACTGCTTCGTTGCTGTCGTGGCTGACCAGGATCTTCTCGATAGTCCACTGCGACCCCAGGTTTTCCACGCACCAAACCCACTTGCGAGCAATGGTGTCGGCGGTGCGCCATGGCACCTCGGGCAGGCCAGCCGGGAAGTAATGCACTGCATCTGGGGTAAAGCACGACACCAGCTTCTCGTAGTCGCCTTCATTACAGGCGTCGAAATAGCGGCGGATCAGTTGCGCATGCTTGTGCTCGGCCATGGTTCAGCCCTCCTTCTTGTCGATGATCGATGGGATCGGCGGACGACCGGCAGCAACCCAGGCGTGGTAGTCGCAAACCGATGCCGGGCTCGGTGGGTAAACGCCCCATAGGGCTTCGCCCGAAGCGATGCGCATAGCCAAATAGTTTTCGATATCGTCCTGCACGCAGCAGACTTCGGCCAACTCTTGCGCCAAGTGGGCAGGCACGATAGTCAGGCCATCGGCGTCACCTACGATGATGTCACCTGGGTAGACAGCCACCCCGGCGCAGCCGATCGGCACCTGCAGGTCGGCCACGTGGTGGTAGGAGATACGGGTAGTAGCGGTGATTTCACGGGCGTAGGCCGGCAGGCTCATCGCCGCGATCTCGCTGCCGTCGCGCAGCGCGCCGTCGGTAACGATGGCTTTGGCGCCGCGGGCGAGCAAACGAGTAACCAGGATGTTGCCAGCCGAAGCGGCTGCCGGGTCGTTGCGGCTGTCGATCACCAGCACGTCGCCCGGCTTGATCTGCTCAACGCCGACCCACTGTAAATTGTCGTCGTTGGGCTTGGTGGTCATGGTCGAATAGGTGTCGATGTCTTCACGCGCGGGAATGAAGCGCATGGTGAAGGCACGCCCCGCGAACGGCTTGACGTCACGGGTCATGCTGCGCAGGCCGACAAGCGCTGGCTGGCGGAATCCACGCTTGAACAATTGAGTGGTCAGCGAGCCGCTGCTGCACGTGGCTAACTTGGCCAGTACATCGTCGCTGACTTCGACCTGTTTACCCGAAACGCTCTCATGAGCGTCGGCGTAATTGTGGATGACGGACATTGTTGTAGTTTCTCCTCGCGGGTTCATCCGATGGGGGGTCAAGGCAAAGTCCCATAATGTGGGAAACATATTCGTGCTAGACCCTGCTGGCATCGATCTTATTAGAGAAAATGGACCGAAAAAGAGCCAGAATGAGCTCCTGTACCCCTGAGTTCCAGATGGTGGGAAAACGATGAAGACAGGTGAAGGAACAGCCGCCTTGGAGAAGGCGCTGGATGTATTGCAGGCCATTGGCGCCAGCGCCAGCGGTATCAGCCAAGCCCAGCTGGGCGAACAGGTACCTCTACCCCGCACGACGCTGTACCGCATCATTGCCACACTCATTGATCGCGGCATGATCCGCCGCGATCCGACCCGAAAGGTGTACCGGCTGGGCTTCAAGTACCTGGAAATGGTGCGCAACGCTTATCTGGAACCTGACCTGGTTTCCTCAGCCAGTGAAGAACTTCGCGCCCTGCGCGACTTGACCGGCGAAACGTCCTACCTAGCCGTGCTCGATGGCAATCAAGTCCTCTCTCTGGAGCGGTGCGACGGCGCCCACACCCAGCGCTCAGCGGCCAGCCTCGGCCAGGGCAAGCCCATCTATTGCACGGGGCAAGGCAAGGCGATCCTTTCGGCGCTGCCCCCTGCGGCGCGCGACGAAATTCTTAAAGGCTTGGTGCTGACTCCGCTGACGCCTTTGACCATAACCGACCGTCGACGACTGTTGGCCGAGTTGCAGATCACCCAAACCCGCGGCTATGCGCTCGACGATGAAGAAATCCGCTTGGGCGTGCGCTGTGTTGCCGCTCCGATCATTGACAAGCAAGGCCATGTGCGTGGCGCACTGAGCGTAGCCGGCCCCGCCTACCGCCTGACATTGGAGCGTTTGAGCCTTCTCGGCCCGGAACTGGCTGAAGCGGCGCGCAGGGTGGGCGAACAGCTGCGGCCCGATCAGGCGCCGCAAGCCGCCACCGAGCTTGGCGTGGTGGCCGCGCCCTGGGCTTTCCATGGTGCCTTCCCGCGCTGGCATGCCGGACAGAAACGTTTGTACTGGGCCGACACCCTCGCTCCGGCGATCCACTGCTGGGACGGGCACACCAGCCGCCTGGTGGCCCGCCTGGACCTTCCGATACGCGGCATGGAGCTGCACCCAGATGGTTTGCTGGTGGCACAAGTCGGTGGCTGGTCATTGATTGATTGGAATGGCCAGGAACATCCTCGACAAGACCTGTTGGGCAGTCGCCTGCTAGCGTTGGCTAGCCACCCTTGCGGTGCACTCTGGGCCTGCGCCAAAACGGGCAATGGCTGCCTGATTGGCGAACTGAGCGCTGAGGGCGAGTTGCGCCATGGTTGGACCGTTGCGGAGCAGGTCAGTGCATTCAGTTGGGACGCTTCAGGGCGTGCTGTGTATGCCTTGGCGCCTGGGTCGGGGAATATCTTGATGCTCAATACCGGGAGTATCAACGTGCGCAGGTTGGCCTCCCTTCCCCGAGGTGGGGGCCGGCTTGGCGGGTTAGCGGTAGACAGTGCGGGCGGGGTCTGGACAACCCAGCTGGATGGCTGGAGCCTTGCCCACTTCGATGCAGACGGTAACCTGGATCGCATGGTTGGGTTAACGGTGCCCACTCCTACAGATCTGTGCATAGGTGGTACTGACGGAAAAACGCTCTACATCACCAGTGCCCGGCACTCGCTGCAGTTGGAGGCATTGGCCAGCGCGCCAGATGCTGGTTGCCTGCTACAGATGCAGCTCTGAACCGCCTGCTGCCCAGCACTACTTCAGCCTGCGCAGGTTTCATATCGATGAAGAAGACTTCGCCTGCCCCTCCTCTTCACTGCACAGCCAACTCCTTGAACAGCCATTGCTTGAACTGAGTCACTGCATGCGGTTGTCGATGCCGCCGAGGGTGCACGAGATAGTGGCCAACGTAGCGGACGCTGTTGCTGACATGACGAAGCGGGCTGACCAGCTGACCGCTGGCCAGCTCCTGCTCAGCTAACAAGTCAGATTCGAGCACCACCCCCAGGCCGCCAGCCGCCGCTGAAATACTCATGGAGCTTCGATCGAACGCCAAGCCGTAGCTTTTCGGTGGCTGCATGCCGTTGGCCGCGAACCAGCCTTTCCATTGCACTGACTGCCCGTCGCTCTGGATCAGGAACAGCGAATACAAGTCCTGCGGTGAACGAAGATGCCTGGCAACCTCAGGGCTGCACAGCGGCGTCAGCTCTTCGATCCGCAGTGGGGTCTTTTCGTGTGACGAAGGCCTGGGCTCGCCGTAAACGATGTCCAGGTCGAAATCATCGTTGTCGAACCGCGCGTAGTCAGTACTGGCGGAGATGCGCAGGTCGATGCCGGGATGACCGTGCAGGAAGCCCGCCAGGCGAGGCACCAACCACTGACTGGCGAACGTCGGGGCAACGTGAAGGCGCAGCGGCACTGCGGGCTCATTGGTCGCAATCGCCAACCCACGGCTCATCTCCTCGAAACCCCGTTGAACATGATCCAGCAGCATGGAGCCCTCAGACGTCAGCGCCGTGTGACGCGTACTGCGGGTGAACAGCGATACCCCTGCTGCAACTTCCAGTTTGCGTATTGCATGGCTGACTGCGCTTGAGGAGAGATCCAGCTCTTTCGCTGCCTCCACGAAAGAGCAGGTACGCCCCGCCGCTTCGAAAACCCTCAGGGCTGAGAGAGGTACCTTTTTAAAGATCTTCATTGATGAATCCAATTCATTGACTGGCGAATTTAAACCTTTTGTCGAGCCTGTATTTTTACATGATCATCTCGGGGTAACTCAATTCGGCTGGTTACTGATGAATTCGCTGCGTCAGTAGCCCCGGATCGCTGGTCACCAATGGAGAATAATATGACCGAGAGTCGCAATGAGCACTTTGCCCGGATGTCGACCCATGCCTGGCGAATCCGACGTTTCGCCCTGCGCATGGGTGAAGTACAGGGCCAAGGCTATGTTGGCCAGGCGCTGGGCTGGGCCGACGTACTGGCTGTTGCCTACTGCCACGCCATGAACATCCGCGCGGACCAACCTGAATGGGAAGGTCGTGACCGTTTCCTGCTTTCCCATGGGCACTACGCGATCGCGCTGTATGCCGCCCTGCTGGAAGCCGGGGTTCTGCCGGAAGATGAGCTGGAAACCTATGGCTGCGACGACAGCCGCTTGCCGATGTCCGGCATGGCCACCTACACACCCGGCATGGAAATTTCTGGCGGCTCCCTCGGCCAGGGGTTGGCCATTGCCGTCGGCCAGGCGCTGGGCCTGCGCTTAAAGGGCAACGCTGCGTTCGTCTACAACTCGATGTCCGATGGCGAACTGGATGAGGGTGCGGTATGGGAGGCGGCCATGTCGGCCTCGCATCACAAGCTGGGCAACCTCATCAACCTGGTGGACATCAACCGCCAGCAAGCGGACGGCCCGTCCCACGACATCCTCCAGTTCGAGCCGCTTATCGACAAATGGGCGGCGTTCGGTTGGCACGTGCAACGTGTCGACGGTAATGACTTGCGGGCCGTGATCTCTGCCTTCGATATCGCACGGGCGGTACCCGGTGATAAACCTCGGGTGATTCTCTTCGACACCCTGATGGGTAAGGGCGTGCCCTTCCTGGAGCAGCGTGACAAGAACCACTTCATCCGGGTCGAGCCCGAAGAGTGGCAGCAAGCACTTGCCAACCTCGACGAGATCTACGCGACCCGGAGCCCACAATGACCAACGCTTGCGCTGCAAAACCGAAACTCACCACCTCGTCCATGATCGCCTCCATCGCCACTGAAGGGCAGCGTACTACCCCTGCCCCGTTCGGCCATGCTTTGGTGAAGGCAGGCCAGAAGAATCCACGCGTCGTGGGCATGACAGCAGATCTTGCCAAATACACTGACATGCATATCTTTGCACAGCGCTACGCGGAGCGCTTCCTGCAGATGGGTATGGCTGAACAGTTGCTCATGGCTGCTGCGGGCGGTATGGCCAAGGAGGGCTTTGTACCCTTCGCCACCACTTATGCGGTGTTTGCCACCCGTCGCGCCTATGACTTCATCCACCAGGTGATCGCAGAAGAAAATCTGAACGTGAAGATCTGCGCGGCCCTGCCGGGGCTCACGACTGGTTATGGCCCAAGTCACCAGGCCACGGAAGACCTGGCGATGATGCGAGCCATTCCTCAGATGATGGTTATTGACCCATGTGATGCGCTGGAAACTGAACAGTGCGTTGCCGCAATAGCCGAGCACGATGGCCCTGTCTACATGCGCCTCCCCCGCGGGCGCGTACCGCTGATCCTCGACGAATACGACTACAAATTTGAGCTCGGCAAAGCCCGCTTGCTACGAGACGGCAATGATGTGCTGATCATTTCCTCGGGCCTTATGACCATGCGTGCCCTTGAAGTCGCTGATGAACTGGTCAAGAGCAAGATCGGCACAGCTGTCCTGCACGTGCCGACAATCAAGCCACTCGATGTCCAGGCCATCATTGAACAATGCCGTCGTGAAGGCAGGTTGGTGGTGATTGCGGAAAACCACACGCAGATTGGCGGCCTGGGTGAAGCCATCGCCATGACCTTGCTGCAAGCCCGGGTGCAACCGGAAGTTCGCCATGTGGCGCTGCCAGATCAGTTCCTAGATGCCGGGGCGTTGCCGACGCTGCATGACCGCTACGGCATCTCCAAAGACGTCATGGTTGCAAACATTCAGCGTTGGCTGGCCTGACGGCACGCTCGTGTAGTGCGACCCCCGCTCACTTCGCGATAGACGCTGCCCGAGTGAAGTGAGTGGCCCTTCGAGCTGGAAACCACTCTTTTCTTCCCTGGATCGTCCCAATAACTACAAGGTGATGGCGATGCAAAAAGACAACCATTTTCTTAAGAAAAAACGCGTATGGATCTACGCGTTTCTCTTCACTTTGACATTGATCAACTATGTCGACCGCGTTTCGCTCTCGGTGGCGTCCAAAGTTCTCAAGGAAGAATTCGATATCTCGCCGGTCGCGATGGGCTATCTGTTCTCGTCCTTCGTCTGGCTGTACTTTCTTGCACTCATTCCCATGGGGTATCTCGTAGGCAGGTTCGGCCCGAAAAAGGTCAATGGCTACGGCATCGGCGTCTGGTCGGTGGCCACAGCCTGCACGGCATTGTCGACGGGTTTCATCTCGTTGCTCAGTTGCCGGCTCATCATGGGTATGGGCGAAGCGACTACCTACCCCGCTGGCGCCCGGGTCATTCGTGAATGGATGCCGCTCAATGAACGTGGTTTGGCCACCGCTGTATTCCATAGCGGTAGCCTGGTCGGCCCTGCCATCGGCGCCATCGGTTTTGGCTGGTTGATCAGTGCCTTCGGATGGCGCATCGCCTTCGTCGTTGCCGGTGCATTGGGCTTCATCTGGTTGGCGGCTTGGTTGAAATGGTACAGCCACCCGTCAAAAGCGCCTTGGTTGGACGATGTCGAGCGCGCTGAAATCGCCGAGGGTGGCACGCGATCCGCTGATGGTCCGGAAAAATCGGTATCGCTGGGCCTCAAGGGCTTAGCCCGTTCGAGCAGCATGTGGGCAATCGCGCTCTCGCACGGCTGTGCCGTCTACGCGACCTACTTCTTTCTCACCTGGCTGCCGAGCTACCTGCAGGCCGAGAAAGGCCTGACGGTTATGTCGAGTGGCCTTTATACCGCCATCCCATACCTGGGCGCGGCCATCCTTGCCATCGTCATTGGCCGCCTGAGTGACAAGGCCATGCGCCCCGGCGCTGCCGAGACGGGCCAACGCCGCCTGGTAGTGGCCAGCGTGTTGCTCGCATCCTCGGTGATCTTCCTGGCACCGGCAATCGACAGCACCTGGGCCATTCTTTTTGTGATCACGCTGTCATTGGCGACGTGCGCATCGGCGATCTCGTTGAACCTCTCACTGGTGAACGATCTGGTGCGCTCGGAAGACGATGTTGGCACCGCCGCGGGCTTCATCACTGCCGTCGGCAATCTTTTTGGCCTGCTGGCTCCGATCGTGACCGGCTACGTGGTGGCGGGTTCGGGGAGCTTTGCCCTGGCTTTCGTAGTGGTAGGCGCGCTGTTGGTTGTTGGCGCCGTCTTGTCGATGTTCTGTACCCGTCGCCCGATCGGGATAGCCACGCCTGGTCGACAGGCCATGGCTTGAATTACTTGTAAATGAAGGAAGCAGTAGCGTCATGAATCAACGTAGTAGCGTGTCCCCCAGCAAGCTCCAGGCGCAGCCTGACTTACGTACCGGCAGTAAATGGCGCCTGGCAATTGCTCTGCTGGCGTTGACCCTTGGAGTATTTGGCCTGGCTCTGTTCGGGGGTGGGGTCTGGCTGATCGCGCTAGGTGGCAGCTGGTATTACGGCCTGACAGGTGCAGGTTGTGTACTGAGCGCCATCCTTATATGGCGTCAACGCCGCAGCGCCCTTTACCTGTTTGCTCTCATATGGGTATTGACGGTGATCTGGGCGCTTTGGGAAGTCGGCCTCAACTGGTGGGGCCTGGTGCCACGCCTGGTGGCCATGACCGTCATCCTGTTTTTGATCCTGATCGTATCTCCGGCGCTACGCCGCACTACCCGCACTGCTGCGTAACGAGGTTAGTAATGTTCACATCCGTCAAATACGGGGGCGCCCTCGCCCTCGCGATTTCTTGCGCGCTCCAGATGCAGTTCGCGAAGGCTCAGGAAATTCCCCAGGTCGGAAGCGACTGGCCATTCTACGGGGGCGATCATAACGCCCAGCGCTTCAGCCCCCTCAAGCAGATCACTCCAGAGAACGTCGGTCGCCTGGAGCGTGCGTTCGTGTACCACACCCGGGATCTACCGAATCCTGGGAGCCGTTATTCTCCTGAAACTACGCCAGTTAAGATCGGCAACGATCTGCTGATGTGCTCTGCCAAAAACATCCTGATTTCGATCAATGCGGCAACCGGCAAAGAGAATTGGCGTCACGATCCGGGCGTACCGGATCAGGCCATTCCTCACGCGGCAGCCTGCCGGGGCGTGGCGGTGTATACCGCACCGCAGCTACCCGAAACAGCGCAGTGCCGCAGCCGAGTGGTTGAAGCCACCCTGGATGCCCGGCTGGTAGCAGTCGACCTCGGCACCGGTGAGCCCTGCAAGGACTTTGGCCAGAACGGCACTGTCGATCTCTGGGAAGGTTTGGGCAAAAAGGTTCCTGGCTGGTACGCGGTGACCGCGCCGCCGACCATCGTGAACGGTGTTGTGGTCACCGGCGCGCAGATCCGTGATGGTCAGGATGAGGATGCTCCATCGGGCGTGATTCGTGGCTACGATGCGGTCACCGGCAAAATGGCTTGGGCGTGGGACCTGGGTAACCCGGACAATGTCCATGGCCCTGCCGAAGGCAGCACTTACACCCGCGGCACGCCGAACATGTGGACGGCGGCGGTGGGCGATGAGCAGCTCGGTTATGTCTATCTGCCGATCAGCAACTCCTCGATCGATTATTACGGCTCCAACCGCAGTGAGGCCGAGAACAAATATTCGACCTCGCTGGTGGCCGTGGACGTGAAGACCGGCAAGGACGTCTGGCACTTCCAGACCATCCGGCACGATGTGTGGGATTACGATCTGGGCAGCCAGCCGACGATGCTTGATTACCCGGGCAAAGACGGTAAGCCGGTACCCGCAGTGTTGCTGCCGACCAAGCAAGGTGACATCTACATCCTGGATCGTGCCACCGGCGAGCCGCTGATTCCGATCGGTGAGGTCAAGGCGCCTAAAGGGGGATCGGTGGAGCCGGCGTTTTTGGCTGATACCCAGCCTACCTCCGAATGGCACACCCTGCGCAAGGCACCGAAAACAGAAGCGGACATGTGGGGCTTCTCGCCGCTTGACCAACTGATGTGCCGTATCCAGTTCCGCCAGGCCAACTACGAGGGCTACCTGACCCCACCGTCAGTGGATCGTCCCTGGATTCAGTACCCCGGCTACAACGGGGGGTCGGATTGGGGGTCGGTAGCCATTGACCCGGTACGCCGACTGCTGATTGCCAACTACAACGACATTCCTAACCTGAACCAGCTGATACCGCGCGAGCAGGCCGACAAGATGGGGCTCAAACCCATCTACGCGCCGAAGCCCGATGAAACCGCCTTGAACAAAGCAGGCAGCAAGTCGGGCAAAGGTGAAGGCGGTGCTTCGACCTACCCGCAAGTCAACGCCCCATACGCGATCAGCGTGAATGCGGGTTGGCGCAACTGGGGTACCGGCGTCCCATGCTCGGCACCGCCCTATGGTGGAATCCGCGCAATCAGCCTCGACACAGGCAAGACCGTTTGGGACGAGCCGCTGGGTACCGCGCGCCGCAACGGGCCATTCGGCATCCCATCGCATTTGCCGCTGAACATCGGCTTGCCGAACAACGGCGGAACTGTGGTGACTGCGGGTGGATTGACGTTCGTCGGGGCGGCAACCGATAACCTGTTCCGTGCCATTGATACTACGACCGGTGAGGTGCTGTGGGAGGACGTGCTGACGGTGGGTGCCCAGGCAAACCCGATTTCCTATGAAGTCGACGGTGAGCAGTATGTCCTTGTCTCTGCTTCCGGGCATGCCTTCATGGAAACCGGAACCAGCGACGAAATCATCGCATACAAGCTGCGCAAGTAATCGCCATGGCGGGGCCTGTTCAGGCCCCGCTTCGCCAAAATCGTTAAAGGAGATTGAACATGGATTTAGGCTTGCTGGGTAAGCGGGTGCTGGTCAGCGGCGCCTCCCGAGGCATTGGCCGAGCTATCGTGAAGTTGTTTCTCGAGGAAGGCGCCCAAGTGGCATTCTGTGCTCGGGGGCAAACAGGCGTTCAGAGCGCGCAGCTCGAGTTTAGCGAGCGCGCTTGGGGCACTGCGGTGGATGTTACCCAGCCCGAGCATGTTCGGGCCTGGGTCAATGAAGCAGCGCAGCATATGGGCGGGCTGGATATCGTCGTGCCCAACGTCAGTGCTTTGGCTGGGGGTGATGACCTGGTGACCTGGCGGCGAGCCTTCGACACCGACCTGTTGGGCAGTGCAACGATGGTCAAAGCCGCCCTGCCCGCTCTTCGTCAATCACAAGCGGCAGCGGTCGTACTGATCTCGAGCGTCTCGGGCCGCGAGGTCGATATGTTCGCAGAACCCTATGGCGTTCTGAAGGCAGCCTTGCTTCACTACGGCAAGACCCTCTCGGTGCGCCATGCCCATGAGGGCATCCGCGTTAACTCCGTTTCTCCAGGCAATGTGTATTTCCCGGAAGGCGTGTGGGGAGATATCGAACGAGAACAACCCGATACCTTCGCCAAATGCCTGGCCGAAAACCCGATGGGGCGTATGGCTACTCCGGAAGAGGTCGCTAAAGCGGTGGTGTTCCTGGCCAGTCCCGCGGCAAGTTTCACAACCGGTACCAACCTTCTGGTCGATGGCGGCCTGACGCGCTCAGTGCAGTTCTGAGTGCCCGCCTCGGTATTGGCTCTAGGAGCGAGGATCGACGTGATGAAACTTTATATCTACGAACACTGCCCCTTCTGTACGCGCGCCCGCATGATCGTTGGGTTCAAGCGTCTTCCGGTAAGGCTTGAAGTCATCATGGAGGGTGATGCTCAGACACCTACCCGCCTGATCGGCAAGAAAGCCGTGCCGATCCTGCAGAAGGAGGATGGCAGTCACATCGGCGAGAGCCTGGACATTGTTCGGTATCTGGACGGCATCGGCCCACCCGCCCTGGTCGCACCCCAAGATCGCGCACTCGACGCATGGGTCAAGGAAGCTTGGCCGACAGCGCTCAAACTTTTTATTCCACGGTTCGTAAACGGGCAGTTTGCGGAGATCGCCACGCCAACCGCGAGGGAAGCTTACCGCCGGCGGGAAGAGCAAGCCTTCGGTGACTTGGAGGTGCTACGGGAGCAAACGCCGAAACTGGCCGCTGAAATGCAACCCCTGCTTGATGCCCTGGCGCCATTGGTAGCAGATAGAGCGACACTTGGAATCAACGATATTACCCTCTGGCCAGTGTTGCGATCGCTGTCCATCGTCCAACAGATAGCATTTCCGGCACAGGTGCTCGGTTACATGCAGCGGCTGAGTGCGTCATGTAATGTTCCCCTGCTGTTCGGGCAAGAAGCGTGATTTGCCGATGGTCTGCCAATCTTTACGGCGCCAGCTAAGATGCTGACGGTGGACGTCAGCCGCCGTGTGGTGAGCTTCAATCAGCTTCACTTCCCCGTCAAAGCTACGCCCAGCCGGATTTTGACATTGCTCTTGCGCAACCAAGGGCATGTCGTGAGCAGACCGACGATTTACAGAGAAATCTGGGGGTACCAGTTCGATCCTGGTACCAAGATCATCGACGTACAGATTTGCTATCTGAGAAAGCTGCTGAAGACATTGGACGCGCCGGTCGAGATCAAAACCCTTCGGGGCAAAGGCCTTTGCCTGCAGGTGACTGTAAGAAGAGCAGCGTGACAGTGGTGTTTGGCGTGCCGGATGAGGTTTTCAGTGATTTGGTCGCCTCATCTTCAGCTGCCCTGTAAACCGAGCCGTTGTTTATCGGGCATCACATTGCGGGGACTTTTCTTTCACTTAAATTTCACGGGGCTCGAGCGAACCTAAAGCTACCCCTATGTGTGATAGACCTTGCCCGCCTAGCAGCGGGCTTTCTTTTGTGCGCAAATTACCATCCGCTCAAGCCATTCTTCCACTGAACTGCCTGCATCTTACGATGGCCGTCTTGAGTAGCTCTAAGCGCTCGGCAGTTTCTACCCAGCGGGTAGTGAAATGCGAGTGCACTTCGTTACGTGAAAAATCGAAGTACCTGGATGAGTTTGGAATGCTTGGTGCTATCCCTTGCTGTGTTCAGGTGAGGATGGCCCCGTACCGCGCTTGATGCCCCGCGGCCCAAGTACACCCCAGATAGCCAGGCCGATAATTGGCAGCGCCAGCAGCAGCAACGCCCACATTGCCTTCGTCACATCGGGCTTGTCGCTACGAAACACGCTGACGATCGCCCATAGATCAACCAGCAGGATGATCGCCGCCACAGCAATCCAGAAATATGTCACAGGCTCAGTCATGATCGCCTCTCCTCTGCTTGGGGAACAGGCCGCACCGTCTTCGCGTACATCACAGCCCTTACTCAAAAGAAGCCATCGCGTGTGGCAAAGTTCAGACGATGTTGAGCGGTCGGGATAAGCGGAGGCCATCGGCAATGAACCAACATCGCATCCAGCACGTCCACCGAAAAACAGCAACGAGAGCTGCGCAATGGCTACCGCTCCCCTGTCCGAAACGCTTGAATACCTCAAGTCGCACAAATTGCTGCTGACTACCGCCGAATCCTGTACGGCTGGCACGATGATCGCCCTGCTGGCCACGTTACCGGGGACCGGAGAGGTGCTGGAAAGCGGCTATGTAGTCTACTCACCCAGTGCCAAGCAGCGCCTGCTCGGCGTGAGCCCGAAAACCATCGAGCGCTACGGATTGACCAGCGAAGCGGTCGCTCGGGAAATGGCCTTGGGCGCGCTCGGGCACAGCGACGCGACCGTTGCTATCGCCACCACCGGCATCAGCGGGCCGGAACCTCATGACGGTATCGCGCCTGGCACCCTTTGTTTCGCCTGGGCATTTGCGGGTGAGCCATTGGCGGTGTTCACCCGCAGCCAACGGTTTTTTGGTGAGCGCGCCGATGTCATGCGTGAGGGGGCGCTCTACGGGTTGACGCGTCTGGCGCATTATCACCAGCGCTGGCTTCGCGGTGAGCGCGCGTGAGGGCACCACCATGAACGACGATGAGCGCGTTTCCAGGCGTCATCCCGTCGAGGAAGACATGCCTATGCAGCAACGCGTGTGGCGCTTCGAACGGGTCGGCTGGTATGCGCTGGTGTTGATCGTGCTGATGGCGCTTGCGGGGCTGTTCGGCAATGGCCCGCTCAGTGATGCCCAACTCGTGAGTACAGATGGGCGAGTGGCAGTGGCGTATCAGCGGCTCAGCCGCAGCGGTACATCTGAAAACGTGCGCATCACTGTTCACGGGATTGCCGGGCAGCCGGTGATGATACTGCTCGGGGGCGACTTGCTGCGCGAAGCGAGTATCGAAATGCTGCAACCACAACCGCAGAAGTCGCTCTCGCACGGCGAGTCGCTGCTGCTGCAGTTGGGCACCAGCAAGGATGGAGTGGCCACGCTCTAGCTCACCTTGCGCAGCGAACACGTCGGCCCCCTTGAAGGGATCGTCAGCGCCGGCCCGCAAAGCGCGGTGCATTTCTCTACCTTCCTTTATCCGTAGGAGCGACCATGGACTCCATTCTTCGCGCGGCAGGCATGTACCTCGCTCTGATGTTGCTGTTTCGCGTGGCGGGCCGGCGTTCACTGGCGGACTTGACCACATTTGACTTCGTGTTGCTGCTGATAATTGGCGAAGCGACTCAGCAGGCTTTACTGGGCGATGACTTCTCCTTCACCAACGCCATGCTGGTCATCGCCACCTTGATCGCGCTAGATGTCGGCTTGTCGCTGGCCAAGCTCAATTCCAAACGGCTGGCGCGACTGCTAGACGGGCACGCTACGCTGGTGGTCGAACAAGGACGCTTTCTTCATCACCGCATGCGCAAAGCGCGGCTGACAGAAGACGACATACTTGAGTCTGCTCGCGACAGCCAGGGTATATAAACTGTAGCCAAGATCAAATTTGCCATCGTCGAACGCAACGGCAAGATTTCGATAATCCCTCAGGACTGACCGGGCCGCAGCAGATACTCCAGCAGGCGTGCTGGTGCACGCGCTGATGCCTGGGCCTGCTGCGGGAAGCTGGTTCGGTTCAAGGCTGTTGGTAATGGCCCGGCGACGTGCCGGGCTCATGGTCATGCTCCAGGCGCTGTACCTGCACATCAGAGAACGAAGACGCTTCGTTGCGATGAAGCCCCTGCAGGTACTCACGGGCGGCCTCCCTGCTCAGGTCTTCTTCGTCGCTGCGACACTCGCAAGTGCCAGGCTGGTTGTCGAGGATATAGCTGATCAAATAAAGGTACTTGGCCATCGCTTCAATTCTCCGAGGTTACGGGTGAAGAAGGAGTGGGTATCTAAGCATTTGATTGACTTGCAACCATGAGCCGCACCAGCACTTCGTGGTCGACCGGTCTGCTGAGCAAGAAACCTTGCACTTCATGGCACCGGTCATCACTGAGCAGCGCCAGTTGCTCAGCGGTCTCAACGCCCTCGGCGGTGACCGTCATGCCCATCGCATTGCCCAGGTTGATGATCGCCTGAACCACACTGCGGTCACTTGCGCTCTTGCCCAAAGATTGAACGAAACGTTTGTCTATCTTGATGCTGTCGAACGGATAAGTTCGCAGGTAGCCCAAGGAAGAATAACCGGTACCAAAGTCATCCATGTTCAAGCGAACCCCCAGTTCCTTTAACGCGTTCATGGTCTGCAGGGCACCTTCGACGTCATTGAGCATCACATTTTCGGTGATCTCCAATTCCAGGCGATGGGCAGGTAACCCTGTATGTCGCAACGCCTCGGCAACATCACGCACTACGTCACTGCGGCTGAACTGGGCCGGCGACATGTTGACCGAGACCATGATCTCCATTGGCCACGTCTTGGCCTTGGCACATGCTTCGTGGAGGACCCAGTTACCCAACTGCACGATCAGATCGGATTCCTCGGCCAAGGCAATGAATCGATCCGGGCGCAGCAAGCCCTTGCGCGGATGCTGCCAACGCACCAGCGCTTCCGCCGAGGCAACCGTCGTACCGTCGACCTTGTAGCGCGGCTGGAAATGCAGCACGAGCTCGTCACGGCCGATGCCTTCGCGCAGCTCCCGTTCGAGCATGCGTTTCTCCAGCAGCGCTTCGTTCATCTGCGCAGAAAAGTAGCGCCAGGTATGCTTGCCAGCAGACTTTGCGCCGTATAGCGCGATGTCTGCATATCGGATCAAGTCACTTGCAGTGCCAGGATAGTCAGCTGAAAGAGCTACGCCGAGGCTGACACCGACCTGAACGCAATGGCCCTCCGCCAGAATAGGTCGTTGCAGTGACTCCACCACTCGGGCACAGAAGCCATCCACTTCTGTTCGCTGTCCGGGACGTGAGAGCACGATGATGAATTCGTCCCCTCCAAGACGGGCCACCAGGTCACTTTCGCGCGTTATTTCATCAAGGCGCCTCGCCACCTCAATGAGCACCGCGTCGCCGGTCGGGTGGCCAAGGCTGTCATTGATGGGCTTGAAGTTATCAAGGTCCAGCAAAATCAGCGCTACGGCCTGTGGCGAAGCGCCCTGTGCAGCCTGTTCCAGAAATCGGAAAAGTTTGTTGCGGTTGGGCAGCCCTGTAAGGGCGTCGTGCAGCGACAGGTGCTGGATCTGGGCATGAGCGGCGACTTCGTCGGTGATATCGCTGCAGGTTCCACGAAACCCTTTACAGTGGCCATGATCGATACTTGCCCGTGCCGCAATGCGACAAATACGCTGCTGCCCGAGGTGGTCATGGTATTGGCAGCGCAAGCTGCCCGTAGCGTGGCTGGCGGCCAAGCCGTGCAGCCAATGTTCCAGGTGCGCGGTATCGCAATCGAGCAGTTCGGTAATCGGTCGATGCAGCCAAGCGCCTGCCGGGTGCCCGGTTAGCTCGGCAAATCGAGCCGACAGGTAGATCAGATGCAAATCGGCATCGGTCTCCCATATCCAGTCGGATGAAGCTTCGGCCACAGCCCTGAACCGCTCCTCGCTGGTTTCCAGCGCCGCTTTGGAGGCGGCAAGCTGCTGGTGGCTGCGGTCGATGCCCGTGCTGGCGCGCATGGCATAACGGGCGAACAGCGTCACCAATACGCCAATGAGCACGACTGCTAACGCTAGCGCTGGCACCACCGTAGAAATCAGCTCACTGCCCGGCCGTACGATGTTCCACGTCAGAATATGAGCGCTGCCTTCCAGTGGCAGGGCTCCCCTCGCCTCGTCACCGGTGTTCAGATCGGTGACGGCGAGGCCAGACAGACCAGCAGCACGGCCCAAAGGTTCGAGCACGCTGGCATCGAGCACCCTGACAAACACCATAACTGCGCTGGGAGCGGGTAGATGATGCGGCATAGAAGGCGGCTGAATGACCGCAGCGGCGAAAATCGCTGGTTGCTCACCGAACCGGAAGTAACCTGAGGCGGCTTGTTGCTTGGCAGCAACCTGCCGCGCCTGGTTGATGATCCTGTCTGCCTGAAGGCTGTAGCGAGCGAAGCCTTCACCGCTCAATTGGCCATTGACCATGGCATAAGAGGTGCCATTGCCATCTAATACGAACACGCCCGTATAACCATCTGCGGTATACAGCGTGGGGCCCACGTTGTCCTCATCAAAAGCCCACTGCACATCGGCTTCGCGACCCAGGTGATCAAATGCCGATTGCCAGATCGCATGGGTAAGTACATAGCTGCGCTCATTTTTTTGTAGCTGGTTCATTGCAGATTCAGCATGAAAACGGCTTTGCGCCCTTTCGCGATGATCCAGTGACCCCGCGATTCGATAGAGGGACACCAACCCTACGATCAGCACCAGCATCAGCAGCCCGGAAAACACCAATATCAACTGTCGAACCACATGGCTGCGCGTCGACAGATCATTGCTATTGCTATTGATTGCGTCCATTCAGTCACCGAATGCCTGGGATTTTTACGATTGACTGAACGGACACCGGAAATGATCGCTAAAAGTGACAACCGGTGGCCTGCGCGTCGTTGGCCCTGGATCTGCCGGCAATCAAATGGAACAGGCCTGGGGTATCGCTGCCTAACCAGAGGCAACCCCACCGCACAGGAGCCACGACATGGCAGCTTCCAACCAACCCGACCCGTATGTCGATGAAGTCCCTCAGAACCCGGGGGAGCCAGCTCCCAAGCCTGGCCCGGACGATGAGGCGCCTGATTGGCCTGATGATCAGGTACCACCTGAAGAGCAGTCTGATGGCTGATCACCTGTCCCCTGGGAAATGTTCCATGCGCGCACTCAGAGCCTTTTACGCTGTGTTACCGGTTGCTTGCGGCCTTGGTTTATGGGGCTGCAGCGCTGCCACTACCAAATCCCCCGTAGAGGCACCTGGTAGGCCTGCAACGACTGGCACTCAATTGCTCGAAGCAGGCGCTGCGGTGCTTCAGGCCAAGCCCCCGATTGATGCGCTCAATGCCTACCTCAACGGGTTTCATTTTTATAACGGTCAGCCGGACGCCCAAATGGAGGCTCATCACTACTGCGCGATTCTCAACGAAGACGTCATTCAATGCGTGATTTACGACGGCAATACCCAGGCTGCCAAGATCATGGGCGTCGAATACATCATTGACGCCAGCCTGTTCGCCAAACTGCCTGCCGCTGAAAAGCCCATGTGGCACAGCCATGGCTATGAGGTCTCCTCCGGCCAGTTGAGCGCACCGGCGATACCCGCGAGCGCCGAGCATGCCTTGATGAAGCGCTTGGCCCATACCTATGGCAAGACGTGGCATACCTGGCACACCGATCAGGGCAAGCGGCTGCCCCTTGGTGTGCCGCAGTTGATGATGGGGTTCACTGCAGATGGGCAGGCCGACCCCGCCATGGTTCGCCAACGCAATCAACGATTGCAGCTGGATATGCGCACAAGCAAGGCCCTACGCGCCGACATCCCCATCCCTCCAGCCGATCCCGCAGCCGATGGCTGGCAGCATGGCAATATCATCCAGATCACCGACCCGACCGGCCAGCACGATCATGCCCCGGCTGCCCTCCCGACAGCCAACGATTCGAACAGTCGTTCAAGCCCATGAATCGGGTCAGGCGATCAATGCCGGAAGCTGGCGTGCGAGCAGTTCGGCAGCTGAAGGCTTGAGGCGGGACGGTGCCAACTTGTCGCGCGGCACCCACTTGCACGCCACGATTTCGTTTCCCGGCACAGGGTGGTCTTGTTCATCGATCTGCAATGTGAAGATGTGATGGACAATACGACCCGCACGGACAGTGCACAGTGCTACCAGACGCCGGCGGCGAATACCTGTTTCCTCCTGGAGTTCGCGTATGGCCGCATTGTGGGGAAGCTCGTGCGGTTTGACGCCGCCCCCCGGGAAATTCCATTTGCGCGATTTGCGGCGCACCAGCAATAGCCTGCCGCTGCGAAAGCAAAGCACTGTAGCTCTTGCTCGAAGCTCGCCTTGTTTAGGCATGGTCACCTCCTTTACCCATTCTTGAGTAACGGTGGACTACCTGAATATTCGGCAAGTTCAAGCCATGGCATGTCGGCCTCGCCAACACGCCTGGTGCAAGAGACTCCGGCCCGTAGGCGCCGATCAGAATCCGTCGAGGACAAACTCTGTCCGTCTCAGGGCCGGTACTACAGTCAGACCTGAAAAAATGAAATCGCGCGTCAGCAATTGAATCGACAATCCCGCGCGTGGATTGGCAGCAGGTAGTTCATCGTCCACTCGCCGAAGCTGACTCAGGTTTGAGGAGCGATGGTTCGCAAGCAAATTTGCGGGCACGTCCCACACCCCAGGCCAATGCCCGGGTCATCGACTCTCCAGGCCGAGAGTCGAAAGCTTCTTCGTGCAGCGCGGCCCCAGAGGGTGCGTAGACGCCTATGAACATCTGCGTGTTTCCGGTGCGGGATAACCGGACTTGCACGTCGATGTGAGTTCCATCGTCAAGAATTTCGTCATGGCTGCGATTGTGAAGACTAGGGTCTGCCCAGTCCCAGTACACATGTCCTCGAGTTCTCATAAAGCCTCCCTCGGTATTCGGCCTGTCCTTCTTACTAGATACTTAAAATAGCGAACCTGTTCAGGCAGACAATCGAAAGTCCGTGAATTGAGAACTGAATCTGACTATCGGCAGAAAAACTATACAATCTCAATACTTTGTATAGTTTTCCGAAAGTTCTACAGTTCTTCGCTGGAACCCCGGTGGGGATCTTGATCCTCATTGAAGTGTCTCAGGTAGGGATGGGTGATGATGCCCTTACCGTAAACCTTTGACCCACCAGCCTGCAGGAAAGGAACTCGAATGGTACCGTTCGACCTTCAACGGATGCTCCTCGGCGAGCTGCCTCTCGCCTTTCTTCTCGAAGTCGCCTTCAGGGTCTTGGCGGCTTTTACGGCCGTATTCTTCTTTCTCAAATTCAGTGGCCGACGCGGGATCAAACAGCTCTCCCGCTTCGAGCTGGTCGTCATTCTGACCCTTGGCTCCGCTGCCGGCGATGTGACCTTCTACGAGGACGTCCCCCTGCTCCCGGTGGCACTGGTGTTCCTGACGCTCCTGCTGCTGTATCGGGGTATCGTCTACCTCATGAAACGAAGCAAGGCTTGCGAAGCCTGGATCGATGGATTGCCGATTACAGTAGTGAAGGACGGCATTTACGAAATCCACTCGCTGCGCAATATGAACATTTCGTCGAATGAGCTCTTCATGGAGCTACGCCAGCGAGGTGTCGAGCACTTGGGCCAGGTACGTTTAGGCTTGTTGGAAACCGACGGTGAACTCAGCGTGTATTTCTATGGGCCGGAGGACACCAGGGCGGGCCTGTCAGTCCTTCCATTCGAGCATCGGCCGGAATACACATCGCCGCCCCAGGCTGGCCTCTATTGCTGCGTGGGCTGTGGCTCCCCTAGCTACCATGATTCGCACGATTCGATCGCATGTGAACGCTGCGGCCATGCTGTCTGGTCTCCAGCACTGCATACGGTGCGCAACCGTTAGCTGATACCGCCTGCCCTCTCCTCTGAACTTTGCTGCATCTCCAGCATTCAGCTGCTTAGGCACACAGCATATTGCAGGCATTCATGCGAAGGGGTTTGTACCATGATCGATCAAGCGACAGGCATGAAACCAGGCGAACGTTACTGCGTGGAGAACGTCGAACGCGCTCATCAGTTCCCTGGTTTTTTTCAGGACGGCAAGTATTACCTTGGCCCCGAGCTGCTCACGGCAGTCGGCTGGCTCGAAGGGACGAAGTTCATCTATGACAGTCTGGATGCGCAAGGTGAACCGGTCTTCCCGGAGCGGGTGGCGGGCACCATTGAGGGCATGAAGCTGGTGCTGGTCGACGGCACTGCACTGCAGCTCTCGAAGATAGCAGCCAGTGATACCCTCCTACCTAAGGCTGGCAACATCGAGCAAGCCTCACAACCTGACGAACCTGAAGCTCCAGCACCGGTAAAGGGCCCGTTGCGCGGCAAGGTCGTGGTCATCACTGGCGCATCGAGTGGTATAGGCAGGGCTGCCGCGCATGCCTTCGCTTGCAAAGGCGCACGGCTGGTGCTCGCCGCACGCGATGAGCAAGCGTTGTTCGATGTGCTGGACGAATGCACCGACTGTGGAACAGACGCGGTGGCAATTATCACCGACGTCACCCGTAGCGACCAGGTGCAAGCGCTGGCCACCCAGGCGGCCGAATTTGGCCATGGCCGGATCGATATCTGGGTCAACAACGCAGGCGTTGGCGCGGTGGGCAACTTCGAGCAAACGCCCCTGGAGGCACATGAACAGGTCATTCAGACCGACCTGATCGGTTACCTGCGCGGCGCCCACGTGGCCCTGCCCTATTTCAAGGCCCAACGCAGCGGCATCCTCATCAACACACTGTCACTGGGAAGCTGGGTTGCCCAGCCCTACGCGGCCGCCTATTCGGCGAGCAAGTTCGGCCTGCGCGGCCTGACCGAGGCGCTGCGCGGAGAACTGACGGAGTTCCCCGACATCCACGTCTGCGACATTTATCCAGCGGTCATGGACACCCCGGGCTTCAGGGATGGCGGCAATTACACTGGCCATGCGCTCACACCACCCGGGCCGATCTACGATCCGGAGCGGGTAGCCAAGGCCATGGTAGCCAGCGCTATTTCCCCACGCGCCAACACCACGGTGGGCGCTGCCGCTCGCCTTGCCCACCTGGCAAGCTACGTCGTCCCGCGCCTGGCGCTGGTTTCAGGGTGGCTCACACGCAAGGCCTTGAGCCGCAGCCCCAACGCAGAGATTTCTTCCGGCAACCTGTTCGAGCCACCGAGTGGCCGACGCAGCGTGGACGGTGGCTGGAAATCCAGCAAAGACCACATGCCGTGGTGGGTCGTGGCGGCAGCCCTCGGGGTCATCGCCGGGCTGGCCGTCACCCGCTCGCAACGCAGGCGCCGTTAAGCGCACCACCGAGCAACGAGCAGGAACTTTGCTCGCCATTGCGGGCCCCTATTAAAGGTCTATCGGTAAAGGAGATGAATGATGAGTGCACAACTGAACGGTAAGCGCGTGGCCTTTCTGGTCACCGACGGCTTCGAGCAGGTGGAACTGACCGGCCCTCGTGAGGCGTTGGAAAACAGCGGTGCGGTGGTCGACATCCTGGGGGATAAGGAAGGTACGGTCCGTGGCTGGAACCATGACAAGCCCGCCGACGAATTCGCCGTGGACGCGACTTTCGAGGGTGCCCATCTCGATCTTTACGATGCCTTGGTGCTGCCCGGCGGCGTTCAGAACTCCGACACGATTCGCTTGATTCCCGGCGCGCAAAAGCTGGTTAAAAGCCACGACGCAGCAGGCAGACCGCTGGCTGTCATCTGCCACGGTGCCTGGCTGCTGGTATCGAGCGGGTTGGCCAAAGGCAAGCGGATGACCAGCTACAAGACCTTGCAGGATGATATTCGCAACGCCGGCGGCACGTGGGTGGATGAACAGGTAGTGGTGGATGGCAACCTGATCAGCAGCCGCCAGCCGGACGATATCCCCGCCTTCAATGAACAGTTGATCAAAGCGTTGGCAGGCTGAGTTTCGCGTACCTGCGCAGAGTGTGAACAGCAGCGAAACGATTGGGATTGTGCCTGATGGAAGACTGGATCGATTTGTTGGAATGGCCTGCCATGGCTGTCACGGTATTGGCAGCTTGGTGTATAGGCTCGCGCCGTCCCGGCCGGCGTAAAGTGGGGTTCTGCTGCTTCATTGCCAGCAACCTGCTGTGGTCGGTCTGGGGCTTGCACGCTCAAGCGTGGGCTTTGATCGTGCTGCAGGTCGTGCTGTGCCTCATGAACCTTAGGGGCTGGCGGAAGAACAAAATTGCGTCAAAGAGGACGCAGGGAGCCCACTCTCGGCCTGCTTGATCAGCTGACAGGGTTTACCCAATGCACATGCCGTCTGCCGGGGGGCGTCTCACTGGCTTGTGCCATTGGGTATACGGCTTGTACCAGGCAACGCTCGATTAGTAACAGCACTTAGCGCGGTTGCCGCCAGCAAAAATACACCGCTGGCCAGGAATGTGGCTTGATGGCCGAATCCGTCGTACAGCACCCCGCCCGCAGTTGCGCCCGCCGTGATGGCCAACTGAATCACGGCGACCATCAAGCCACCTCCAGCCTCTGCCTGGTGCGGCAATGCCTTGGCCAACCAGGTGAACCAGCCCACGGGAGCGCAGGTCGAGACCAGTCCCCAGATACCGAGCAAAACAGCGACTGGAACGACCCAGCTACCGACCGTGATCACGGCGAAAGCGATGGCAGTCATGATCAACGGTACTCCCAGAAGAACGCGGTTCAGGTGTCGACCAACGAGCGTGCCAACTACCATCGTACCGACCAGCCCTGCGGCGCCGATTATCAGCAGCAGAAGCGAGAGCGTGGGCACGTCCACATGCGTGACCGTTTCCAGGAAGGGCCGCAGATAGGTGAACAGTGTGAACTGCCCCATGAACAGGAATGCAACTGCCGCCATGCCGAGGGCGACCCTAGAGTCTGCCAGCAAACGCAGGGATCCGGTTGCTGAGGCGGCCTTGCGCTCGCTCGGCATCGCTGGCAGCGTGAAGGCTTGCCACATCAACGCCAATGCGGCCAACGGCAGGACGCAAAAGAACGCCCCTCTCCAGCCAATCATGCCGCCCAGGTAGCTTCCGACCGGCGCCGCGATTGCCGTAGCCAACGCGGTACCGCCCTGCATTACGGCAACAGCCTTGGGAACGAGCCGTTCGGGTGCGATACGCATCATCACCGCTGTGGACATCGACCAGTACCCACCGATCGCGATTCCTAGTACGGCGCGCCCCACCATCAATGTCAGGTAGTTCGGGGCGAATGCCACCATCCCCCCGGAAATCAGCATCAGGGCGGTCGTGGCCAACAGGACAGGCTTACGGTCGATCCCCTGGGTCATGGACGCCAGCATCAGGCTAGTGACGACGGCAAAGAACCCCGAGATGGAAATGGCCTGCCCAGCCTGGCCTTCGGTCAGTGACAAATCGGACGCTATCGGAGTGAGCAAGCTCACTGGCAGGAACTCCGAAGCCACCAGGGCGAAGGCACAGAGCGACATCGCCAGGACAGCGCTCCAGACCTGACGGCTTGTATGTTGAAGGTGTATTGCAGGGCTGCTCATAACGAATCTCGGTTTAACAATTTCAAAGACGCAGGTGCCCAGGCCCAGGGCAGAGGCTGGGCCTGGCGATGGCGTCAGTTACTTGAGGTGTTCGCCAAAGAACGACGTCAGCTTGCCGAAGGGAATCAATGCGACGCGGTCATAGAGATCGACGTGGCCAGCGCCCGGTACGATCACCAGTTCCTTGGGTTCGCCGGCAAGGCGATACGCCTCTTCACTGAACTCACGGGAGTGTGCGTTCTCTCCCGCGATGAACAGCATTGGGCGTGGCGAGATCGTCTCGATGTCATTGAACGGGTAGAAGTTCATGAACCGGACATTACTGGTCAGCGTGGGATGCGTCGTCAGAAGCGGCGACAACCCTTTGGGGGTGAACTCACCCCGGGGCGTGCGGTAGAAGTCGTAAAACTCGCGTTCGATGGCATTGGCGTGCTCGGTCAGCTTGTCGACCGTGCCACTGGTGTACAGGGTGTCACCGCCGGCAAACTCGACATCCCGCTGAGCTGCTGCTTCAGCAATGGCCTTCTTGCGTTGCTCGACCGTGACCGCGTGCTTGAGGCCGTTGCGATTGGCGGCGCCCATGTCGTACATGCTGACCGTGGCAATGGCTTTCATTCGCGGGTCAATCTTCGCCGCACTGATGGCAAAGCTGCCACTGCCGCAGATGCCCAGCACGCCGATCCGGTTGCGATCAACGAAACCCTGAGCGCCGAGATAGTCGACCGCCGCACTGAAGTCTTCGGCGTAAATATCGGGCGATACCAAGTTGCGCGGACGCCCCTCACTTTCACCCCAGAACGATAGATCGATGGCCAGGGTGACGAAGCCCTGCTCTGCCAGCTTCTGGGCATAGAGATTCGCGCTTTGTTCCTTAACCGCCCCCATCGGATGGCCGACGATGATGGCAGGGTAACGGGTATTGGGTTTCAGGTTTTCAGGAACGAACAGGTTGCCAACCGTATTCATCTGAAACTGGTTTTTGAAGGAAACCCGTTCGAGTGATACCTGGTCACTCTTATAGAAATTGTCGGCTCCATGGGACATATCGGCGGCTCCTGCAGTGAGTGAACAGGCCATCAAGGCAAACGCTACGAACAAAGACTTCATGCACTCATTCCTGTCTGCTCGAAATGGAAATGGTGCGAGGGGCAGGCTCTGCTGAGCACCCTGGCCACCTCGCCTATAGCCATCTTCGTCGCACAAACCGCTTCATCAGTAGAGCAAACGGGTAGTTTTATTGCCTAAATCTCCAGCTCGTACCGGCTGGGCATGGACAGATGACGCAACGCGACCGTAATGTTTTCCACAAGATGATCGGAAGCTTCCTATGCCTGCCACCACACAACCGCGCCCCCCTGCGAACCCGCTGGCCACGCTGTGCGAGGTAATAGGCGCACACGCGCCCACAGCTGGCGACTTCACGACACACATCGCAGATCTCAGCGTCTACCGACGTAACGCACCGGCCCCACCGATTACCTGTATCGTCGAGCCGAGTGTCGTGCTGGTGGTGCAGGGCGCGAAGGAAATGGTCATCGGTAGCGAGGTCTTCCCCTACGACACGAGCCGCTTTCTGGTCACCTCGCTGAACATCCCCGCTAACTCGGCGGTGACGATGGCCAGCGAGCAAGCCCCTTGCCTCGGCTTGGTGTTCAAGCTCGACCTGCGCACACTGGCGGAATTGATCGCACAAGATGGTCGTCTTGCGGTGAGTGGTCAGACCTTTCACACCAGCGCTGGGGTGGGTGAATTGAGCCCGAAGTTACTGGAGAGCTTCAGCCGCCTGATCGAGCTGCTCGAGGAGCCCGACGCGATACCTGTGCTCTGGCCGCTCATTCAGCGGGAAATCCACTACCGTTTGCTGCTGAGTGACCAGGCCCCCCTCCTGCGCTACATCGCCTCCGTGGGCAGCAAGGGCCACCGGATCGCCAAGGCCATCGACTGGATGAAGCTGAACTACGCCGCGCCGCTGCGGGTGGACGAGCTGGCTTCCCAGGTGCAGATGGGACTCTCGACCTTCCACCAGCATTTTCGTCAGCTGACCGCTATGAGCCCCCTGCAGTACCAGAAGTGGCTGAGGTTGAACGAAGCGAAACGGTTGATGCTAAACGAGCATCTGGATGCCGCCACCGCGGCCTTCAAGGTCGGCTATGAAAGCCCCTCGCAGTTCAGCCGCGAGTACGGGCGCCAGTTCGGCACGCCGCCAAAGCGCGATATCGCAGAACTGCGCCTGAGCGCGGAAAGATCAGCTGCCGCCACACCCAGCGTGCCCTGAGCCCAGCGCTCAGGAAACCGGCCACTACGCGATGCAAACAACCGCTCGTAGATCGCACAATAGTTCGATAATCGCACACCATCCGCTTCCCCCCTCTCTACTTGTGCCCGATCTTGCGGCACGCTTAGCACAGTCAGCAAACATTTCCCAAGCGCTGACTGGCCCCCATGTCAAAGGGCGCGCCAGGCAGGCCCACAACCCATACTCCAGGAACAACCAGGAGCTCGCTTTGATCAATAAAACCTATGAGTCCATCGCCAGCGCGGTGGAAGGCATCACCGACGGGTCGACCATCATGGTCGGTGGTTTTGGCACTGCCGGCATGCCGTCCGAGCTGATCGATGCTCTGATCGATACCGGTACCCGCGACCTGACCATCATCAGCAACAACGCCGGCAATGGCGAGATTGGCCTGGCCGCCCTGCTCAAGGCAGGCAGCGTGCGCAAGGTGGTCTGCTCCTTCCCGCGCCAGTCCGACTCCTACGTCTTCGACGAACTGTACCGGGCCGGCAAGATCGAGCTGGAAGTGGTGCCGCAAGGCAACCTGGCCGAACGCATCCGCGCAGCGGGCTCGGGTATCGGTGCATTCTTCTCGCCGACCGGCTACGGCACTCTGCTCTCCGAAGGCAAGGAAACCCGCGAGATCGATGGCCGCCAGTACGTGCTGGAAATGCCGCTGCATGCCGACTTCGCGCTGATCAAGGCGTACAAGGGTGACCGCTGGGGCAACCTGATCTACCGCAAGGCCGCCCGTAACTTCGGCCCGATCATGGCCATGGCCGCCAAGACCGCCATCGCTCAGGTCGACCAGATCGTCGAACTCGGCGAACTGGACCCGGAACACATCATCACCCCGGGCATTTTCGTGCAGCGCGTGGTCGCCGTTACCGGCGCTGCTGCTTCTTCGATCGCCAACGCTGTCTGAGGCCTGCCATGACCATTACCACAAAACTTTCCCGCACCCAGATGGCCCAGCGCGTGGCCGCAGACATCCAGGAAGGCGCATACGTGAACCTGGGCATCGGCGCGCCTACGTTGGTGGCCAATTTCCTGGGTGACAAGGAAGTGTTTCTGCACAGCGAAAACGGCTTGCTGGGCATGGGCCCGAGCCCAGCGCCGGGCGAGGAAGACGATGACCTGATCAACGCCGGCAAGCAGCACGTGACCCTGCTCACCGGTGGTGCTTTCTTCCACCACGCCGACTCCTTCTCGATGATGCGTGGCGGCCACCTGGACATCGCCGTACTGGGCGCCTTCCAGGTGTCGGTCAAGGGCGACCTCGCCAACTGGCACACCGGCGCCGAAGGTTCGATCCCGGCCGTAGGCGGCGCGATGGACCTGGCCACCGGCGCGCGCCAGGTGTTCGTGATGATGGACCACCTGACCAAGTCAGGCGAAAGCAAGATCGTGCCTGAGTGCACTTACCCGCTGACCGGCATCGGTTGCGTCAGCCGCATCTACACCGACCTGGCCGTGCTGGAAGTGACGTCCGACGGCCTGAAAGTGGTAGAGATCTGCGCTGACATCGACTTCGACGAGTTGCAAAAGCTCAGTGGTGTGCCGCTGATCAAGTAAGCCACGCAAACTGTCTGCATCCGCCTGGCGGCGAAGGGGCCGAAAATGCCCATTGCCGCCAGGGCGGCTTTCTACCAGGCTATTCCAGCGATCCTTTCAAACCTCTTTTAGCCCTTGCCGGGCGTTGGTCTCATCCCGCTTGGTGAGGCCGCCCTCAATCACTGCCACGTCCAGTCACAGCCGCTCGGAAATCTCGATGAGGTTGAGATCCGGGTCGCGCACGTACACGGAACGGATAGGCCCGGTGGCACCGGTTCGCTGAATCGGCCCCTCAATGATTGGCCAGTGCTGACCTTCAAGCTGCGCGATCACCTCTTCCAGGCTAGCACTGGCGATGAAGCACAAATCCAATGCACCCGGAACAGGCAGATGGGCTTTTGGCTCGAACTCATGCCCCCGCACATGAACATTGATCTTCTGATTGCCGTAGCAGAATGCCAAACGTCCTTGGCCGAAAGTCTCCAGGCGCATGCCCAGCACGCGGATATAGAAGTCTTTACAAGCGTCGACATCGACAGTGGTCAGCACCAGGTGGTCCAGATGGTCAATCACTTCGCGATCTCCGATTCTGTTGGGGGTTTAGGGACGTGCAGGGCGTCCGCTGGCAACTTTTGAAGGCGCCGCCCTGTTTTAGTTGCCCCCGGAATGAACGTTTTACCCACTTGACCACTCCATGTACCGCGCCATCATTGCCGGTCGATTCAAAGGCGCGATGAAGGATCCTGCGCGTGTTCCATGGAGAGGAAGATCATGAGTGTCACCCTGAAATGCCTCAAGTGCGATGGGCAAGATTTGGTAAAGCCGGGCAGGCTCCACAGAAAATCGATCGTCACCTGTCGGGAGTGCAATGCCATCGCTCAGTATGGTGATCTGTTGGAAGCAGCGGGTCGACGGTTGCTGGCCGAGCTTCAGCAGCAGCTGGCCGGGTTGAAGGCAGGCTGAGCACCCTGCTCTCCCGTAACCCGCTCACAGGGCCTACTCGCCAGGATGTACTTCGACCCGGGTAATCTCAAGCGATCTGGCCTGCTGCAGAATCTCCGTCGGGGAGGCGTCTGCTGCAGGCATTACCAGGCTGTTCTCGCCATCCCCGTAGTGCAACACGATCAAGTGCAACGCTGCTTCATGAAGCGAGAGCCCGGGCTGCTTGAGCTCGAACCGGTGGTCACGCGGTTCGCCCTTGAACAGGTACGTCAGGTTGTAAGTGTGCATGCTGACCTCAATGATGCTGGATAGGTAAGTATCCTGACCAATGGGTCAGCATATGGTTCGACTCAGGCCGACATCATTGCGCAGTAGTCACAGCCGAAACCGCTTCATCATCCCGTTCAAGCCAATCGACAAGCTGGCCAGCTCCTGGCTCGCCGTGCTGATCTGGCCCGCACCCTCGGAGGTCTGCACCGCAAGATCCCGAATATTCAACAGGTTACGATCGACTTCTCGAGCCACTTGTGCCTGTTCTTCAGTGGCACTGGCCACCACCAGGTTGCGCTCGTGAATCGTTGTCGCACCATCGGTGATCTCATCCAGTGCCTGCCCGGCCAACTCAGCCACCTGCAGGGTATGCCCCACCTGCTGGCTATTGCTGTGCATCGACTCCACCACCCGCGCCGTGCCGCTGCGAATGGCGTTGATCATTTCCTCGATCTCCAGCGTCGAGCTCTGGGTACGCGCCGCCAGCGCGCGGACTTCATCCGCCACCACAGCAAAGCCGCGGCCCGCTTCACCTGCCCTCGCCGCCTCGATCGCTGCGTTGAGCGCCAGCAGGTTGGTCTGCCCGGCAATTGCACCGATCACATCCAGCACCTTACCCACTTCCTGTGACTGCACCGACAGCGCTTCGATCTGCCGCGACGCCTCATGCACATCCTGGCTCATCTTGCCGATCGAACTGATCGCCTCACCCACCCGCTGACGGCCGCGACGCGCCGCGTCTTCGGACTGACGCGAGATTTCGGAGGTGCTGACGGTGTTGCGCGCCACCTCTTCCACCGCGACGCTCATCTGCGTGACGGCGGTAGCGGCTTGCTGGATCTCGTCGTTCTGGCGGTTGAGGTCGCGGGAGGTTTGCTGGGTAATCGCCGACATCTGCTCGCTGGCCGCGGCCAGCTGATGAGAAGAATCGCCGATCAGCCGCAGGGCATCCTTCAGGCTGGCCTGCATGGCCGCCAGGGCATGCATCAACTGGGTCGCCTCGTCGCGGCCAGTGGCATTTACGGTATGGGATAGATCGCCGTCGGCAATGTTCTGCGCCACACCAATGGCTTCACGCAGCGGGCTGACGATGCTGCGGGTCAGCAACCAGGCAAGGCCGATGGTCAGCACCAGCACCAGGCCGATCACACTGAAGGTCAGGTACAGGGCACGCTGGTACTCGGCGCGGGCATGGGCGGTGTGCTGTTCGGCGGTGTCGCTGCTGAACTTGACCAGGTTGTCGTACAGCTCGCCGATGCGGTTGGAAATGTCCTGCATGGCGCCGCTGAGCATCGCCTGCATCTGCGGTACCTGGTTTTGCTCGGACAACCCCTTGTACTGATCGAGCAGCACACGGTACTGGTCGATCAACCGCTGCATCTCGGCAAAGGCCGGCTTGCCCGCCGCCGGCACTACCGCACCGTAGCCCTCGACGCCCTTGTCGAGCAGGCCTTTGAGCACCTCCAGGCGCGCCAGGGTCGGCGTCAGCTGTGCGGGCTCGCGGGCAATGGCCATGCGCAGGGTGATGATGCGCAGGCCCAGCATGTGGCTGCGGACTTCACCCAGGTAGCGGGTGCCGACGTTGGTCACCTGTTCGGTGTACACCACGGCTTCGCGCATGCTGGAGATCTTGTTGATGGAAAACAGCCCGAGCACCACGACCAGGGCGGCGATCAGGCTGAAACTCAGGTAAGAGCGGGTAGCGATGTTGAGATGGCGCAAGCGCATGAGGACATATCCGGGTGGCAGTGGGATGTACTACCCATTACGTTCGGCATGCAGAGGCCAATGTTGAGTGCTCGAAGGGAGTTAGCGCCCGATAATCGAACATTATTGGTTTTGCGGTGGCAGGCATCGAGCGCCGCACGGACGACGCTCGATCTTCATATCCTATAAAAACAGGGAGATACGGTAACGTTCTGATGTAATTGCTTAGAAATGCGCCTTGACCAATACACTCACCGCATTCTGATCTGTCGGGAATCCGTGGCTATCCTCGATCCCGTACTTGTCCGACCAATAATCCCACTCCAGCCCCGCATAAAGCCGCTTCGGCGTGTGCCCGAGGGCCTTGCCCACGTCGTACTTGAACTGCGGATTGAAGTGGAAACTCTTGGCCACGTAATCCGACGTGCCCTTGCTGCCAACGTCATTCACATACCACTCCAGGTATCCGTCAAACAGGATGTCCGATCGCCCTAGCGGTAGGGTCATTGCCCAGGTCGGGTTGATCTGCCATTGCCCCGATGCCTTGCCGGTAATTCCGTCAGGCTTGCGGTAATAGGTATTGAGCGAGAAGCGATCGAACCCCGGGATAGTCAAGTCCACGGCAGGCCCCAACAGGTATCTGCGAGTGCGCCCCTCGCCGCGCTCGTAGGTAGCGGCAATCAGTACATCCTTGACGATGCCAAAGCGCAGGTTCTGTCCGCTGACCTTACCCAGCGACAATCGCGGGGAGAACTCACCGTAGTAGCTGTGCCCGTCATTGCCCGACAGACCGTTGGACCACTTGTTGTCGACGAACAGGAATACATCCCCCCAAGTCCAGCCGCTGGCGTGTTCGAAGGTGACGGTTTGCTGAATGTCGTTGCCGGTGCCGTCGACTTTGTAGTTGTGGCCGTACAGATAGCTCAGGCTGTTGTCGTACCACATCAGCGGGCCGGCCTGCGCGCCGGAACTGGCCAGGGCGCAGAGGGGCAGGAAGCAGTAGCTTAGGCAGGCAAGAGGGTTGAGTTTCATGTGCATCCCTTGGGTCGAGGTCGGTGAGGTTCACCAGCAAGGGATTCAGCGGACAGACCTCTCCTCTGGCCACGTTGCAAACCGTGGCGCCACCCTTGCCGGGTGTGCGGCGTGATGCCGCCAGAGCAATGTCCCATGCCATTTCGGCACTGACCGCTTCTACTCGACTGTGCCCTAGCAGGGGGCGTGCCAACTGATCGAATACAGTCTAGCTCAGTGATTGTGGCCAATTTAATGAATTAGTGAGCACCAAGCCGGCTCAGCATTGCGCACTTTAATGGCGCCGAGCGCTCCTGCCTTGCACCTTCCCGGATCACTGCTCTGCCCTTGCAATACCCCCCCGGCCCTGAACAGCCCGGCTTTGGCGGTTTGCGCACATTGGCACGCTTCTCGCTAGATCTGCCTTCGAGTAGAAGCGGTCAGTGCCAGAAATGGCATGGGGCATTGCTCTTGCGCCTTGAATTGGGCGTACATCCGAGCGGATGATTTGCACTCGGCCTCACGGCCTCGCGCAAGTAGAGAAATGTCGGCCGTGGCTGCTGCATGCTATGTGCACCCTCCTCCTGCTGCGTTCTCTCTCCGCTCGGTTTTCGCTGGCGTGTTCCCCAACACCTGGCGCATTTCGAATCGAGGTGGAGAACAATCATGAAAAACCGCTTTGCTTTGACTTACCCGCTTCGCTCGCTGCTTGGCGCAGCAGTGCTGAGCAGCGCCTCCCTGGCCATGGCCAACGATAAGGTCGTGTTGCTCACCTCCTGGTACGCCCAGGCAGAACAGGGCGGCTTTTACCAGGCCGTGGCCGATGGCTTGTATGAGAAAGAAGGCCTGGATGTGTCCATCCGCATGGGCGGCCCGCAGGTCAATGGCATGCAGTTGCTGGTCAGCAAGCAAGCCGACTTCATCGTCAACTACGACCTGCAGATCCTCAAGAGCGTGGAGCAAGGGCTGCCGGTGGTCGCGGTGGCTGCGCCCTTCCAGGGCGACCCGCAGGGCTTGATGACGCACGCCGATGTCAACGGCCTGGACGGCCTGCAAAACAAGCAGGTGCTGGTGTCCACGTCCGGCCAGCAAACCTGGTGGCCCTGGCTCAAAGGCAAGTACCAGCTTCAGGACAGCCAGGCACGGCCTTACACCTTCAACCTGCAGCCCTTCCTCGCCGGCGCCGACACCACCCAGCAGGCCTACGCCAGTTCGGAACTGTTCCAGGCCATCAAGGCAGGCCAGAAACCCAACTTCTTCCTGTTCGCCGATGCAGGTTACCCGCCCTACGGTTCCACCGTGGTCACCCGCCAGGACGTCATCGACCAGCATCCCGAGCGCGTCGCCGGGTTTGTCCGCGCCTCGCTCGAGGGCTGGAAACGCTATCTGGACAACCCCGCTGCGGGCAATGCGCTGATCAAGCGCGACAACCCCAACATGAGCGATGAGCTGCTGGCGTGGGGCGTCTCGACGCTCAAGCAATACCAGCTGGTCACAGGGGGCGACGCTGCCAGCCACGGCATCGGCACGATGAACGACGCCCGCTGGCAGGCCACCCGCGACTTCATGGTCCAGGCCGGCCTGCTCGGCGCCGCCGCCCCTTGGCAAAAGGCCTATACCACCCGCTTCGTGCAAGGCCTGAACGTGCAGCCCGACACCGTCCAGGCCGCCAGCCGCTGAGCCTTATAACAACACTTAATACCGTGAGGAAACTGGATCATGCTGGTCACCAAACAACCTGTATTGCGACGCTTCTGGTACGCCCTGCTGCCCATGACAGCCCTGGACGACGGGCCAAAACCCTTCACCTTGCTCGGTGAAGCCCTGGTCCTTTGGAAGCGCCCCGATGGCACCCCGGTAGCGATGCGCGACCGTTGCTGCCACCGCACCGCCAAATTGTCCAAGGGCTTTGTCAGCGAAGACGGCAATATCGCCTGCGGCTACCACGGCTGGGAATACGACTGCAGCGGCACCTGCGTGAAGATCCCGCAGAACCCGACTGGGGCGATACCGCCGGGCGCGGCCGTCAAGGCCTACCATTGCCAGGAAAAGTATGGCTATGCCTGGGTCGCGCTGGACGATCCGCTGCAGCCGATCCCCGACTTCCCGGAAGACGGCGCCCCCGGCTACCGGCGCATCTTCCAGTTCTACGAAGAGTGGAAAACCAGCCCGCTGCGGGTGATGGAAAACTCTTTCGACAACTCGCATTTCTCCTTCGTGCACAAGGCCAACTTCGGCCTGTTCGACCAGCCGCAACCGGCCAGCTATGAGTTTCGCGAAACCGATTATGGCTTTGAAGCCGAAACCCGCGTGCCTATCCGCAACCCTGAAGAAAGCTTCGCCATTACCGGCACCCGCGCGCCGATCACCGAGCGTCACCTGGTCAATCGCTACTACCTGCCGTTCGCCCGACGCTTTGGCTGCATGTACCCGGACAGCGGCATCCACCACATCATCTACAACTGCGCCACACCGATCGATGACGGCCGACTGATGCTGGTGCAGTGGCTCTATCGCAACGACAGCGAGGCTGACTGCCCGACCCAGGCGCTGATCGACTGGGACGCGGCGATCACCGCCGAAGACCGTGACATCCTCGAAGCCACCGACCCGGACGCCTGCGTCGATACCCGGCGGCGTGTCGAGCTGCACATGCCCTCGGACAAGCCAGGCCTGGTGATCCGCCGGCAACTGTTGGGCCTGCTCGAAGCCCATGGCGAAAGCGAAGTGTTCGCCAGCCACTGACCGCCTGTTCGGCGCCCCGGTGTACCGGGGCATACACAACCGCTCATGACCTTTGGGGAGAGCGCCATGTTGATGCAGACCCTGTCCGAAACCTGCGCCCAGCTGCAGGCACCACCCAACGCCGACGCCTTGGGTAGCGACACGCCGCTGTTCGCCAACCAGGTCGAGAAGACCTACAGCAACGGCACCGTCGCCTTGCACCGCGTCAAGCTGGCGATCCAGCGCGGCGAGTTCGTGTCGTTGCTGGGCCCCTCCGGCTGCGGCAAAAGCACCTTGTTGAAAATGTTCGCCGGCCTCGAACAACCCTCGGCCGGCCATGTGCGCTGGTGGGGCAAGGATGCCCCAGGCAGCGATCCACAGGCCAGCGGTGCTGGCCGCAGCCTGGCGATGGTGTTCCAGGAGGCGACCTTGATGCCCTGGGCCAGGGTGCAGGACAACGTGCGCCTGCCGCTGGACCTGGCGGGCACGCCCAAAGCCCACAGCCAGCCCAAGGTACAGGCTGCGCTGGAACTGGTAGGCCTGGGCGCGTTCGGCCAGGCCTACCCGCGCGAGTTGTCTGGCGGCATGCAGATGCGCGCATCGATCGCCCGGGCGCTGGCCACCGAACCTAACCTGCTGCTGATGGACGAGCCGTTCGGTGCCCTGGACGAGTTCACCCGCAACAAGCTCGACAGCGACCTGCGCCAGCTCTGGGCCCAACGCGACCTGACCGTGGTGTTCGTCACCCACAGTATCTTCGAGGCGGTGTATCTGTCGTCGCGGGTGGTGGTGATGGGCGCGCGGCCCGGGCGGGTGATCGCCGATGTGCCCATCGACGGCCCGCTGGAGCGGGACGAGGCCTACCGCACCTCCCCGGCCTTCATCGCGCAGTGCGCCCACCTGTCCCGGCTGCTGGCCCAGGCCAACGGCGAACCTGCTTGAGCGCCCAACTTCAGAGCACAACCTGAGAGCCCTGACATGAGTCGACCTTCTACCCCCTGGCTACACAACCCCACGGTACTGCGCATCGCTTCGCCGCTGCTGGTCGGCGCGGTGCTGCTGGGCCTCTGGCAGCTGGCCTGCATCGCCTGGCAAGTACCGGTCTACCTGGTGCCGTCACCCGCCGACATTGGCCGCACGCTGATCAGCGACGGCCCCATGTTGCTCGGTGCGCTGTGGATGACCCTGAAGATCACCTTCCTCTCGTTCGCCCTCGCAGTCGTCATCGGCACACTGGCCGCATTCGTGTTCGTGCAGAGCCGGCTGGTGGAAGCCAGCCTGTTCCCCTACGCGATATTGCTGCAGGTGACGCCCGTGGTGGCGATCGCACCGCTGATCATCATCTGGTGCAGCGACACCACCCTGGCGCTGGTGATCTGCGCCACCCTGGTCGCGATATTTCCGATCATCGCCAACACCGTGCTGGGCCTGCGCAGCGTCAACCCGGGGCTGCTCAACCTGTTCCGCCTCAATCGCGCAAGCCGCTGGCAGGTGCTGCTGCGCCTGCGTATTCCCAGTGCCTTGCCGTGCTTCTTCGCCGGCCTGCGGATCGCCAGTGGCCTGGCCTTGATCGGCGCCGTGGTGGCCGAGTTCGTGGCCGGCACCGGGGGCACCGGCGCCGGTCTGGCGTACCAGATCCTGCAAGCGGGCTTTCAGCTCAACATTCCGCGGCTGTTCGCCGCCCTGGTGCTGATCGCCCTGACCGGCGTCGCATTGTTCAGCCTGATGGCCCTGCTGGCTCGCTTGAGCCTGCGCCACTGGCACGAAAGTGAACTGGGTTAAGCCCTTGGAGCCCCCTATGAAGCATTCCGACAGCTGGCTGATCCGCAACGCCAGTGCCATCCTCACCGGCCTGCGCGGGGCAGCCGCCCGCCACGCCGGGCCGGACATCCGTATCAGCCAAGGGCGCATCGCTGCCCTCGGTGCCCTGCAACCGCTGGCGGGTGAGCAGGTGCTCGATGCCACCGACTGCGTGGTCTACCCAGGCTGGGTGAATACTCACCACCACCTGTTCCAGTCGCTGCTCAAGGGGATCCCGGCGGGCATCGATCAAAGCCTTGGGGCGTGGTTGGGCGCGGTACCCTATCGCTACCGTGGCCTGTTCGATGAGCACAGTTTCCGCCTGGCCGCGCGTATCGGCCTGGTAGAGCTTGCCCGCTCCGGCTGCAGCACGGTCGCCGACCACCATTACCTGTACCTGCCAGGCATGGCCTTCGACAGTGCGCAGATTCTGTTCGAGGAGGCAGAACGGCTGGGCCTGCGCTTCGTGCTGTGCCGGGGCGGCGCAACCCAGGTGCGCCAGGCCGAAGGCGCCGCCAGTGCCGGCCCAGAAACCCTCGAACAATACCTTGATGACGTCGGGCGGCTGGTGCGCAGTTACCACGACCCCGCCCCCGACGCCTGGCGCCGGGTGGTGATGGCGCCCACCAGCCCGCCTTACTCGATGCCGCCAGAGCACCTGCGCGAAACCGCCCGCGCCGCACGCAAGCTGGGCATCCGCCTGCACAGCCACCTGAGCGAAACGGTGGAGTACCAGAACGAAATCCAGCGCCGCTACAACCTGTCACCCGTGGCGTTCTGCGCGGAGCACGAGTGGCTCGGCGCAGACGTGTGGTTCGCCCATCTGGTCAAGCTCAGCCCCGAGGAAATCCGGCTACTGGGCGCCACCGGCACCGGCATTGCCCACTGCCCGCAGAGCAACGGGCGCTTGGGCAGCGGCATTGCCGATATCCTGGCCATGGAAGCGGCAGGCATGCCGATCTCGATCGGTGTGGACGGCGCAGCCTCCAACGAAGCCTGCGACATGATCAGCGAAACCCACGCCGCCTGGCTGATGCAACGGGCCAAGGCCGGCGAGCGGGCTTTGCCCGACTATGCAGGCGGCGAACTGGAAGGCGGCGCCCATGCCGCCAGCGTGGAAGACGTGGTGCGTTGGGGAACCGCCGGTGGCGCGCAGGTGCTGGGGCTGAACGCGCTTGGCACGCTGGAGGTTGGCATGGCAGCGGACCTGGCAGTGTACCGCCTGGACCAGCCCCGCTACTTCGGCTTGCACGACCCGGGAATTGCGCCCGTCGTGGGCGGTGGCCGGCCGACCTTGCGCGCGTTGTTGGTAGGTGGGCGCCTGAGCGTCGACAACGACACGATCCCCGGTCTGGACCTCGCCGAACTGGGTAGCCAAGCCCGTGAGGCCGTGCTGCGCCTGCAGCGGGCTGCGGGGGTGCGCGCATGAGCTGGACCTCGTTGCAGGTACGCGCCTTGCGCCTGGAAGCTGACGACGTGCTGGGTGTCGAACTCGGCACTCCGGGCGGCGCACCGCTGCCGCTGAGCTGGGCGGCCGGCGCCCATGTCGACCTGCGCCTGGGCAACGGCCTGGTCCGCCAATACTCCGTGGTCAGCCTGCCCGAAGAGGGCCATCTGTACCTGGGCATCAAGCGTGAGCCTGCCTCGCGCGGCGGTTCACAGTGGTTGCACGAGCACCTGCGTCTGGGCGCACGGATCGAGGTCGGCACCCCGCGCAACCTGTTTGCCCTGCAACCGGGGGCGGGCCCAGTGACATTGTTGGCTGCCGGGATCGGCATCACGCCCCTGCTGCCGATGTACCGCCAATGCCTGGCGCAAGGGCGCGCGGTGCGCCTGCTGTATTTCACCAAGGACGCGCGACAGCTGCCGCTGGTCCAGCGCCAGGACCTGCCCATCGAAGTCTTCAGCGGTTTGCGCGCTGTGCAGATCAAGCAAGCCTTGAGCGAACTGTTGCCCGTTTGGCAGCCCCACGCCAGCTTGTATTGCTGCGGGCCCGCAGGGTTCATGGACAGTGTGGAACAGGCCGCTCTGACCCATGGCTGGCCAGCATCGGCCCTGTACCGTGAGCACTTCAAGCCTGCCGAACCCGCAGCCCAGGCCGACTCCAGCTGCACACTGGTGTTGCAGCGCAGCGGGCGGGAAGTCCAGGTACAAGCGGGCGAAAGCCTGCTGCAGGCCGCTGCGCGGGTCGGGGTGGACCTGCCCATCTCGTGCGGCATGGGCATTTGCGGTGCGTGCATGTGCCGGGTTATCGAGGGCGAGCCAGAGCACCGTGACGAGTGTCTGACTGAAGTTCAACGCAGCAGCGGCGAATGGATCACGCCGTGCGTCTCGGCGTCGCGCAGTGCGCGCCTGGTGCTGGACGCCTGAAAGCAGGCACGCTCTAAGGGCATCGAAGCACGCGGTGAATCGCTGAAACCACCTGCAGCGTAGCGTCTTCGATCGTTCCTTCATTGCGGCACAACAGCCAGCCGTTCTCTGCGACGGCTCGCTCGAAGGCCTGGGTACAGGCCACATGCTCTTCGAACCTGTGCATCACCGTGCTGCTCAACCCGCGCGTGCGTGCCGTCGCCCTCGCCCATGAAATATCAGGGGCGGTGACCACCCCCACACTCAGGTCGGGTACACGCACATTACTGGCGATGTTCAGGCGCAGGATCTCAGGGAAGGGGATCAGCCGGCGAAACGCGGCTTCCGACGGGTACCAGCGGTCGATCAGGATGATGCTGCCCGGCGGTTGTCTGGGCAGCACGTGCCGGGATATCCAGGCACGGCTCTGGGCAAAGCGCTCACAAACCGCCAGCTCAAGGTCCGGGCTGGGGTTTCTGACGAACTGGTTGACCAGGGCCATGGTTTGCGCCCTGAAGGGGTCACTCTTGCGCTCACAGATACGGATGACCTTCAGGCCGTCAGCCCGTAGTGCTTGGGTGACGGCCTCCAACAGTGTGGTCTTCCCGGTGCCCTTGGGACCGTCCATGGAAATGAACAGCGAACGGCTCATGCTGTAAACGACGATTTACAATAGGTTTTTCCGAGGTACATCCCGGACCCTTCATCAAAGATATGGACGAATATTCTATCTCGAGGTGGCTCCTTAAAGGGGGCATTATTCAACCCATGCCATATGCGGGGTACGCTGCCGGCATTGGCGCCTGACAACCCCGCAAAGGCAAAATGGCGCAGCGCGACAGCAGGCAACAAATCACTGGGCCTTGGCTTTCATCTGCATATAGTACTGATGGACGTCGGATGCCCAGCTGTCCAGCACTTTCTTGGCATCCGAGGCTTGCATGACCTGGCTGCTATTGTCCAGTTGCTGCCCAGCCCCCTTGCGCACCCCTTGGGCGATGACCTTGTTGGTCTGAGCGTCAATGAAAGCCACCTCCGTGGCAATCGTCGTGTCCTGGTCGCGAATACCGGTAGCGGCGCTGACCCCCGCCGCCACAAGGGCGATCGGAATCACTTCGTAAGGCCGCAAACCCTTGGTCTTGCTGCTCACCCCGGTGATGGCCGGGCGCACGACAATGGTCCCCGGACCAGGTGAAGTGGCCAGCGGCAATGATTTGCCCAGTTCACGTTTGAGCGCCGTGTCGTAGTAGTTGGTGATGCCTTGCAGCGTACTCTGTGGAATTTTTTCGGTCGGTTGCGGCTTGGGGTACAGCTGGCTAGGTTCCACATAGAACGAGGTGTACTTGTTGATATCAATCTGAGGATCGACCCAGCGCATCACCGGTGCGCCTGTAGGTGATTCCGCTTCCTTCAAGCGACTGTAGTCCTTGAGAAAACCGGAATATTCATCCGGCTGGGTCAAGTTGCTGGAACACCCCACAAGCGTAAGCGAAGCGATACACAGCGTACTTGCCAAAAACGCTAATCTCATTCTCGAAACTCCTGTATCGCTGCGCGAGCGCAAGCTGTGACAGACATGAAAATGTAACGTGGCAGTGGCCACTTCCTACCACTGATGCAGTGCAATCTAGCAAGGATAGTTATAGACCTAGCTGAATGAACTGGCCGACAGATTTACCGATTGTTCGCTGGGCATTTGCCTAATAGCGGAGCGCTTCTATATTCACAAAGGCCTGACTTCCAGTTGACCAGAGCGTCATGATGCCCCCACCAGAGCAATTGATCATCTGCGAGCACTGCGACTGTGTGTATGAGAAAGCGTTGCTCGCCAAGCATCAGAAGACCTTGTGTTCGCGCTGTGGCGGTGTGCTGCAGCGGCACAACGGCCTGACGGTGGAGCAACGCCTGGCGCTCACGCTCACGGCTGCGGTGCTGTGGCTGTTCGCCAACTTCTACCCGGTGATGAGCATCAGCCTGAAGGGGCTGAAGAACAGCGCCACGTTGTGGGATTCGGTATTGGCACTGAGCCAGGGGCCGATCACGTTCATGGCAATGGTCGCGGCCATCTCGATCATCATCGCCCCGGCATTCCAACTGCTTTTGCTCATCTGGGTCCTGGGTTACGCGCTCACGGCCCGCCGCTCACCGGCCTTCAAGCTGTGCATGCGCTGGCTGGAAACGCTGCGCCCATGGAGCATGCTCGAAGTATGCCTGCTGGGCGCGATGGTGGCCGTGTTCAAGCTCGCCGGCATGCTCGATGTGCTGCCGGGCATCGGCCTGCTTGCACTGGCCGTACTGAGCCTGCTGATGATCCGCATTGCCGGGCGTGACATTCGCGACCTGTGGGACACGCCATGAACCGGCCGCCAACCGCCACCGAGCTCAACCTGTGCCTGTGCCACAGTTGCGGCCTGGCCTGCGACATGCGCGACGAACCGCATCAGTGCCCACGCTGCGATGCCCCGTTGCATCGGCGCAAGACCAACTCGCTGGGCCGTACCTGGGCCTACCTGTTCGCAGCGCTGGCCTTCTACATACCGGCCAACGTACTGCCAGTGATGAACACCACGATGCTCGGCAGCGGCGCCGACAGCACCATCATGAGTGGTGTAATCGAGTTCTGGGGGCATGGCGCCTGGGACATCGCGCTGATCATTTTCATTGCCAGCATCGCCGTGCCAGGGGTGAAGTTCATGGCATTGACGATGTTGTTGATCACGGTCCAGCGTGGCAGCACCTGGGCGCAACAGCAGCGCTCGAAGCTCTACCGGTTCGTTGAACTGATCGGCTATTGGTCGATGCTCGATGTGCTGGTGGTGGCGCTGGTTGCGGCACTGGTGAAATTCCAGGCTTTGGGCGATATCGAGCCGCGCCCCGGCATTCTGTTCTTTGGCATGGTTGTGGTGTTCACCATGCTTTCAGCGATGAGTTTCGACCCCCGCCTGATCTGGGACACGCCACCTGAAAAGGAGCTCATGGATGAATCCATCCAGCAATGACAGCCCAGCCGTGCCGGGCAAGGCACCCGTTAAAACCCGTCGGTTCAGCTTCTCACTGGTGTGGATCGTGCCGATCGTGGCGGTGCTTGTCGGCCTCTCGCTGGTGGTGCACAACGTCATGCAGGAAGGCCCGACCATCACCCTCACCTTCAAGACCGGCGCCGGACTGGCGGCCAATAAAACCGAGGTCCGCTACCGCAATGTGGTGATCGGCCATGTTACCGAGGTGGCCCTGAGCAGTGACCAGAAGAACGTCAATGCTACCGTCAAGCTCGATAAAGAGGCTGAGGGTTTCACCCGTGAGGACTCCAAGTTCTGGGTGGTCCGCCCACGCATCGGTGCAGGTGGCGTGTCGGGCATAGACACCTTGCTCTCAGGCGACTATATCGGGGCCGATATCGGTCAGTCGCACACCCGCGTAAAGCACTTTATCGGCCTTGAAAACCCACCGCCCATCACCTACGGCGAGCCCGGCAAGCATTTCACCCTGCATACCCAAGACCTGGGCTCACTGGACATCGGCTCCCCTGTGTATTTCCGCAAGATCCCGGTCGGCCAGGTGGTCGCCTACGCCCTGGACAATGACGGAAAAGGGGTTGACGTAGAGGTCTTCATCCACGCACCCAACGACGCCTTCGTGACCGCCAATACCCGCTTCTGGAACGCCAGTGGGATTGACGTAGAGGTCGGCGCCAACGGCTTCGCACTCAAGACCGAATCGCTGTCTTCCATTCTGGTCGGCGGCATCGCCTTCCGTGCACCGGACTTCAACCCCAACGACACCGTCGCCAGCGAAGACCAGCGCTTCGAGCTGTTCGCCGACCAGAGCAGTGCGCTGGCACCGCCTGCTGGCAAGGCGCAGTACCTGGCACTGCGTTTCGACCAGGCGATGCGCGGCCTTAAAGTGGGGGCACCGGTAGAGTTTCTGGGCATAGAGATTGGCCGCGTCGTATCGGTGAACCTGGACTTCGATGCGAAGCAGCGCAGCTTCCCGGTCAATGTCGGCATCGTGATCTACCCCCAGCGCCTGGGCCGGGCGCACGAGAAGATGCTTAAGGCCCTGCAGCACGATCCCAATGACGAAGCGTCCGCCGCCAAACTGATGGGGACGTTCATCGACAACGGCCTGCGCGCCCAGGCACGCAGTGGCAACCTGCTCACGGGCCAGCTGTACATCGCCCTGGACTTCTTCCCCAAAGCGGAGAAAGTGGCCTTCGACCCGACTGCCCGACCTGTGATGATCCCTACCGTTCCAGGCAGCCTGGAGCTGCTGCAGGAGCAGTTGCAGACCATGGTCGACAAGGTCAACCGGCTGCCACTGGAACGTATCGCCAGCAACCTGGACGCCAACCTGGTCGAGCTGCGCAAGAGCCTGACACAGTTCAATGGCAAGACATTGCCGGGGGTACAGAGCACCTTGGCCGAAGTCAGCACTACCCTCAAATCGGCCAACTCGACCCTGGCCGAAGATTCGCCGCAACGGGAGCAACTGACGCAAACCCTCGACGAGCTCGGCCGTATGTCGCGCTCGCTGCGCGAACTCGCCGACTACCTGGGCCGCAACCCCGAGTCGCTGATCCGTGGCCGCCCGGACAACGCCGCGCCAATGGACCTGCAAGGGCCGCCACGCAAATGACCACAGGAGTGTTGAGCATGACCCCGTTGCCAAGGATTACCCTGCTGGTCGCGCTGATGGCGCTGGGCGCCTGCCGCAGTGACCCTATCCAGTTCCACACCCTCACGCCGGCGATGCCTGCGCCGCCCTCCCACACCACCGCAGACGAAATCCTGATTGAAAGTGTCAGCGTGCCGCCGCAGGTCGACCGGCCCCAACTGGTGATTCGCCAGGGTGACAGCAGCCTGGCCATTCTCGAGACGCAGTGGTGGGGCGCCACCCTGGTGGATGAGTTGCGCAGCGCCCTGATCGATCAACTGAGCAACACCCGCCCTGCGCGCAAGCTGTCACTACGGGTGGATGTGCAACGTTTCGATTCGGTGCCCGGGCAGTATGCCCTGCTGGACGCACGATGGCGCTTGCGAGCGCGCGATGCCAATACCCAGCTGACTTGCCGCAGCACCCTGCAGACTGTGGCCGGCAGTAGCATTGATGACGTGGTGATTGCCCAGCAAGCCAACGTCAAGCGCCTGGTAGCACTGATCAGCCAGGCGGCTTCGACGACGAATAGCACTTGCCCTGTCGAGCGCTGATCATCGGCATTGCAACAGCATCGTCCAGCAGTTATCGGCTTGAGTGTCCAAGCAGCGTATTCACGTTCAGTGTCAGCGCGTCGAGGGCGAAGGGTTTTGTGAGCACCGCCGTATTCGCCTCCATCGGCGTGTCGCTCAGCACATGCGGCTGCGCATAGCCGGTCATGAACAACACCGGCAACCCTGGCCTGCAAAGGCGCGCCGTCTGCGCCATTTGCCGGCCGTCGATGCCGCCTGGCAGGCCGATGTCCGTCACCAGCAGATCGATGCGGATATCCGAGCGCAGCAGTTGCAGGCCCGCCAAGCTGTCAGCGGCTTCGATCACGACGTAACCACAGCTGCCCAGGGTTTCGCTGACAAACATCCGTACCGAGTGCTCATCGTCGACCACCAATACTGTCGCACCGGATAGCGCAGGCGGTACCTTGACCGGTGTTTGCACAGGCACATCCCGGTCGGCTCGGGCGGCCTGGCTTGGCAACTGCAGGTGAACGCGGGTGCCTGCGCCCTCCTGCGACTCTATCTTCACCTGCCCACCTGACTGTTTGGCGAACCCGTAGATCATCGACAAGCCCAGCCCGGTGCCTGCACCAACCGGCTTGGTCGTGAAAAAGGGCTCGAATGCGCGGCTGAGTGTCTCGGCATTCATGCCGATGCCATTGTCGGCCACGCAAACTGTCAGATAAGTTCCGGGGGGCAGCTCCGGGTCCAGGCCCGGGCCCGGCTCGAGCACCTGGTTGAACGTACTGACAGATATCTCACCGCCACCCGCGTCACGGGCGTTGATACATAAATTGAGCAGCGCATTTTCGACTTGCGTCGGGTCGACCAGGCAGGTACTGGCCTGAGCATCGAGCTGCACCTGCAGCTGGATCGAGGGGCCGACCGTTCGACGAATCAGCTCTTCCATGTCGCTGATCAAGGTATTCACGTCGGTATGCTCAGGCAGCAAGGTCTGGCGACGGGAGAATGCCAGCAGGCGGTGTGTCAGTGAGGCAGCCCGTTGGGCAGCCCCCTGAGCCACCGACAAGTAGCGCTCCACGTCCGCGACATGCCCCTGCTTCAGGCGCAGCTTGATCAGGTCCAGGCTGCCGGTGATACCCGCCAACAGGTTGTTGAAGTCGTGAGCGATGCCGCCGGTAAGTTGCCCGACTGCTTCCATCTTCTGCGATTGACGAAGCGCCGCCTGGGCCGCTTCACGCTCGGCAACAGCTTCGTTGACCCGTGCTTCCAGCGTGCGGTTCAGCTCGAGCAGCTTGGCTTCTGCGTTTTTCCGGGCAGTTACATCGATCGACGACCCGATCAGTCCGATGACCTCACCAGCATCATTGAACAGGGGGGCCTTGATGGAAAGCCAGTACGTGGCCGAGCCATCCGGCATGTCGACCCGCTCCTCGATCTGCTCGGCTAAAGCGCCGCGCATGATGCGCTGATCGGTCTCCATCACCTGGCGCGCCTGTGCTTTGTCTTCCAGGAACTCAAGATCGGTCTTGCCCAGATAGAACCCCGGCGGCTTGCCGATCAATCGCGTGGCACCATCGTTGGCCACCAGCATGCGGCCTGCCAGGTCCTTTGCATAGACAACCCCTGGCACCGCTGCCGCGAATGTCCGCAGCAAGGCCGACATCCTGTCGCGTTCAGCTTCTGCCGAGCGGCGTGACTCGATGTCCATGAGTATGCCAGGGAACCGCACAGCCACGCCTTGCGGGTCGAGCTGTGCACGGCCGTTGGCCTCGACCCATCGATAACCGCCATCATCGTGGCGAACCCGGTATTCGCACCTGAATGCACCACCGCGGCCCACCGCTTGCTGGATGTCGGCCCAGACACGCTCACGGTCGTGCGGGTGAATCGAGGCAAAGGCTTCCTTGATCGGTATGCCCGCGATGCACCGGTCTGCCGCCAGCCCGAAGGTTCGTGAGAAGCGTTCATCCGCTGTGACCTGGTCACTGGGGATGTCCCATACCCAGGTGCCGATGATCGCGCCTGCATCGAGCGCCAGCTGCAAACGCTCTGCAGCATTGGTTGGAAACGCATGTTCCTGGCCCTGCATTGCAGGTGCGCCAGTACGGCAGGAAATACCAGGACTCTCGCGATCCATACCCTGTCTCTTGATGGCAATGTGGGCCATGGTCGCATATCTGCGTCAGGCGCCGGAAGGCGCCACCATGCTCAGGTTCAAGATTAAGCTGCGATTAAGTCTGGCACCTTAACCTGTCTCCAGCAAAGGCGCTTTCGCCCGCCTTTTTGGGCTTACACGGAGTTCTGCCATGACCCATGCACTGGATAGGAAATGGAAATGCCTGGCCAAAACGATCACATACGTCGGTTGGTCACTGTTCTGGTTATTGCTATGGGACGTGGTCGTCACCCTGGACGCCATGCTGGTCACAGGCTACGAGCTCGAGCTTCCCCTGATGCCCCTGACGCTCTTGTGCTCCGCGCTGGTGGTGCTCATCAGCTTTCGCAACTCCAGTGCGTACAATCGCTGGTGGGAGGCCAGGACACTGTGGGGTTCGATGGTCAACAGCTCCCGCAGCCTGGGCCGGCAGGTGCTTACCCTCATCGACGATACCCATGGCCTGAACCCGGTAAAAGCCCAACTCATGCGGCGGCATGTGGCCTACCTGCATGCCCTGCGCATGCACCTTGGCGGCGACAGGAACCCTGAAGCGCTGGCCGCTTTGCTCACTGAAAGTGAACGGGCCCGCCTGGCGGGAACCAGCAATATGCCCAACGACATTCTCAGCGGTTCGGCAGAACTGATCACGCGCGAATTCAACGAAGGCCGCCTGGACAGCATCAGGCTCGCGCGCATCGAGTCGACGCTGGTGGACCTTTCGAACTGGCAAGGTGGCATGGAGCGTATCGCCAATACACCGCTGCCCTACCCTTATGTGTATTTCCCAAGGCTGTTCGGCACGCTGTTCTGCATCATCATGCCGCTGAGCCTCGTCCCCTCCCTGGGCTGGTTCACACCGGTGGTGTCGACGGTCGTGGGCTGCATGCTGCTGGCCATGGAGCGCATCGGCACGGACCTTCAGGCGCCTTTCGGCAACAGCCAGCACCGCATCCGCACCGAAGACTTTTGCCGCAATATCGAAAGCAACCTCAAGTCGATGTTCAACTCGCCAGAACGGGGGGTGCTGTCACTCTGCGGTGAGCCAACGCCGGCACTGCAGAGGCTTTGATCCGCGCCGAGCGAAACATGCGGGGCCCGCCTGACTTTCACTGCAAAAGTGAAAGTCTTATCCAATTCCCCCTGTTTTTGACTCAACACAATGCAGATAGCCTGACCAGCACTCCTTCCACTATCGAGGTAATGGCAATGAAGGCCATTGTTTTCACCCAACCCGGTTTGCCGATTCAAGACCCGCAATCGCTGTATGAGGCAGACCTGCCCAACCCAACTCCGGGTGCCCGTGATCTGTTGGTCGAAATCAAGGCCATTGCGGTAAACCCGGTCGATACCAAAGTGCGCGCGTCACGCAGCGCCGACCAACCCCAGGTGCTGGGCTGGGATGCGGTAGGTGTCGTGCGCGAGGTGGGCAACGCCGTGACACTGTTCCAGCCCGGTGACGAGGTGTTCTATGCCGGTGCCATCGACCGCCCTGGCAGCTACAGCGAGTTCCACCTGGTGGATGAACGCATCGTCGGGCGCAAACCCCGCAGCCTGGACAATGCCAGCGCTGCAGCCTTGCCGCTGACGTCCATCACCGCCTGGGAGTTGCTGTTCGACCGGCTGAGCGTCGAGCAGCACGGTGGCAAGGGGCAAAGCCTGCTGATCATTGGCGCCGCTGGCGGCGTCGGCTCGATCCTGGTGCAACTGGCCAGGCAGCTCACCCAACTGACCGTGATCGGCACAGCCTCCCGCCCGCAAACCCAGCAATGGGTCAGCGAACTGGGCGCCCACCACGTCATCGATCACACGGTTTCGATTCCACAACAACTGGCGGCACTCAAGCTGGAGCCAGTGGATTACGTGATCAGCCTGACGCACACCGACACTTACCTGGCGCAATTGGTGGAAGTGCTGCGGCCGCAAGGCAAGCTTGCGCTGATCGATGACCCCGTACAGCTTGACGTCGTGCCGCTCAAACGCAAGTCACTGTCCCTGCACTGGGAGCTGATGTTCACGCGTTCGCTTTACACGACTGAAGACATGATCAAGCAGCATCAGTTGCTTGAGCGCGTATCGGCCCTGGTCGACGAGGGTGTGCTCAAAACCACCGTAGGCGAGCACTTCGGCGCGATCAACGCTGACAACCTCAGGCGCGCCCATGCCCTGCTCGAAAGCGGTAAGGCCCGCGGAAAGATCGTGCTGGAAGGTTTCTGAACCAAAGGTTCATGGCAAAACTGCAGCACCCGGTGATGATGTGCATCGGCGTGTTGGCCACCCGGATACCGGATCACATGGGAGCATCACTGCTGTGCCCCGAAGGCGCTTGTTCTGCCAAAGCAGGCGCAAGGAGTGCCACAGCAGCCAGGCCAGGCTGCATCCTTGATGCCTTGGGCGCTATGGTACGGGGCATTGCGCAACCCAACTGCCAAGGAGGTGGCCATGGCGCTGTTCTGTAGGTTGAGTTTGTTGACCCTGCTCGCTGGCATGCTGCTGGGTGACATAGTGATCGCCACGGTAGGCCTGGTCGGCGTGTGCGCAGCTGCCGTATATCTCGACATCCGCCAGGATGCACACAATGATGCGCCCTACGAACCGCACTTTCTGGCATAAGTAGGCCCGCCCCGGCGTGCTTGGCTCAAGCCTGCACATCCACGCCAATGCACCGGTGCCCACTGATGGCCATTTGGGCAAAAGCCCGCGAAACCTCTGCGACGCCAAGGTGACTAAGCCATAGGCGCAGGCTAGACTCGCCCATGAATACGGCTGTAGCCACTGCGTTTGCTTGAACATGCTCGGCGGTCACACAGGCAGCCGGCCTTTGCACTGCCGGCGGGAACCCATGACCTTGCAACCTCACGTCAACTTGACCAATTGTGATCGCGAACCGATCCAGATACCGGGCAGCATTCAGCCACACGGCTGCCTGCTCGCTTGCGACGCCTCAGCCAGCCTGGTCCTGCGCCACTCCGCAAATACGCCCCACATGCTCGGCGTGGCAGGCGGCGTCAATGGTCAACGACTGGAGGCGATCATCGGTATCGAGGCAGCCCACACGGTTCGCAACTCCCTGGCACGTGTGAAGGAAGCTTCCAGGCCAGCGCTGTCGTTCGGCGTGCCGCTGGCTTCAGGCCAGGCGTTCGATGTGTCTGCCCACCTGTTCAAGGGCACTGTCATCCTCGAGTTCGAGCCCGCCAGCCAGAGCATCGCCGAACCGATCGAACTGGTGCGCACGGTCATCGCCCAGTTGCGCGAGATCGACCGCTCCGACAGGCTAGTGGCCGATACCGCCAAGCGTGTTCGTGCACTGCTGGGTTACGACCGCGTGATGATCTATCAGCTCGGCGCCGACGGCGCGGGCAAGGTTGTAGCCGAAGCCCGGCGTAGCGGGCTTGAAAGCTTTCTGGGGCAGTACTTTCCGGCATCGGATATTCCCCAGCAGGCCCGTGCGCTGTATTTGCGCAACCCTGTAAGGGTGATTGCCGACGCCAACTTCAAGACCGTGCCGCTCGAGCCGGTGCTGGATTTGTCTGGCGAGCCGCTCGACCTGTCCTACGCGCACCTGCGCAGCGTTTCGCCGATTCACTGCGAATACCTGAACAACATGGGCGTGGGCGCATCCATGTCCATTTCAGTGATCGTCGACGGTGCCCTTTGGGGGCTGATCGCCTGCCACCATTACGCACCACGCACGCTGAGCATGGGCCAACGGGTGGCCGCAGAAATGTTCGGCGAGTTCTTTTCCCTGCATATCCAGACACTGCAGGCCAGGCAAACCCTGGAGGCCGCTGCCCACGCCCGGCAGGTGCTGGACAACCTGCTGCACGATGCTCACCGCACAACGGCCATCGATGAACTGCTGCGCGCTCGCCTGAGCGACTTCCAGGCCCTCATCCCCTGCGATGGCATTGGCATGTCGTTGCAAGGCCAATGGACCGTAGCCGGGCTGACGCCGCCAAGGCAGGCGGTGCCCGGGCTGCTCAGCTTCGCCGAGGGTGTCGCCGAAGGCCGCACTTGGGCGTCGAACTGCCTGTCGCTGGCGCACCCTGCAGCCCAGGACTATGCCACGGAGGTCTCGGGGGTACTGATCATCCCGATGTCGCAGCACCCACGGGACTACCTCATGCTGTTTCGCAAGGAGGTGATCGAAACCCTGGATTGGGCCGGCGACCCCAACAAGACCTACGAGAACGGCCCCCTGGGTGACCGCCTCACCCCCCGCAAGAGCTTCGCCGTGTGGAAGCAGACAGTCCACCACCACTGCCTGCCCTGGTCCGAGCAAGACCGCCAGTTTGGCGAAGCCATCCGTGCGGCGGTGGTCGAGGTCGCGCTGCATAACAGTGAGCTGCTGGCCGATGAGCGTTCCAGGGCGGATGTTCGCCAGCGGATGCTCAACGAGGAGCTCAACCACCGGGTGAAGAACATTCTTGCGCTCATCGGTGCGCTGGTGGCCCACCCCACCTCGGAAAACCAGACGCTCAGTGGTTATGTGGCGACGCTCAAGGGGCGTATCCAGGCGTTGTCCCTGGCACATGATCAGGTGGTCCGGGGTGACGGTGGCGGCCGTTTTGCCAGCTTGCTGGAGGCTGAGCTGTCGCCGTACCGCACCAGCGCCGATGCACTGGTGATCAAGGGCCCGGGGCTGCTGCTCGATACCCGCGCCTATTCGGTGATGGCTCTGGTGCTTCATGAGCTGGCGACCAATGCGGCAAAGTACGGCGCCCTGTCCAGGGCGGGCGGCAAGTTGACCGTCAACTGGGTTGTCGATACGGGCGGGGCCTGCGACATCACGTGGCGCGAGAACGGCGGGCCAACCGTACGGGCACCGACGCGCAGCGGCTTCGGCTCGGTTCTGATCGAACGAAGCATCCCGTTCGACCTCGGTGGCAGCAGCACCCTTGAATACCGACCAGAGGGCCTGCAAGGGTTCTTCCGGATTCCGGCAAAGCACCTGACGCTGGTCGAAGAGCTCGCCAGCGATACCCCGGCGGTTGCACAGCAGCCACAGGTAGACTGCAGCAGCCTGGTCAATGCGCGTGTGCTCATACTCGAAGACCAGTTGGTGATTGCGGTTGGCCTTGAGCAGATTCTGGCTGATGCGCAGGTGCAGGATGTGCTCACCGCAAGCTCCGAAGCCGAAGCCCTGAAGCTGCTTGCCAGCCACACGCCGGATGTCGCAGTGCTGGACATCAACCTGGGCACCGGCACCTCCATTGCCGTGGCCGAAGCGCTCACAAGCCTGGGCATCCCCTTCCTGTTCGCCACCGGCTATGGCGACAGCATGAACATCCCCGACCATTTGAAGCATGTGCCGGTGGTGCGCAAGCCCTACGACGCAGCCTCGATCCTGCACAACCTGGAAAGCCTGCTGGCCTAGCGCGTCATCTGCGTGTGGGGACCGTACAGGCTCCCCCCAAAGGGTGATTTCGGGTGCGCCGCGAGTGTGGGAGCATTCCCACGTCCCACCTCAAGCTCTGCCCCTGATCCAACGCCATCAACAGTATCGAGCCTGCTCGCATATTGCGGCGTCCTGCATCCAGAACCAGGAGTCAGCAATGCGTACAACAACAAATACAGCCCATCCGCCCCACCCTGCGTCGCACCCCACCGCTTCAGGCCGCTTCAGAAAATCCATGGGCATGACCGCGCTGGTGCTGTTCGGCCTCGCCTACATGGTCCCCCTGGCCGTGTTCACCACCTACGGGCTGGTCACCCAGATGACCAAAGGGCACCTGCCCACCGCCTACCTGCTGACCCTCGCCGCCATGTTGCTCACCGCCTACAGTTACGGCCGCATGGTCCAGGCCCACCCCTACTCCGGCTCGGTCTACACCTACACCCGCAAGGCTTTCGGCAGCCACTTCGGTTTCATCGCCGGCTGGACCCTGCTGCTCGACTACATCTTCCTGCCCTTGCTCAGCTACCTGCTGATCGGCATCTACATGTCCGAGTACTTCCCTGCGGTGCCTGCCTGGGTGTGGGTGCTCGGCTCAATCGCCCTGGTCACCTTCCTCAACCTGATAGGCATCGAATCGATCACACGGGTCAACTGGATACTGGTGGTAGCGCAACTGGTGTTCATCGTCGTCTTCGTCGCGCTGTCGGTGCGCAACCTCAGCGACCAGAGCGCGCCGGTGTCATTGCTGGCACCGTTCCACCATGAGGGCTTCAGCGTTGCGCTGGTCATGGCCGGCGCTGCGGTGCTGTGCCTGTCGTTTCTGGGTTTCGACGCAGTGTCGACCATGGCCGAGGAAACCAGCGACCCGACCCGGCGTATCCCGCAAGCCATCATGGCAGTGTCGGTGATCGGTGGCCTGCTGTTTCTGCTGGTGTCGTACTGCGCCCAGATGGTCTTCCCCGATTGGACATCTTTCGCTGACCCGGACTCCGCCTCGGTGGATGTGATGCGCCATGTCGGTGGCGAACTGCTGGTGACCGGCTTTACCGCCACCTACGTGGCCGGCTGCTTCGCCTCGGCCATGGTGTCCCAGGCCAGCGTGTCCCGCGTGCTGTTCGCCATGGGCCGCGACGGTGCATTGCCGCGGGCCTTTGGCCGCCTGGTGACGAAAAAGCGCGTGCCGGCCACGGCAATCATGCTGGTCAGCACCTTGTCGCTGGTCGCCCTGTTCATCACCCTGGACACCGTCGCCAACATGATCAGCTTCGGCGCGCTGTTCGCCTTCTCTGCAGTCAACCTGGCGGTGGTCAAGCATTACCTGGTCGACCAGAAGCTGCGTGGCACACGCAACTGCCTGCTATATGGCGCGCTGCCGGCGCTGGGCTTTTTGAGCACACTGTGGCTGTGGAGCAGCCTGTCGAGCATGTCGTTCACCATCGGCCTGTGCTGGATGGCCGCAGGCTTCGTCTGCCTGCTAGGGCTGACCCGCGCCTTCCGGGTGAAGCTGCCCGACCTGCAGATGACAGACTGATCCGGCAAGCCGTCATCCTCGACGCTCAGGGCGCGAATTGACTATGATCCCGACTTGAACGTTTCAGCATGTTTCAATAGGGTCCCTAATGTCAGTTCAGGAAATACCGCCGCTCGCCCTCTCCAAAGGCGAAATCGGCAAGATGGAAGCCGCCATGGCCTTGGGCAGTTTTGCCATTGGCACCGGCGAATTCGCGATCATGGGGCTGATGCCGGACATCGCCGGCAACCTGCAACTGAGCGAACCGCAGGTAGGCCATGCGATCAGCGCCTACGCGCTGGGCGTGGTGGTGGGTGCACCGGCGCTGGCCATTCTCGGCGCCAAGCTGCTGCGCAAGCACATGCTGCTTTTGTTGATGGCGCTGTATGCCGTCGGCAACCTGGCTACCGCCTTCGCCCCGTCGTTCGCAGGCCTGGTGGCCTTCCGCTTTATCAGCGGCTTGCCCCATGGGGCGTACTTCGGCATCGCCGCGGTGGTTGCCTCGAGCATGGTGCCGAGCAACCAGCGCGCCGGTGCCGTGGCCCGGGTCATGATGGGCCTCACGCTGGCCATGTTGCTGGGCAACCCTGTGGCGACCTTGCTGGGGCAGTACTTCGGCTGGCGCTCGGCGTTTTTGCTGGTGGGCCTGATCGCTGTGTGCACCCTCGCGCTGGTCTGGCAGTACGTGCCGCAGCGGCGCGATGAAGCACGCAGCGACCCACGCAAGGAGCTGCAAGCGTTCACCCTGCCGCAGGTGTGGATGGCGCTGGCCATCGCCTCGATCGGTTTTGCCGGCATGTTCTGTGTGTTCAGCTACCTGGCGCCGACCATGCTGGAGGTGACTCAGGTCGCTCCCCAGTGGATCCCCTTCGGCCTGGCCGCCTTCGGTATTGGCGGCATCATCGGCAACATTGCCGGCGGCAAGCTGTTCGACCGGCTGCAGTTCCGCGCCGTGGGCATCGTGCTGGTGTGGTCGACCGCCGTGCTGTTGTTCTTCACCATCGCTGCCCATTCGCTGTGGACACTGCTGCTGGGCATCGGCCTGGTCGGCACCATGATCGCCCTGGCCGCCCCCTTGCAGATCCGCCTGATGGACATTGCCCACGAAGCGCCGAGCCTGGCAGCGGCTTCCAACCATGCAGCCTTCAACCTGGCCAATGCCCTGGGGCCTTGGTTTGGCGGCATGGCCATCAGTGCCGGGCTGGGCTGGACCAGCACCGGCTATATCGGCGCCGCTGCGGCGCTGGTCGGGCTAGGGATATATGCGGTGGCACGGCGGATGAAGGGCGGCCAGTAGGAGCCTACCGCCTATCGAGCGCCGCACGGGCGGCGCTCGTTTTCACCGACGCTGAAAAAATCAGGCGTTACCCCCCCATAACCACCTCATTCACCAGGTTCGCCGGCCGCTCGCCCGCCAACGCGCTCAACAGATTCTCTACCGCACAGCGCGCCATGGCCTCACGGGTTTCGTGGGTCGCCGAGCCGATGTGCGGCGTGGCCACCACGTTGTCCAGTTGCAACAGCGGCGAATGGGCCGGCAGTGGTTCCTGTACGAACACATCCAGCCCGGCGCCGCGGATGCGCTTGGCCTGCAACGCCGCAAGCAGTGCCTGTTCATCCACCACACGCCCGCGGGCAATGTTCACCAGGATCGCCTCGGGCTTCATCAGCGAAAGCTCCCGTGCACCGATCAGGCCTTCGGTGCTGGCGCTCAAGGGCACCGTCAAACAGACAAAATCCGCCTCGCTCAGCAGCTCGTCCAGGGTGCGATACCGGGCACCATGGCGGGCCTCCACCTCTGGCTTGGCCCGCGAACTGTGGTACAGCACGCGCATGCCGAACCCGGCCGCACCGCGCCTTGCCAAAGCCTCACCAATGCGCCCCATGCCGACGATGCCCAAGGTCTTGCCATGCACATCACTGCCAAAATGCGCCGGCCCAAGGTTGGCCTGCCAGTGGCCGTTACGTACCCAGCCGGCCAGCTCCACCACCCGCCGGGCAGTGGCCAGGATCAAGGCAAAGCCGGTGTCGGCGGTGGTCTCGGTCAATACATCAGGGGTGTTGGTCAGCATCACGCCACGGCGGGTCAGCTCGGCAATGTCGTAGTTGTCGACGCCAACCGACACACTGGCCACCACTTCAAGCTGTGGCGCCAGGTCCAGCAGGCTGCTGTCCAGCCGCAAACTGGCGCCCAGCAGGCCATGGGCACCGGGCAAGGCATCGCGCAGCCGGGCCAGGCCATCACTGCCGGAGGTATCCACCCAGGTCACCTCGACCTGCTGTTGCAGGCGCGCCAGCAGGGCCTCGGGCAGGCGCTTGTAAAGGACGATTCGCTTTTTCATAGCCGTTTCCTATTGGCTCATTGCCAGGCGCTGGCTGCGGGGCTTGGCCTGGCCGGAGGTTTGTGATGTTTTCAGCGCAGCCGTGAGCGCCACTGCCGTCAGCAGCGCACCGCACATGAACAGGTAAGAAGCGCCAGGGCCACCGGTGGCCCCGTTGAGATAGCCGACCAGCCACGAGCCGCCGAACGAACCCAGCGCGCCCATGCTGTTGATCAGGGCCATGGCCCCACCGGCCACGTTGCTGGGCAGGATCTCCGGCACGATGGCGAAGAACGGGCCATAGGGGGCGTACATGCAAGCCCCGGCAAGCACCAGCAGCGCATAGGACGCCCAGAAATGCTCGGTGCCCAAGGCGTAGGAGCCATAGAAGGCCAACGCGGCGATCAGCAAGGGTGGCCAGACGAAACGCTTGCGCTTCTGCAGTTTGTCAGAGGCCCACGACACCCCGACCATGGCCACGACCGCCGCCAGGTAGGGCACCGAGGCCAGCCAACCGGCCTCGACGATGTCGACGTTCGCCGCCTGCTTGAGGATCGAGGGCAGCCACAGCACGAAGCCGTACACCCCGATGCTCCAGCAGAAGTACTGCAGTGACAGCACGATGACCTGCGGCGAGCGAAACGCCTCGCGGTAGTTCTTCACCGGTTTGATACCTTGCTGCTCAGCGGCCAGGGCCTGTTCGAGCGCCGCTTTTTCCTGCTCGCTCAGCCAGCCCACCTGGGCTGGCCGGTCGTCCACCAGGCGCCACCAGATGAACGCCCAGAGCACCGCTGGCAGGCCCTCGATGATGAACATCCAGCGCCAGTCGAAATGCTTGATCAGGTACCCCGAGACCACCGACATCCACAGGATGGTCACCGGGTTGCCCAGCATCAGGAAGGTATTGGCGCGCGAGCGTTCGGCGCGGGTGAACCAGTGGCACAGGTACACCAGCATCGCCGGCATCACCGCCGCCTCGACCACCCCGAGCAGGAAGCGGATGCCGATCAGCAGGTAGACATTGCTGACCATGCCGGTCAGGGTCGCCAGGCTGCCCCAGAGGATCAGGCTGACGAAAATCAGCTTTTTGACGCTGCGTTTTTGCGCGTAGATGGCGCCAGGCACCTGGAAGAAGAAGTACCCGAGGAAAAACAGCGCCCCCAGCAGGGACGACAGCGCCGGGGTGATCTTCAGGTCATCGGCCATGCCCGAGGCGGCGGCGAAGCCGTAGTTGGCACGGTCGAGGTAGGCCAGGCTGTAAGTGACGAAGACGATCGGGATGATGTACCACCAACGGCGTGGGGCGAGGCTTGTCGATTGCATGATGCGGCTCCTGAGCTTGTTGTTTTTGTAGCAACCGGCCGGCGTACCGGCGATCAAAGTTTCAGGCACTTTTGGGTAATGCGTACGCTTCCAGCTCCCGGCGCAGTGGCAAGCCTTCCATGTCGCCGCGCGATTGCACGGCGCGGCTGCCGCACCAGTTGCCGCGAGCCACCGCCTCGGCAAGCGGGCGGCCTTCGAGCAGGCCGCTGACCACGCCAACGGCAAAGGCGTCGCCGGCACCGACGGTGTCCACCACCTTGGCCACCGGCACAGGGGCGACCTGCCCTTGGCACTGGGCATTGCGGTAGTAGGCACCCTCACCGCCCAACTTGATGACTACGTGCTCGACACCACGGTCGAGGTAGAACGCGGCGATGTCCGCCGGGGTTTGCAGGCCGGTCAACAACCGCCCTTCCTCGAGCCCTGGCAGCAGCCAGTGCGCCTTTATCGCCAGCGCGTTGACTTCACGGACCATGCTGGCGCGGTCAGGCCACAGCGACGGGCGCAGGTTGGGGTCGAAGGAAATGCTGCGCCCCTCGCTGCGCATGCGCTCGACCAGCTCATGGGCCAGCGCCCTGCAGCCGGCCGACAGCGCCAGCGGAATACCGGTGGCGTGCAGGTGGCGGGCCTGCAGCAACGCCGGGCTGAACTGCGCCAGCGATAGGTGGCTGGCCGCGGAGTTGCGGCGAAAATACTCCACCACAGGGTCGCTGCCATCGTCGCAACGGCCCTTGAGCTGGAAGCCTGTCGGGTGGTGGTCATCGACCTCCACGTGGCTGCAGTCCAGGCCCTCCTGCTGCAGGGTGTCGAGCACGAAGCGGCCCAGCGAGTCGTTGCCCACCCGGCTCAGCCAGCGCACCCGAAAACCCAGCCGGGCCAGACCGATGGCCACATTGCTGTCGGCGCCGGCAATACGCTTGGTAAACGCCCCCACAGCCGCCAGGTCACCGGCCTGCTCGGCAACGAACATGGCCATGGTTTCGCCAAAACACAGCACGTCATGCTCAGGCATGGCTCACCTCCTCGCTCATGCCGATGCGGGCCAGGTTGTTGACCTGGGCGCGGGTCAAAGCCAGTAAGTCAGCGCCGGCCAGCGGGTACTCCACGGCGCGCATCAGCCCGGGGGTGAACTCGGCGAACATTGCCTCCCAGGCCATCAAGTCCCGGGCCTGCGGCACAACGGCCACCAGGCGCCCGCTGGCCTCGCGCTGCACTGCCTTGCAATGCACGTAACGCACCCAGCGGCCGAGCAACCGCGCTGCCTGCGCGGCGGATTCGCCCTGCCATTGCCAGTTACCGATATCGAAGGTCATGCCCAGCGCCAGCCCCTGGGCCTCGCAGCGCTCAAAGAACTGCAGCAGCGGCGCGATGCGCCCGCCCTGCGTGGTCTGGTCATTCTCCACCAGCAACAGTGGGTCACCAGGGCGCAGTTGCGCTTGCAAGGCCGCCAGGTCGCATGCGCAAGCGTAATACCCCAACGACACCTTCAGCGCCACGGCGCCGAGTGCGCGGGCCAGCGCCAGCTTGGCAGGCAAGCGCGCGTCCAGCTGCCCTTCAGGGGTCCACAGCTCCAGTGGCGAGGAATATAGGCACTGCAACTGCAGCGCGTTGATTGCCGCCGACAGCGCGGCGGCATCCGGGGCCTCGTCGAACAACTCTTCGCGCAGTTCGACACGTGTCACGCCGGCAGTGGCCAGCAGTTCAAGGAAACTCTCCTGCCCACGCTCCCGGACCAAGCTGGCACCGTAGCTGGAGAGGCTGATGGAAACGGGGTTCTCGTGCATTGTTCTTGTCCTTATGAAACCGGTTTCATTTTTTGGCTGCAGCAATGGCCGGCGTCGTTGCCGGCCGTTTCTTCATTCGCGTAGTTGAGTGGAACCTCGGACGATCAACTCTGCCTTGAAGTCCAGGCGCCGTGGCGCCCCGCTCTCGCCGCGCAGGCGGTCGTGCAGGCAGTCGAAGGCGGCCACACCGATGCGTTCGGTGGGTTGGGCGAGCGCGGTAATGCCGCTACCGACCAGCGGGTACCAGTCCAGTTCGTCCAGCGCAATCAGGCCGACGTCCTGGAACAGGTTGCAACCCGCGTCGTGCAATACACGGGTCACCGTCAGGGTGGCCACGCCGTTGAAGGTGAAAATAGCCTGGGGCCCGTGCCCATTACTGCCGAGGAAAGCATCAAGCCGGGCGTGCAGGTTGCTGTCGATCTCCACCAGTTGCTGACGCATGCCGGCGCGACGGCTGATCGAGGCGGTGAACGCCAGCGTGCGTTCGAGCCGGGAGCTGGTGCCGTCCAGTGGTTCGGTGACCGCCAGGATGTCGCGGTAGCCACGCGCCTGCAGGTGGTCCAGGGCCTGCTCGATGGCCTGGGCGTTATCCAGCCCTACCAGCTCCACGTTCAGCTCCGGCAGTTGCCGGTCTACCAGGACCATGGGCATGTCGCGCTGCAGGTTGAGCAGTTCGCCGGGGTGATGGCCAAGGGTATTCACGATCAGGCCCTCGACGTTGTAAGACTGCAGGGCCGCCAGGTGATGGCGCTCCTGCTCGTCGTCGCGGTTGGTGTTGCACACCACCAGGCTGTAGCCGTGCTGACGGCACGCGGTTTCAACGCCGTGCATCACTGCGACTGAATAGGGGTTGAGGATGTCTGCTACCAGCATGCCGATCAGCCGCGTCTGGCCACGCTTGAGGCCGCGGGCCATCTGGTTGGGCCGGTAGCCCAGGCGCTCGATGACCTCTTCAAGGCGCTTGGCGGTAGCTTCGGCCAGCAGCTGGCGATCGCCGCCAATGTAGCGCGACACAGTGGCCTTGGAGACGCCGGCAACGCGTGCGACCTCACTGATGGTCACGCGTTCGCGGGAATGGGCAGGCAAGTCGGTCATTTCGGTCCCTTATGATTATTGTCGGTGACGGTGACTGAAACCGGTTTCAATACATCAAAACCGCGCGGTTTCGTCACCTACCGTTCGTCGGGATTCTACCTTTCCTGGCTCACTGCCCACTCAATTTCTTCAGCCGACGCCAACCCTGTAGGAGCCGGCTTGCCGGCGATCACCGGCAAAGCCGGTGCCCTACACCGCAGCGCCTGCATCGCCGGCAAGCCCCTCAAGGTATGACGCCAGGCGCCGGCGTTATCGGATGGCTTTCACATCACTGGCCGAAACAGCACTGCCTTGGTTACCCCAACTGGTCCGGATGAAATTCACCACCTCAGCCACTTCCTGGTCGCTCAAGCGCCAGCCGAACGCTGGCATGGTGAGGTTCGACGGCGCGGTATGCGTCGCCGGCACCGTGCCGCCATCCAGCACCACATGGATCAACGAGGTGGCATCGGCCGTCTGCACCACCGGGTTGCCGGCAAGCGCCGGGAACACGCGGGTATACCCCTGGCCGTCGGTACGGTGGCAGGCAGCGCAGTTGTCGATGTACACCGCCGCACCCGGCTTGCTGTCATCACCGTTCCACAAAGCCTGTGCCACGTGCTTGTCGTACACATGCGGCTGGTCGTGCGGGTTGCTTGCCGGCAGCGTCTTGAGGTAGCGGGCAATGGCCGTCAGGTCGGCATCGCTCAAGTGCTGCATGCTGTGTTCGACCACATCGCTCATGCCGCCGAACACGGCACTGCGGTCACTGCGGCCGGTTTTCAGGAACTGCACCAGCTGCTCCTCGCTCCAGCTGCCCAGGCCGTCCTTGTGGTCACCGCGCAGGTTCTTGGCGATCCAGCCTTCCAACGGCGCACTGCCGGCCAGGAACTGCTTGCCATCAGCGGGGCTCAGGGCCTCTTCCTGCATGGTCAGGGCGCGCGGGGTATGGCACGCGCCACAATGGCCCAAACCCTCCACCAGGTAGGCGCCGCGGCTGACCACCGGGTCGGCACCGGCCGGCGCTTGCCAGGCTTTCACCTCTGGTGCGAACACGCCACGCCAGATCGCCAGCGGCCAACGCATGCTCAGCGGCCAAGGGATGTCGGTGGCCTTGTTCGGCTGCGTCACCGGTTGCACGCCTTGCATGAAGTAGGCGTACAAGGCGCGCATGTCCTCGTCCTTGACCCGCGCATAGGACGGGTACGGCATGGCCGGGTACAGCGTGCTGCCGTCCTTGGCCACACCTTTGCGCACGGTCAGGTCGAAGTCTTCGAAACTGTACTGGCCGATGCCGGTGGCATCCGGGGTGATGTTGGTGGAATACACGGTGCCGATGGGCGTTTCCATCGGCAGCCCACCGGCAAAGGGCTTGCCGCCCTTGGCGGTATGGCAGGCCACGCAGTCACCGGCGCGGGCCAGGTACTCGCCCTTCTTCACCAGCGTATCGGTAGCTTCATCAGCCTGGGCAGCCAGGCCCGTGCCCAGCAGCAGGGTCGCGATCAACAGTTTTTTCATGCCATCGCTCCTCAAGCCTGAACCAGCGGGCCGGGGTTTTTCAGGTACTGCTCGCGGATGGCCCGCGCCGACCAGTAGGTCAGCGCAGCCACCAGGCCGGTGGGGTTGTAACCCAGGCCCTGGGGGAACGCCGATGCGCCCGGCACGAACACGTTGTGCACGTCCCAGCTTTGCAGGTAGCGGTTCAAGGCACTGGTTTTGGGGTCGGTGCCCATGATCGCGCCGCCGTTGAGGTGGGTGGTCTGGTAGCTGGCGGTGTTGAAGTGCTCCTGGACCTTCTTGCCTAGCACGGCGATGGCCTTGGGGTTCATCGCCTGGGCGATCTTGCTCAGCTTGTCGACCATGAACTGGTTCATCTTGATGTCGTTTTCCTGCCAGTCGAAGGTCATGCGCAGCAACGGTTGGCCGTAGGCATCCCGGTAGGTCGGGTCGAGGTCCAGGTAGTTGCCGCGGTACGACTGGTGCGCGCCGTGGGCGTCCATCGACAGCTGGTGGGTGTAGTAATCGGCGGTGGCCTTCTTCCAGGCACTGCCCCAGGCGGGCGTGCCGGGCGGGTTGGCAATACCGGCAATCGGCCGGCTGCCAGCCTGGTTGACCCACATCGGCGAGCCGCCGACGAAACCGTGCGGCCCATGGTCGAAGTTGTCGGCGTTGAAGTCGTCGATCGCCACCCCGTTGCCGCCGGCGCCGATGAAGTTGTTGGTGCAGGTGTCCTTGTCGAAGAACGCTTTCACCGTGCCCATGTTCTGGTAGGCGAAGTTGCGCCCCACAACCCCTTCATTCTTGATCGGGTCATAGGGTTTGCCGATGCCCGACAGCAGCATCAGGCGCACGTTATTGAACTGGAACGCGGCAAGGATGACGATGTCTGCCGGCTGCTCCACTTCCCGCCCCTGGGCATCGATGTAGGTCACGCCGGTAGCCTTGCGCTTGCTGTCGTCCAGGTTCACCCGCAGCACATGGGCATTGGCCCGCAGCTCGAAATGGGGCACCTGGCGCAGCGCCGGCAGGATGTTCACGTTGGGCGACGCCTTGGAGTACATGTAGCACACGTACCCGCTGCAGAAGCCACAGAAGTTGCACGGCCCCATCTGCGCCCCATAGGGGTTGGTGTAGGGCCCCGATGTGTTGGCCGAAGGCAGGTTGTAGGGCTTGTAGCCCAGGCTGGCGGTTGCCTTCTGGAACAGCTGCGCCGACACCACGTTCTTCTGCGACACCAGCGGGAAGGGGTTGGAGCGGTCCGGTGCATAAGGGTTGCCACCCTTCCCTTCGCCGACCACCTTGCCGTTCACGGTCCAGGCCTGGCCCGAGGTGCCGAAGACCTTTTCGGCGAAGTCGAAGCAGGGTTCTAGCTCCTCGTAGCTCACGCCAAAGTCCTGGATCGTCATGTCTTCAGGGATGAAGCGTTTGCCGTAGCGCTCTTCGTAGTGGCTGCGCATGCGCAGCTCCATCGGGTCTACACGAAAATGCACGCCGGACCAGTGCAGGCCTGCGCCGCCCACGCCCTTGCCGGGCAGGAAGGCACCGAGCTGGCGGTTGGGCAGCGCGACATCGTTGACGCTGTGGCGGATGGTGACGGTTTCTTTGGAGACATCCACGAACAGCTTCTTGCGCACGCTGTAGGTCAGCTCATCGATGACCTGCGGGTAGCTGCCCTCGGGGTAGGTGTCCTGCATCGGCCCGCGCTCCAGCGCGACCACCTGCAACCCGGCCTCGGTCAGCTCCTTGGCCATGATGGCGCCCGCCCAGCCGAAACCGACGATCACCGCATCGACCTTCTTCATTGCATTGGCCATGCCTTACGCCCTCTCGCCACGAATCGATACTGCCGGGAACGGGTAAGGCTCGTTGCGCTCGACCCAGTCCATGAAGTCTGCACGGGCGCCGGGGAAGCCGATTTGCGTCCAGCCGACCATACCCTTGTTGCCACCGTGAATCGGGTCGCAGAAGAACCCCTCGCGGGTGTTCTGCACCAGCAGGCTGAAAAACACCTTGGCAGGCAGCTGTTCGAAAACGATCTCACCGGCTTCGATCTTGCCGAGAACCTTGTCTCGGGTAGCGCTATCTTGCTCGGCAAAGGTTTTACCGCTGGCGTTTTTGCACCATGCATCCGCAGCGGCGATGCCCAGGCGGTAGATCTGCTGGGGGCTCAGTTGCAGCTGGTAGCCAAGCTCTGGCGCAGCGTCGGCCTTGAACGGGCCCTGCATGTACCACTGGGCACCTGTGGCATAGGGGGTGTTCATCTGGCGATCGATAAACTCGGCGGCGCCTGCTTCGAGTGCGCCGGGGCCCAGTTCGTCAGCGGGGATGATGCGCGACACCGCCGCCTGCACGAAGGCCCATTCTTCGGCGGTGAAGAAAGTCGGCTGGTAATGGCCAGCGGGCGGTGTAGCGGGCACCTCGGGTTCGCGGGCCGGCTGGGCCAGCAGCTGGCCGGCACCCAGGCCTGTGCTGGTAGCCACGGTGACCACGGGAATAAGGGTCAACGTTTTGCGCAGGAAGTCCCGGCGCGGGTTGTCGGGGGCATGCTCAGGCATTGCAAGTCCTCATCAGCATTGGGGCGGCCTTGGGTTGCGCCGTCTGGGTTTGGATCAGGGAGAGGCCCTGAGAAAGCCGCGTAATCTAGCTGGTTCGGAAACATTTTGAAACCGGTTTCATAGAGGGCGTTAGGCCCTCCCAATGCCGTTAACTTGATGACATGCGCCCAGAACTGCCCCTTCCAGCACACCCGATATCAACCTAAGAGCACATTTGTACTCCACCACTCAAAACTCGACCGTGTACCCAACGATCACCCGATTTTCATCCGCCGCATCGGCAAAATTGGAGCGCATGGTCGCATTTCGCCAACGCAGCGACAGGTTCCTGAACACCCCCGACTGCACGACATAGCTGATGTCGGTGGTCCGCTCCCACTCCTCACCTTCGCCACCTCGCGCGGCCAGCGCCCGGCCTTTGCTGCTGGCAATCCGCTGTGGGTCGACCTGGTCACCCTTGACGTAGCGCACATTGAACGTCAGCCCCGGGATGCCCAATGCTGCAAAGTTGTAGTCGTAACGCAGCATCCATGCCCGCTCGTTGGCCAGGGCAAACGTGCTCACCTGCTGCTCGCTGAACAGGTAGGTATCGGTCCCGCCAACATACGCATAGGCGGTATTTCCACTGGCCTTCTGGTAACCACCGCTGAAGGTATGCCCGTGCAGGCCATAGCCGATGTTGGTGCTCAAGGTCCGGTTATCCACCTCGCCCAGCAACGCCCTGCCTTGGTCGTGCGCGTTGAACCAGCGCCATTCGGTGAATGCCTCCCCCGGCCCAAGGCCGGCCCTGTACTTGAACCCCGCAAATTCCCGCTGGAACAGGTCTTCAAGCTGACTGGTGTGCACGCTGAGGGTCAGGCTCTTCGCCGGCTGATAATCGACACCCGCGTAGTACAGGCGGTCGCTGGTCACCGTTGCCGAATAGGCGCCCTGTTGCGCCATGGCGGTCAGGCTTTCAAAGTCGGTGGAGTCGCGCAGCTTGGTGGCATCGACCTGCAGCAAGGTAAAGGTGAAACGGTCCAAGTCCTTGCTGACCAACTGCGTACCCTTGAACCACTGCGGGAACAACCGGCTGTAGTTCGACACCAGCAATGGCAACTGGGGGCTCAAACCACCCAGCTGCAGGTGGGTCTGCGAAAGCTTCGCCTTGACGGTGGCAACTGCCTTGCCATAGCCATCCACCGCGCGCCTGTCGCTGCCGCGGGGCAACAGCCCGCTGCCGCTGCGGTCCGGGGATGAATCGAGCTTGACGCCGAGCATCCCTGCCGCGTCCAGGCCAAAACCGACGACACCTTCGGTGTAGCCCGATTGCCACTTGAGCATAGAGCCCTGGGCCCACTCACCGCGCCTGGACTGGCTGGCAGCAGCACCGTGAAAGTCGCGATCAAAGTAAAAATTGCGCAGCTCCAGGCTGCCTTTGCCGTCAGCGACAAAGGCCGCCTGGGCCGATTGCCACGCACAGCACAACACCGCGAGCATCAGTGATGCCCGCCGTGAGACGGAAGTGTTCATGGGTTATGCCTTGTTATTGTTCTTGTTGTTCAGCGTCAAGGGCGAGCCAGGTTCAGACCTTGGGGTTTCTGACGTAGCGCATCACCACCAGGCAGGCAAGCAGGATGAGCGGTGCAATCGAGAGCATGCCCATGTACGTGCTGCCTGTGATGTCGTTGATCTGCCCCACCATCACCGGTGCCACGATGCCGCTGAGCTGGCCCACGGAGTTGATTGCTGCGGTGCCGGTTGCAATCGCCAACCCGGAGAAGGTCGACTGCGGGATGGTCCAGAAGATCGGGATGGCAATGAACGTACCCGCTGTCGCCATTACCAGCGCCGCCATCATCGCCCACGACGAGCCCGAGAACAGGCACGCGAGCAAGTAACCAACGGCGGCGGCCAGCAGGCAGTACACCAGGTAGCGCTTGCGCTCGCCGGTGCGGTCCGAGCGCCGGGTGAGCAGCACCATGCCGACGCACGCCACCGCATAAGGCAGCGCAGACAACACACCGACCCACAGCATGTCCTGTACCCCTGATGACTTGATCAGGTGCGGCATCCAGAAATTCAGGCCATAGGACGCGCTTTTGATCACGTAGTAGATGAACGCCATGATCGCCACTTCTCGGGTCAGCAGCACCCGCCACAGCGAGCCCAGCACCGGTTTGTCCGCGCGTTTGTCCTGGGCAAGGTTTTCCTGCAACAGGGCTTTCTCTTCAAGGGTCAGCCACTTGGCCGACGCAATGTCGCGATCGAGCTTGCACAGCACCAGCACGCCCAGCACCACGCACGGCAGGCCCGACATCAGAAACAGCCAGTGCCAGCCGGCAAGGCCCAGCACACCGTCCATGGTCCCTAGCAAAAAGCCCGCCGCAGGGCCGCCAACCGCGCCAGCCAAGGGCACGGCCAGAAACCACAGCCCGTTCATCTTCGCCAGGTGCTTGCGGGGGAACCAGCAGGCCAGATAGAACAGGATGGCCGGCCCGAAACCGGCTTCCATCACACCGATCAGAAAACGCAGGAAGTACAGGGTGTAATGGGTATAGGCAAATACCAGAGCCGCAGTGGCCAGCCCCCAGGACACCATGATCCGGCAGATCCACGCCGGCGCGCCGTAGCGTTTCAGGCCCAGGCTGCTCGGCACCTCGAACAGCACGTAGCCAATGAAGAACATGCTCGCGGCCAGCCCGTAGGCCGCGTCGCTCAGGCCAAGCTCGGCCTGCATCTGGGTCTTGGCGAAGCTGATGTTGATGCGGTCGAAATAGGAGAACAGGAAACAGATGATGGCCAGTGGCATGATGCGCCAGGCCACCCGCCGGTACAGCAGCAGTTCATTGATGTGACGCTCATTGCGCTCACGCGCCAGAACACCGGTCAAGGCAACCATGGTGGATCTCCGTTCTTGTAATTATTGGAGAGCGGCGGCGCCCTTCAGGGCGCCACTGAAGGGGTTTAGCCGATACGCACGAGCTTTTCCTTGCAGGCTTGGCCTTTGCGCACGTAGTCGGCGGCATTGGCGTGCATGTGCGCGATGGCCTCAGGCGATAGCTCACGCACCACTTTGGCAGGTGCACCGAGGATCAGTGAATTGTCGGGGAAGACCTTGCCTTCGGTGACGATGGCACCCGCCCCCACCAGGCAATTGCGGCCGATGACCGCGCCGTTGAGTACCACCGCCTGTATACCGATCAGTGCACCATCGCCAATCGTGCAGCCATGCAGCATCGCCTGGTGGCCGATGGTCACGCCACTGCCCACGGTCAGGGCGAAACCAGGGTCGGCATGCAGCACCGCGCCCTCCTGCACATTGCTGTGCTGGCCAATGTGGATCGGTTCATTGTCGCCACGCAGCACCGCCTGCGGCCACACACTAACGCCTTGCGCCAGCGTGACATCGCCGATCACCGTAGCTTGCTCGGCAACGAAGGTTTCCGGGTGCAGGTTCGGGACAAGCGTGTCGTATCGGTAGATGGCCATTTTCAGCGCTCCTGCTCGTCAGTCTTGAGCACGCCTGCGGCGCACAGCTCGGCAATGTGCGCATCGCTGTAACCAAGCTCGCGCATGACTTTCTGGGTGTGCTCGCCGATACGCGGGATCGGCCGGCGCGGTTGCAGGCGCTGGCCATCGAGCGCCAGCGGCAGCAGTGGCATCGGCGTGCTGCTGCCGTCCTCCAGGGTGAGGTCAGCCATGCCCCCGCTTTGCATCAGGTGGGGGTCATCGAACAGCTCCTCCGGGCGACGGATCGGCGCGAACGGGATGCCATTGGCCTCAAGCTCGACCGCCAGTTGCTGCGCATCGAGTGTGGCGAACACCTCGGCCAGGTGCGCCAGCAAACGCGGGCGCTGCAACACCCGGTCGTTGTTGCTGGCCAGGGTGGGGTCGTCGCGCAATGCCGCCTGGCCAAGCACGGTGCACAGCGCCTGCCACTGCCCCTCCCCTGTGGCGGCGACAAACATCTGCTCCCCCCCGGCAAAGGTGAACACGTCATAAATGGCCCAGGCACTGATGCGGTTGGGCATTGGCGCTGCCGCCTCCCCCGTGACCACAAACTGCTGCATGTGCTGGGCGGCCAGCAGCACGCAGTTCTCGTACAGTGCGCTCTGCACCTCGCGGCCAACGCCGGTGCTGTTACGCTCGTTGAGCGCGGCCAGCACACCAATGGCCCCGAACATGCCGCCCATGATGTCGTTCACCGAACTGCCCGCACGCAGCGGCCGCCCCACCGGCCCGGTCATGTAGGCCAGGCCCGCCATCATCTGCACCACTTCATCCAGTGCCAGCCGATTGTCGTAAGGGCCGTTGAGAAAGCCCTTGTGCGAGGCGTAAATCAACCGCCGGTTGCGCTCGCGCAGCGCGGCGTAGTCAAAGCCGAGCGTATGCATGCGCCCTGGCTTGAAGTTCTCGATGAACACATCGGCCGTGTCGATCAGCGCGAGCACGGCATCCCGGCCCTGGGGCGTTTGCACATCCACGGCGATGCATTGCTTGTTGCGGTTGAAGGTGCGGAAAAACCCGGCGCCTGCGCCGAGCAAGCGCCGTGTGCCATCGCCACGGGTGGGCTCGATCTTGATCACTTCAGCGCCAAGATCACCGAGGATCATGCCGCAGGTGGGGCCCATGACCATGTGCGAAATCTCAACGACACGAATGCCGTCCAAGGGGAGTCTGGACATGCGGGTAGCCCTTAGTAGTTGAGCGGCAGGCCGGCGCGGGCGAGCGCGCCGTACAGGGGTTCATCGGGCAAGGCATCACGCAGCACCTGGCGTGAGTCGATCAATGCCTGCAGGTCGATGCCGGTGTCGTAGCCCATGCTTTGCAGCATGAACACCAGGTCTTCGGTCACGGTATTGCCGGAGGCACCTGGCGCGAACGGGCAACCGCCAAGGCCGGCCAGCGAGGCGTCCAGCTCGCGGATACCTTGCTGCACGGCGACCAGGCTGTTGGCCAGCGCCAGGCCACGGGTGTCGTGGAAGTGCGCGGCGCGCAGGCGCTCCCCGGCAATGGCCCGCACCGCCGGGATCACCATGGCTACCTGCCCGGGGTTGGCGTAGCCGGTGGTGTCGGCCAGCGACACCAGGTCGCAACCCGCCTCGATCACCTGGCGTGTCAATGCGCACAGGTCACCCAGCGGCACATCACCCTGACGCGTGCAGCCGAAGGCCACTGACATGCCGGCGATCATCTGCACGTCATGCCGGCCCATCTCGCTGCGCAGCTGGCACATGCGCCCCAGCTCCTCAACCATTTCCTGCGGCGTGCGGCGTACGTTGGCCATGCTGTGCGCGTTGCTCACCGACACCGGGGCGATGACGCGTTGCGCACCAGACTCCAGTGCATCCTGGGCACCGCGCAGGTTAGGGGCCAGTACCGTAACCAGCAGGCCTGGGTAGGTCAGTGCGTGGGCGACCACCTGTTTGGCGTCGGCCATCTGCGGCAACAGCCTGGCCGGCACGAACGAGGCAACTTCCATGTGGCGCACGCCAGCGGCATACGCGCTGTCGATCCAGCGCAGCTTGGCGGCAGTCGGCATGACCGTCTGCAGGCTCTGCAGGCCATCGCGAAGGCCGACTTCATTGATTGTTATTGTTGTCATCAGGGGGCTCTCTGTCTGAAGCGTGTGGCCAGACTAAGAGCCGCATGGCGGGCAGAAAAGACGTCTTTCACGGGCTGATCCATCGTCAGCCGCGATGGATATCAGGGCATAACCTGCCAGGCCGGCGCGCGCAGCAGCAAGTGGTCCAGCAGGCGCCGCGCCGACAGCGACAGCGCGTGCCGGTCACGCATGCAGATGACGAACTCACCCAACGCCCAGTCATCGGTCAGCGGGATCACCCGCAAGTCGAACAGTGGCGCATAACGCGCCACCGCCTCCTGCGGGAACACCGCCAGGCCCAGGCCGAACTGCAGCAGCCGGTAGGCCGCATCGAACGACGACACGTACGAGCGAAAACGCAGTTCCTTGCCAACTGCCTCGGCGCTCTTGCACATGAAACTGTTCAACGTGGCGAACGCCGACAGCCCGAGGTGCTCGTAGCCAAGCGTTTCGGCAAAGGTAATGCTGGTGCGCGCTGCCAGCGGGTGGCTGGCACCGACCACCACCGCCAGGTGGTCTTGCCGATAAGGCACGAACTCAAGGCCGCCGACTGCGGTGGGCTTCCTGCAGATACCCAGGTCGGCATTGCCCTCCGCCACGCCACGGACCACATCGGGGCTGAAGCGCTCTTCGATATCGGCCTGGATCAACGGGTTTTCCAGCATGAAGGCCGACAGTTCCTCGGGCAGGAACTCCATGATCGACGAGACATTGGCCAGCACCCGCACATGCCCCCGTGCGCCCTCGGCGTATTCGCTCAGCTCACTGTCGAGGCGCTCCATGGCCCGGGTCAGGCCGCGGGCATGGCGCAACAGGCAAACCCTGCCGGGGTGGGTTCGACCCCGCGCTTGCTGCGCTTGAACAGCGTGGTGCCAAAGCGCGCTTCGATGTCCGAGATACGTTTGCTGACAGCCGAAGGCGCCATGAACGCCCGCTCACCGGCGCGGGCGATGGTGCCCTCTTCGCAGACCACGATGAACAGGTGCAAGGACAGGTGGTCGAGGGGCTGCATGGCGGTATCCGGGTAAGGAGAGGCAGCCATCCTAGCATCAGTTATTTGTGTTGCCCCATCGCCGGCAAGCCGGCCCTGGCAGCGATGGCGGTGCTTTTGAAATTGACGCGAAACGTGTGTGCCGGCGTTGGGGCCGGTTCAGGTCGTGGGAATCGCCAGGAGGCTTTATCATGGCCCTCCACCACAGAGGCCCGCCATGTTCGATTGGGAAGACCTGCGCCATTTCTGCGCCTTCATCAGCACCGGCTCCCTGTCGGCCGCAGCCAGGCAGCTGGGCGTCGACCACGCCACCGTGGCCCGGCGCATCGCCGCACTGGAAGCTGCGCTCAACCTCAAGCTGGTCGACCGCCGCCCCAGGGCTTACGTGCTGACCGAGCAAGGCCGCCGGGTGGGCGATTACGCCGAGCAGATGACCCAGGCCTCCTTCGCCCTGGAACACTTCGCCAGCGCAGGCCAGCAGCAGGTTGAAGGCCAGGTGGTACTGGCCGCCCCGCCCGCCTTGCTCGGCAGCCTCATTGCGCGGCGCCTGGCCACGCTGTGCAACCGCTACCCGCAGCTGCACCTGAAACTGGTCGGCAGCAAGTCGCGCGCCTCGCTGGCGCGCCGCGAGGCCGATATCAGCGTGGCCCTGGCCAGGCCCAGCGAGCCCACCCTGGTGGCCAGCCTGCTGGGCTACCTGGATTACCGCCTGTACGCCGCCCCCGGCTACCTGCGCAGCACCAGCACGCCGCGCTATATCGGCTACGACCAGTCCCAGGCCAAGTCGGCGCAGCAACAGTGGCTGCTCGCCCAGACCCACCACCAGCCCTTTGTAGTGCAAAGCAACGATTTGCGCATCCAGGCCCAGGCCGCTGCAGGCGGCATAGGCATTGCCTGCCTGCCGGCATTCATGGCCCAGGAGCATGGCCTGCAGGCCATCGGGGACGAAACACAGACCATGAGCATCGAACTATGGCTGGCCGTGCATGAAGACGTGCGCAACACTCCGCGCATCAAGGCTGTAACCGATTTTTTGCAGCAACAGGTCAAGCCACTGCTGCGCTTGTGAATTTCTGCAGAGCTCGCCTGCACCGATACGGGATTTCCGCACGCCCACAGCCCCGCTAAGCTTCCCCCATCGCAAACGACCACCGAGGAGAAGCAGATGCAGTACGTCAAGTTGGGCAACACCGGCCTGGATGTTTCGAAACTGTGCCTGGGCTGCATGACCTTCGGCGAGCCGGGCGCCGGCACCCACCCCTGGACCCTCGGCGAAGCCGACAGCCGCCCGATCATCCGCCACGCCGTGGAGCAAGGCATCAACTTCTTCGACACCGCCAACAGCTACTCGGCCGGTACCTCGGAGCTGATCCTGGGCAAGCTGCTGAAGGCGTTCACCCGCCGCGAAGAAACCGTGATCGCCACCAAGGTGTTCTTCCCGGCCAACATGTGGGAAGGCAGCACCCGGCCCAACGAACAGGGCCTGTCACGCAAGGCGATCATGGCCAACATCGACGCCAGCCTCACCCGCCTTGGGACCGACTATGTCGACCTGTACCAGATCCACCGCTGGGACTACCACACCCCGATCGAGGAGACCATGGAGGCGCTGCACGATGTGGTCAAAGCCGGCAAGGCGCGCTACATCGGCGCATCCTCGATGTATGCCTGGCAGTTCGCCAAAGCCCAGCAGGTGGCGGCCAGCAACGGCTGGAGCCGCTTCGTGTCGATGCAGAACTACCTCAACCTGATCTACCGCGAGGAAGAGCGCGAAATGATCCCGCTGTGCCTGGACCAGGGCGTGGGCCTGATGCCCTGGAGCCCAATGGCCCGCGGCCGGCTGACCCGCCCGCATGGCCAGCAGACTGAACGTACCCGTACCGACATTTCCGGCCAGTCGTTCTATGAAAAAACCGAAGTGGAAGACGGCCGGGTGATCGATGTGGTCGAACAGATAGCCCGCGAGCGTGGCGTGCCCATGGCCCAGGTGGCGCTGGCCTGGGTACTGGGCAAGCAAGGGGTTTCGGCGCCGATCGTGGGCGCGTCGAAGGTGGCGCAGCTCGATGATGCGATTGGCGCGTTGCAGTTCGAGCTCAGCGCCGAAGAAGTGGAGCGCCTGCAAGCGCCCTACGTGCCGCATGCAGTGACGGGCTTCAAGTAGGCCTGCCCGGGCCTCACCAGCGGCAAAACGATGCCCGCACAGGTACTGCACCCAGGCAGGTGCAGTACCTCAATAGCCCGTCATTTCCAGATACCCACGCCCCTCCTTACCCACACGCACCGGGCCCTCCCAGTAAGGGAAGCGTGTGCCCATCCAGGCCTTGGGCTCCAGCGCATCCACCTCTACATCCACCTGCACCGCTGGCACCTTCACCCGCCAACGGGTGGGCACCTTTTTGCCACTGTCCTGCCGCGTCCAGGCCAGCGGTGTCAGCTCGATCTGCCCGCCCTGCAGCGCACGCGCCTGCCCTTGGGCATCGACCCAGGTGCCCGCGCGGTAAGGCGGCCCCTGATCCTCGCGCACCTGGAACAGCATCAGCTTGGCGCCCGTGCCCAGGTGCAGCGAAAACCAGTCCCAGCCACTTTGCCCGGCGGCCAACGGCTGGCTGCTCCATTCCCGGTCAAGCCAGGCCTGCCCTGTGACGGCGACCCGCTGCCCCTCTCGCTCGACCTCGCCACTGACCCTATAGAACGGCTGGCTGTAGTAGTACGACGCCTGGCCCTTGCCGGATTTTTCGCTGTAACCCTGAACACCGTGCAGCAGCAGCGGCTGATCGCTGGTGAGGGCCAGGTCATAGCCAAACCCTTGGCCCCTGGCCCGCATCTGCAGGCGGTCGACTCCGGGTTTGCCCTGCAACGACCAGTCGTTGATCCACGCCCGGAACGGTTGTGCCTCGACGCCCGCCTGGCCAACTCCGCCGCGCGCCAGCGTTTCACTGACCTGGTGGCCGCCCGGGCCGGTCAGCGCGGCGTGGCCCATCCACAGGTTGGGGCTGTTCCAGTTCCAGGTCTCAGGCCCAGGCCGCAAGGCGGAGCGGAACAACGTCCATTGCACACCCCAGTCACGGCCCTGGGCATCGCGCAGGTTGGCGGTGACGTACCACCATTCGATACGAAAGCCCCCATGCGCGCCATGGTCCCGTGGGAATACCAGCGCATGCCCCGGTATCACCTGCCTGAACGCCGCCGCATCGTCGCCCAGGCCCGCATAACTCTTGGGTTCTGGCGCAGGCGGGTCGCACCCTGCCAGCAGCAGGCAGGCCATCAATCGCAAGGTTTCAGCTTTCATCGGCAAATTGCCTCAACAGCGCGCCTGGCTGGCTGCGTGCCAGCTGCCACAACGGCCAGGCACTGGCCAGCAGGCTGGTCAACAGGCCCAGCACGGCCAGTTGCACCAGTTGCCCGGTAAATACATGCCAAGGCAGACGCCAGCCGAACGCCTGCACATTCACCACCGCCACCAGGCACCAGGCCAGCAGCAGGCCCAAGGGGATCGCCAGCAGCACGGTGAAGCAGCTGAGCATCAACGTTTGCCCCAGGCTCAGCCAGGCCAGCCAGCGCCGTGGTACACCCAAGGCCCACAACGGCGCCAACTGCCCCAGGCGGCGCTGGCTCAAGGTCAGCTGGCTGATGAACAACGCCACGCCGGCAACCCCCAGGGTCAGGCTGTTCAATGCCGCCGTGACCGCAAAGGTGCGGCTGAACACCTCGCTGGACCAGGCTTTGAGGCGGGCCTGCTCCACCACCTGATTGTCATCCAGGGCATAGCGCCGTTGCAGTTCATCCTTCAGCGCAGCCACCCGTTCAGGCCGCACCAGCAGGCTGAAACCCGCGAGGCTGGCCGCTGGTGCATGGCTACCCAACCAACCGGCGTTGACCAGCACATGGCCCTTGGGGTTGCCATAGTCGGCATAAACGCCCACCACGGTCATGGCCTGGGGCGGCTCGCCAGGCAACTGCAGCGTCTGCCCTACAGCCAGGCCAAGGCGCCGGGCAAGTTGCTCGCTGAGCATTGCACCACGGCCGGCGGCCAGCGCCTGCCAGGCGCCCGGTGCCTGCTGCAGCAGTGGCCAGTGCTGGCGGTAGAACGGGTGATCATCCACCCCCTGGACCTGCACCGGCCACTGCTGCAGGCGCCAGTCCACCCGCCAGCTGGGCAGCACCGCGCTGACGGTACGGTCTGCCAGCAAGCGCGCGTAGATCTGCTGCGCCTGCGCGCTGTCGCGGGGCGTGACGTACACATCGGCGGCCAGGCGCTGGTCCAGCCAGCCGATGAAGGTGCGGCGAAAGCCTTCGGTCATGCCGCCAACCCCGACACTGGCGGCCAAGGCCAGCAACAGCGCCATCAACGCCAGGCTCAAGGCCGGCAGTTGCTGGCGGCTGTCGGCAACGAACCACTGCGCCAGCGGGCGCTTGCACACCCGCGCCAGGCCGCCGAGCAAGAGCGCCAGCAACCCCGGCAACACCAGCGCCGCCGCCAGCAGCAAAGCCGCCAGCATGCCGAATGCACTGGGCAGCCCATTGCCCAGGTAGCCGCAGCCTGCCGCCACCATCAGCAGCACGGCGCCGGCGCCACCCTGGCGCCGCAACCACGGCACTTGCGCCAGGCGCCAGGCCTGGGGCTGCGCCAAGGCCAGCAATGGCAGGCGCGCGGCACGCAGCAGGCTGTCGAGCCCCGCCAGCAGCGCGCCCAACAGGCTGACGGCAATGCCTGCCAGCCACCACGTGGCCGGCAAGTGCAACTCCCCCGCCACCTGGGCGCCATAAAGCCCGCGCAAGCTGGAGGCGAAATCAGGCAGCATCAGTGCGGCCAGCAGGTAACCTGCAGCCACGCCTGCCACGCCGCCCAGCACGGCAAACAACCCTAGCTCCAGGGCAAGGGCTGCCAGCAGCACCTGCAAGCTCACGCCGCAAGCGCGCAAGGTGCGGATCAACCCGCGCCGCTGTTCCAGCGCCAGGCCAATGGCCGCATGGGCAATGAACAGCCCCACCACGAAGGCCAGCAGGCCGAGGGCGGTGAGGTTCAGGTGAAAGCTGGCGGTCAGCCGCTGCAGGTCGGCATCATCGCCGGGCGGCTGCAGCTTCAGGCTCGCCGCAATGTCGCGCGGCAGTGGCTGGTCACTGTCGCTGAGCAGCCACGACAATTGCCCGGGGGCATTGAGCAAGGCCTGCGCCTGGCCGATGTCGACCACCACCACACCCGGTGCCAGCTGCGTATGCAGGGTAAGCGGCGGCAATACCTGCCCGTCCACCGTGGTCAGCTGCTCACCGGGCTGGCGCCCCAGCTGGCGCAGCGTGTCCGGGCCCACCCACGCTTGCCCCGGCGTGCCCACGAACGCCTGCAGGTCAAAACCCTGCACATCGGCACCGGCAACGGCCATGCCCGGCAACAGGCCAAGCGGCTCGATCCCTACCAGGCGCAGCGCAACCTGCGGCGCTGCAGCCAGGCGCAAGCGCCCTTCCAGCACCGGTGTTACCGGCCAGCCCAGCCTGCGCAATTGCACATACAGCGCCTGGTCGAAGCGCTGCCCCGAGCGTGCCACCAGTTGCGGGCGGGCAGGCCCGGCGAGCACCGCACTGGCTTGTGCGTAGTCGTTGCGCGCCTGGGTGTTGAGCGCCTGAACGCCGGCCCACAGGGCCGTGGCCAGCCACAAACCGGTGAAGATGCTGATGCACTGCAGCCGGTGGCGCCACCAATGGCTGCACAGGGCCTGCACGGTGATCCATAAGCTGTTCATCACCCCTGCACCCGACCCATCTGCAGCACGCAGCGGCGCTGCAGCATGGCGGCCAGGCGCTGGCTATGGGTCACCATCAGCACGCTGCTGCCCGCCTCGTGCACCAGCTGCAGCAGCAGCGCCAACACCTCGTCGCTGCTGGCCTCGTCAAGGCTGCCGGTGGGTTCGTCGGCCAGCAGCAGCAAGGGCCTGCTGGCCAGCGCGCGGCCGATGGCAACGCGCTGCTGCTGCCCGCCAGACAGTTGCTCCGGGTAGCGTTGCAGCAACGGGGCCAGCCCCAACCGGGTGGCCAGGTGCGTCACCCAGGCCGGGTCATGGCGCCCCGCCAGGCGCGCCTGAAAGGCCAGGTTGGCGGCCACGTCCAGGCTGCTGATGAGGTTGTACTGCTGGAACACCAGCCCGATGCCCTCGCGCCGCCAACGTGCCAAGGCAGCTTCGCCGCGGTTGTCCAGGGGTTGGCCATCGATCAGGATGCGCCCGCTGTCAGCGCGGTCCAGGCCCGCCAGCAGGTGCAGCAACGTGCTCTTGCCGCTGCCGGATTCGCCCATCAGGGCCAGGCTGCTGCCACGTGCCAGCGTCAGGTCCACCCCGCGCAGCACCTCCAGCGGGCCTTGGGCGGTGGCGAACGACTTGCACAGGTTTTCGACGACCAACATTTGGCGGGCCTTATTTGCCGGGTCAGACTGTAGGCATAGCTGCAAACGCCGCTTTGGGGCAAATGGCTTGTGCTGTTTTCACTGGCCTCAGTTCACCAACGCGTGCTGCACGTGCCCCACCGTCGCCGCCAAACTGTTCAGGTGCAAGCTCAGCACCCGCTCCACCGGTGCCTGGTCCAGCGGCCAGTGCAGCGCAATGCTGCCCGCCAGCCGCCCCTCCACCCGCACCGGTAAGGCAATCGCGCGGATCAGGAACGGCAAGCGCACGGGGTATTCCCAAAACCCTTCGGTGCGCTGGCCAAAGCCTTTGTGCCCATCGGCCTCAATATCGCGCAACAGCGCTTCATCGCCCACCCGCTGATGCGTCGCCAGGCGCTGCACCTCAGCCGGCGCCAGCTCCTTCAGGCACGCCCGGCCCATGGCCGAATGAAACAAGCTGGCATGCTGCCCGACGAGCTGGCAGTTGTGCGGGTAGCGCTTGCGCAGCACCTGCGGGATGGCGCTTTCCATCACCTCCAGCCGCTCGCCGTCGAAAGAAGAAAGGTCCGCCACCAACCCGGTGCGCTCGCAAAGCTCGAGCAGCAGCGGCGCGGCGCGTTCCACCAGTTGGCGCTTCAAGCGCAGCTGGCGGTCGCCAAACAGGCGCCGGGCACACAAGCGGTAACGGCGGTCGCTCAGGCCACGGTAGACCCAACCCTGTTCCTGCAAGGTGGCAAGCATGCGCGATACCGTGGCCTTGGGCAGTGCCGTCAGGTAGTGCAGCTCTTCGAGCCCCAGCGCCTGGTGCTCGCCAAGCAGTTCAACGATCGCCAGTGCCCGCTCCACCGAGCGCACGCCACCGCTGTCTGCGGTAATACCCATGGGTTCGACCTCCCTGTCTGTGCGTGGTTGGTCATCATGCCCAGCAAGATACGGGCCTGCCCAGGGCTTTCAGCGCGCCTGCAAACACCCGGGCGGCTGCCGCGCTACCCAGCGCGTCAGTTGTTCATGGGCATAGGCCAGTTGCAGCACGGCGTGATCGGCCTGGGCCGGGCCTATGATCTGCAGGCCCATCGGCAGGCCGGCGGCGTTGAAACCCACCGGCACGCTCATGCTCGGCAGGCCGGCCAAGGTCGGGCCAATCACCACCTCCATCCAGCGGTGGTAGGTGTCCATGGCCTGCCCGCCAACCACCTTCGGCCAAGGCTCGGCTGCGTCGAAAGGGAACACCTGGGCAGCCGGCAACAGCAAATAATCGTAACGCTCGAACAATTTACCCAGCGCCTGGTACCACGCGCTGCGGTCCAGCGAGGCCTGGTAAACGTCCGCTGCGGTCAGGCGCAGGCCGCCCTCCACCTCCCACTGCGCCTCCGGCTTGAGCTGGGCGCGTTTGCCCGGGTCGGCATACGCCGCGCCCAGGTTGCCGTGCGCCAGGAAGTGGCGATGGGTGAGCCAGCATTGCCATAAACGCCCCAGGTCGAACCCAGGCTGGCACGCCTCGACCTCACAGCCCAGCTCGGCGAAGTCTGCCAACGCCGCCTGGCACAGGCCCATCACCCCCTCGTCCATCGGCAGGTAGCCGTCAAAGTTGCCCAGCCAGCCAACCCGTACACCCTTGAAATCGCGCTGCAACCCGGCGGCAAAGTCACGTGGGCCGTCACTGAGCGACAGGGGCGCGCGCGGGTCGTGCCCGGCCTGCACCGACAGCAACCGCGCCACGTCCGTCACCGTGCGCCCCATCGGCCCCTCGGTGGCCAGCTGCTGCACGAACAGCTCCGGCGTTGGCCCGTACGGCACCCGCCCTTGCGAGGGGCGCAGGCCGAACACGTTGTTGAACGCTGCCGGGTTACGCAGCGAGCCCATCATGTCGCTGCCATCGGCCACCGGCAGCAGGCGCATGGCCAGCGCCGCTGCGGCGCCGCCACTGCTGCCGCCTGCCACACGGCTGTGGTCGTAGGCATTGGTGGTGGTGCCGAACAGCGTGTTGTAGCTCTGCGAGCCCAAGCCGAATTCCGGCACATTGCTTTTGCCGACAATGATCGCCCCGCTCGCCCGCACCCGCGCCACGCTGATGGCGTCATGCGCCGGCACCTGCTCGGCAAACAGCGGCGAGCCCAGCGTCGTGCGCAGCCCCGCCGTGGCCGCCAGGTCTTTGACTGCCTGCGGCATGCCATGCATCCAGCCACGCGACTGGCCGGCGGCCAGCTCGCGGTCGCGCACCTCAGCCTCGGCCAGCAGCACCGCGCCCTCGCGCAGCGACACCAGCGCATTGACCTGCGGGTTGAAGCGCTCGATATGGCCCAGGTAGGCCTGCATCACTTCACGGCACGACAACTGGCGCACGTGGATCGCCTCGGACAGCGCCTGGGCATCGAGGGCGACGATCGGGTCGATGGCTAACGGGTTCACGGTTTCACTCCAAGGTTGAAAGCGACAGCCTTGCCAGCGCGGGGTGCTTCTTTCAGGCAATAGGTGCCCAGCAGCGTCAACAGGCAGGCGAACAGCACATAGAACGACGGCGCCACCGGGGTGCCGAGCACCTTGCTCAGCCAAGTGACAATCAACGGGGCAAAGCCGCCGAACACCATCACCGCCACGTTATAAGCCACCGACACCCCGGTGGAACGCACCTCGATCGGGAACTGCTCGGCCAAGGCGGTTGGCGCCGGGCCGAAGAAGCCGCCAATGGCGGTGCACAGCAGCAGTTGCATCACCAGCAGGCGCTCGATCGACGGCGCTGCGGCCACCCACACATACAGCGGGTACACCATCACGAAAAATGCCAGGGTAAAGGCCATCAGCACCGGCCGCCGGCCAAGCCGGTCCGACAGCGCTCCGGCCAGGGGGATGACCACGGTCATCAGGCCCACGGCCAGCATCTGCACCAGCAGCACCTGGTCCAGTGGCAGGCCAAGGTTTTTGTGGGCGAAGGTGGGCATGTTCACCAGCACTACGTAAAACGACACCGTCGCACCACAGGCCAGGCCCATCGAGACCAAAAGGCTGCGCCGATGCTCCCGCAGCACCTGCCACAGGCCGGGCGCCTGGCCCTTGGCCTGCTTGCGCGCCTCCAGGAATTCCTCGGGTTCTTCCATGTGTTTGCGAATCCACAGCCCCACCGGGCCGATCAGCAAACCGATCACGAACGGAATCCGCCAGCCCCAGCTGTCCAGCGCCTCGGGCGTGCACAGGTGGGTCACCAGCGCGACCATCCCCGCCCCGCTGAACACCGCCAGGCACTGCCCCACCAGCTGCCACGAGCCGTATAGCCCCTTGCGGTGGGCCGGTGCGCTTTCCACCAGAAACGCCGTTGCACTGGCGTACTCACCGCCCGTGGCAAAGCCCTGCAGCATGCGCGCCACCACGATCAACAGCGGCGCGCCCATGCCAATGGCCAGGTAGCTGGGGGCAAAGGCGATCATGGCGATGGACACCGTCATCAGGCGGATGATCAGTTGCATCGCCGCCTTGCGCCCCTTGCGATCGGAATAGATGCCCAGCAGCACGCCGCCCACCGGCCGCATGAAAAAGCCCACGCCGAAGGTGGCCAAGGCCATCAGCAGCGAGGCGTACTCGTCGTCGGAGGGGAAGAACTGGCGGGCGATGATGCTGGCCAGAAAGCCGTACACGATAAAGTCATACCACTCCAGGGCATTACCGATGACCGCCGCGACCACTTGCCGGGTACGCGACGCGCCTGTGTGTGAAGTCTGCATGCGGAACACTCCATCAATCTGTTGGCCAGAAACGGCGGCGGGCTGCAGCTTGAAGCTTCCCTAGTTGAGCCAGCGCTCGGTCAGGGCGCCCCAGTAGGCGGCGCCGGTCAGCAGGATGTCGTCGTTGAAGTCGTAGGCAGGGTTGTGCACCATCGGCCGCTGCACGCCGTTGCCGATGAACAGGTAGGCGCCGGGGCAGCGCTGTAGCATCCAGGCGAAGTCTTCGCTGCCCATCAGCTTGCGGGTGTTGCCGTCCACCGCCTCGGCGCCGAGCAGCTCGACGCCGACCTGGTGGGCAAAGGCGTTTTCGTCGGCGTGGTTGACCAGCACCGGGTACGCCGGGCGGTGTTCGATGCTGGCGGTGCAGCCGTAGCTTTGGGCCTGGCTAAGGATGATGGCCTGCACCCGCTCCAGGGTCTGCGCGCGCACCTCGGCGTTCAGCGCACGCAAGCTCAAACGCAGCAACGCCTGCTGCGGGATCACGTTGGCCGCCTCGCCTGCCTGCAGTGCGCCCACGGTGACCACGGCCGCCTCCTGGGCATCGATATTGCGCGCCACCACGGTTTGCAGGGCCATCACCACACTGGCTGCGGCCACCAACGGGTCGATCGTCAGGTGGGGCATGGAGCCATGCCCGCCGACGCCTTCGATGGTCACGGTGAGCAGGTCCTGCGAAGCCATCATCGGCCCTTCTCGAAAGCCCAGGTGCCCCGCCGGCAACCCCGGCATGTTGTGCATGCCGAACAGGGCGTCACACGGGAAGCGCTCCAGCAGCCCATCGGCCAGCATCGCCTCGGCGCCGCCCTGGCCTTCCTCGGCCGGCTGGAAGATCAGCGTCAGCGTGCCATCGAACTGGCGCGTGGCCGCCAGGTAGCGTGCCGCGCCCAGCAGCATGGTGGTGTGTCCGTCGTGGCCGCAGGCGTGCATGCAGCCCTGGTGGCGGCTGGTGTATTCAGCGCCGGTGGCTTCTACGATGGGCAGTGCGTCCATGTCGGCACGCAGGCCCAGTTTGCGTGGGCTGCTGCCATTGCGCAGCACGCCGACCACACCGGTTTTGCCGATGCCGGTGTGCACTTCGTAGCCCCAGTCTTTGAGCAGTTGCGCGACCAGGGCCGCGGTGCGGCTTTCTTCGAAACCGAGTTCGGGGTGGGCATGGATATCGTGGCGGATGGCGTGCAGGTCGCTGGCCACGTCGTTGAGCCAGGCCAGGATGTGCTGGTGTTGCTGCATGTGGAATCTCCTCGCGCGGGTGGGTCCCGTTCTTGTTGTTCGCTTTGAGATCACGACGGTTGAGGCAGGTCGTGGTTGCGGACAGCTAAGCGCGAGTGGGGCGGGAGCACAATTGAATGTGGTTTCACGTGGTGGAACATCACATGGGCGGGGATGTTTTCCTACAGAAAACGGCTGAAAAAATCAGATTAATTCCCTTTCTTGTAGTCCGTTTCCCAAAGATACTGCCGACGCCTGTTTTTCGTTGCACGCGCTAAACGTGGGCCATAGTCTCGGCCGGTCGCTGCCAATTCAGCGACCGGCTTTGACAGGCCGTCGATTGTTGTCCGTGTGCATACGCTTATGGCGGCTGTACGTGCGGGCACCTTCGTGTGCGCCGAGTGCCAACAATCTCGGTCTGTCAACCCGCGTACAGCTGCCTCCCTCTTGTTTGACAGCAAGGCGGCTTGCAGCTCAACCATTGTTGGAGCGTAAGCATGCTGAAGATAGTCCCCGATCCACCCTACACTTCCCACTCCCTGGAAGACACACTCATGATGGCTGCTGACTACGCACTTTGCGCAGAAGCCGTTGCCCAGCAGGCGATGATGATGCAACCCAAATCGCCCTCCTCCTTGTTGATCATGACCTCCATGCACGAGCTCGAAACCTTGCGCAAATTGCTTGAGGTGGCCTTGGCGCAAGTGCAAATGCCGACAGAGCCGAGAACGCTGCACTAAGTCGCATCACGTCAGGCCTGGCCTGGCTCTTTCAAAGGCTAACCACTCGCACGGCGCCGCCCCTGAGGTTGTAGACGACCCTTAGGCGCTCGGTGAACCCGTGTGGGCCCGGCTTGCCAGCGAAAGGGCCAGCCCAGGCACCCGCATTTTCAGGGAGCCAACCAATGCCAAAAGACGGCACAAACGAATACACCACACCCGGCAAAACCATGTTCTACCAGGCAGAGGGCCAAACCCAACCCCTGTTCTGCATCGCCCCAGGCATCCCCTGCCAAGACGCCCGGGAGCAAGCCTCGGAGCTGATGGGGTGTGTGCGCGACCTGACCATCACCGGGCTGATGGAAGACAACCCGCAACTGATCTGGGCGTCCTATTACCTGAGCGCGCTGGCCAAGGCGCTGCTGGATGATGCCGAATTGGGGATGCGTCGTTAGGTATCCAATCTTCAGTCTGGCCTCTCGTGTGACAGGTTGTGCTGGGCCAGCTCTGTGTGTGTTCAGGTGCAATGGCATAAGTGATGAAAGGTGAGGCCGAGGGCGCTCCAGGCAGCGTACCGGGTTTGTTCACTTTCTAGGCGGTTGCGTTGCTTGAGTATGTTGCAGGGTACTTGAGCGGATGCTTTGCCATCACGCCGTCGGCTGAGCTGAAGCTGCGCACGGTGTCGCCGTTGCGGTTGATCACCGTGCTGAGCTGGCCGTGTTCGTCGTAGCGGTATTGAGTCAGGGTTTCGACCGCTTCGTTGTTCACCACCCGCTTGATGTCGGTCAGCCGGCCCAGCGGATGTTAGTAATGCAGGTGCACGCGGGTGCCACCGGTGGCGCTGATGTCGGTCAGCGTGCCTTCGGCGGTGCGGGTGAAGTGCAGGAAGTGGCCGAGGGCGTTTTCGATGCGTTGCAGCGGCACGTCTCAAAATGAGATTCCAGTGACTGGCTATTACACCTGAGCCCTAACAAAATAAACAAAAAAGGAGCCATTAGAGCCCCTTCTAATTTCAATAACCCCATTTATTAAAAATCATATCGCAACACCACACCATTTGATCAAGAACTTTTCGACACCTAAGCCAGCCATATCGGAGGCACAGACCACGGCCGATCAGCCATAAACATTTTCCTCTTGTGCTTTGTCAATGAAAATATCTTGCAAATCACCTTGAATCTCTTCGCTGTCGCAACTTAATACAAAATCCCCCAACAGCTTATCTGGATAATGAACCCCATCTAAGGTTCCGAGAATGACGGAGGCGCTATCTGCAATGACCAGCTTGAGAAAACCAATAACATCTTGCTTTTGAGTGCTGTCAAGTAGTGACAAAGCATTTCGTGCACGCGCATATGCATCATCATCATTGTTGACTGGCTTTAGGAGCGCCTCTTTGTATTGTTCAAAGTTTTTGTAAAAAAGCTCGCCAAACACTGCCTCTACAAACTGTTTGTCTTTCATGCCACACAACCCTTTATTTACGCACCCCAGGATACATTAATTTATTTAGAGCTATCAGCTCATGAAATTCTGAATTCGTGACATCCGAATAAACGCGCCATAGCGCCTAAGACCCTGCACCACAAAATCTATCCTCGTTGTGCTAATTTTCAGCATTAAGCGCCAGAAAAAAACAACGCTGACCCTGCCACTGGCTAGGCCGCACCAACGCAGCTGCATATTTTTAAGGATCTGGCGTAACGAACAACAATAGAAAATACCTTACTCCTTGCAAAACACACTCAAAACCTTCAAATATCTCTCAACTCAGTCCATGCATCATACGAGTAAGTATCATCAACTATTTCAAACGAAACGCCCTTCAAGCTAGTTGCCGCTGACTTAAAGCTCTCACTACAAAATAGTTCTAAGGTTTCCTGGCATCTAAAAATTTCCGACTGCAGCTCCGGGGAAACTACAAACTTACTTATAGCATTAATATTCACAGCCCCAGGATATATATGACTTTCAATTTCGAGGCCGGTTTCCAGGTCCTTGGATGCCTCGAACAACGACTCAGCCTTATCCAGAGCCGCCAAACTTTCACCAGGAAGGAAAATAAAAAAATCTCCTTTTCTAGACTGTTCCTTATAGGTTATTTCCAAAGGAATAGCCTTGTACTTTCCCCCGACCTTATCGCAAGCCTCTAAAAACCTTTTAGAAACATAGGTATCACCTATGCTATAGTAATCAAACTCCAACTCAGATAACTCCATTTCCAATCCGGACAGCTTTAAAACATATTTCTTTTCTACACTCAACCCCATAGGGTTTGGTTCAAGTGGATCCCATTCAAATTCAGTACAATTAAAGAAGCCCGACAGCACGACTGGACAGCCACTATCTTTCGGATTATAGCGCAAAACGTAATAATTGGAACTACTCACAAAAGCCTCTCAGTGATCGCATCCACTACAAATGTATTATTTGTAAGGTTTTCTCTCGCGAAACTTTGAATTTTACCTATACCTAAGACCAATTGCGTATCAGAAATCTTACCAGCCCTAAAGGCGTCATTCAAAGCAGAAACCTTAGTCTCCACGATCTTAGTATATTTAGCATGATTTGACCAATGCCCAGGCAAATCTATATTTTGCGTTAACTTCTTACTACCCGGTAAAAATACACTATTGGAAGCACCATCATCATTAAAACCCATTGATCGAAGTTTGCTAAACATTTTCGCGCAACGAGGCTTTTTCATGATTTCTTCGGGGGATTAAATGATGATTAGCCATTCCATCGCCACCACCCCAGGGGATCGATTTCTTGAATAGGATTTTCAGCGTACGAATATATATTCAAGCCGCCTGCCAAACTTATAGGAACCTGCGTCAAAAATCGGCCAACATTAGGATCATAGAACGTGAAAGTGTTGTAATTTGGCTCTTTTCATCGCAGCAGAGCACCAACGCCTTATCCGGTGGCGCAAGGTACAGTCCGATGACGTCCCAGAATTTCTCTTCGAACTGAGGATCATTGGACAGCTTGAAGGTACGTGTGAGGTGCGGCTTGATGTCGTAGGCAGCCCAGATCCGCTGAACGCTGGCCGGAGAAATACCCGCGACACGCGCCATGCTACGGCAGCTCCAACGAGGCTGACCGATACGCGGTTGGGTGACTTGCTCAAGTGTTCGCTTCAAGGCTTCGGCAGGTAATGATGGCTTGCGACCTCGTCCCGGCAGATCCACCAGTCCTTCTAGACGGTAGTGCCTGGAAACGCTTGCACCAGCGAGTAACGGAAACAAGGGAGAGCCCCGTCAGTTCGGCGATTTCTTTACGTGAATGACCTTGAGCGGCCAACAGAATCACGCGTGCTCGGCGACCGTCGCGTTGGCTAATGGTGGCCGAGCGAACCCGCCGGCTCAGCTCGACCTGCTCATCATCACTGAGCACGATGTCTTGAGAGTTCATGGCTTCACCCAATATCCCGGTTGACGATGGAAGTTTAGCTCAAATGGAATATTTATTTTTGAGACAGGACACTAGGCCGCCAAAAAGCACCAGGAACGCTGGAGTAAACAGGTAGGCATACTTCACCCAAAAGTCGAGCTCTAAAAGGTGCTCATGGACTTCACCGCCGGGGTGCTGTGCTTTTTTGTACGTTTGCTCGTCCTTGCAGGCATCTGAAATCTCCTTTTTCACTTATTGCGGCTTGGCACGCACAGATAGCCTTGCCTGGAACAAGCCCAGTTATGCTGCTACTTCGGGATCCTGGTGACACGATACGTCTGTTTAAATGCGAACTCCCTCAAGGCAGAGATAGCAGCCTCATCATCAGGATCCTGATAATTCAATCCTTGCACCGCATTGAATGCATCAATCCAACATTTATCAAAGGGTGGCTGATCTCGCTTCCCGAGAATAACCTCCCAACTCTCGACACCCGCGACAACTGATTCAAAATAACCATTGCTTTGAATCATATGCCTAAGCGCAATCAGGCCTTCCATATAACCAACTCCGTTTAGCAACACGCTTTTGACATTAAAACTCAAGACGACAACATAATCGTGTACAGGTGCACTATTTATTTGGCGCGAAGCAATGAAAGCTACCACGCGAATTGGGGTATGACCCCATAAGTACAAAGCCATTCAAAGCCTCGACCAATTTTGAGTGGATCAGTACCTCTTCATCTTTCCTGTTACGAATGAGAGTAAATACGCCTTTGCTTGCAGAAAGAACTTCCACCACATCCCCGTTGCAGTTCGTGACTTCAATAAACCCACTTACTACACCGCTGAGATTATCTATCTCAGCCAGCAGAGCAGGATACTTCATCAATACACCAGCCTCATCAACACCAGTCTCCGTGAATGGATTATCAAAATACACCTTGATTTTAGGGCATACATTCCGATCCCAGCGAAAGATGGGGATCATTCGTTGAATCATTTCTTTAAACTCCGCTTCAGATTCAGCGCCTGAAAACTCGCACCTATGCATCGGAATACAAAGGTATAGATTCCCTCTCTTGCTTTCCAAGCGACCTTTTAAACTACCGTGATAGGTATTAGGTACGACTAACGCATGAGAAAACCCATATTTATTGGGCGAAATCGCAAATACGACAGTCTTACCCTGACTCAAGCAATCTGGTGCTTGATCAGCAACTGCTACAGAAAAATCCCTATCACTTATATTTTCAGATATAACGAGTAAATCTTGTCCATCTGCGTTTTTCAAACAATATTCATAAGTTGACCTAGGCAGCTTGTGCTGAAAAAAATAGCAACCAGCATACTCATCCACGCTAGCGAACGATTGCAGTAGATCATCCTTAGAAAGCATACCAACCTCACTCAGAATCGGGGCCTACGTCCTGCCGATACCTTACACCATCAGCAGCCATTTTAGCACCACAGGAACTATTAGGAGAACGCAATCGAACAGTCATATTATTTGTTTCGTTTATAGAAATCATTTCGCGCAGCATGAATAGAATCATAGCCCTGTTCATTCCTGCGTTAATAACCGGGTTATTATACTCATGTGACCTCGAAAAACCTCCGCATAAAGGCCTGCAACGTCAAAGCCACATTTAGCGCTGAGGGCGCTGAATGCCGGGGAACAAAAACTCTTTAGATGGATCCCAATTGATTCCCGTTTCCCGATAATTCTTAATGCGCAAAACAATCTTCTCAGGATCTCCAACCATACCACATAGTTCGTATCGGTGAATCAACTTCAAGTCATCATCTGGAGAAAGAGCCTCCTTGATTACTTGCGCACCAATATTAGAATAACCTTCTGATAGCTCTATGAGTTTTGCGCCAGTGTTTCCTGGAGTACCAAATATCGCCGATAGCATACGCTTTTCCACAGGTCTTTCGTTTGGTACAGCATACTCACAAGAAACTAGAGTCGAAAATATTTTTTTAATATTCTTTATCGAAACAAAAATCGTGAACAGCACATTAGTTTTATTTAAGTTCACCCCACTCCAATCATCATCACTCACAAAAATATCAAAAACCTCCAAGAGATAATTACCCCTCATTTGTGAAATAGCATACAGATCTTCTTTCACCTTGATGCTTAAAATCAAACCGTCTTGCCACTTTAAAGATTTCAACATGCCGTCGCCCTTTTAATTTTCCGCCAGCTTTTTCCTCACCACTCGGCGCTCTATGTTTATCAGCAGCCGCGAGATAACGATCTCTATTTGGATTATTCACACCCACAGGATTTTGTTTGATGCACCTTTCAAACCATCTCTATCCTCAAACACCCCCTGCTCCAAACCCCTCGCAATATTTTTTCCTGCTTGACCATCACCTACTAAGAACGGCTCAGGCGACACATCAAAATGCGCAGTGCTTGAGTATCTGTAATTCAGCACCTCTTGGGCTGAATGACCTAAACCAGGCTTGCTTGCATAGCCACTGTAAGGTTTGCCTTCTTTTATACCTTCGTACGTAATGTGTGCCGCATTAGCAGGAGCCCCAGCCCAACCTAGTGGATCTAACCAAGTAAGTGGATTGACTGCATATTGATAAAGATTAATACCGCCAAGAAGAGCAACCGAGTCTTGCATGACAAAACGCCCCAGCTCAGAATCGTAATACCTGAAACTGCATCTCCAGCTCGCGGCCGAGTACGTCCGTGGCCCAGATGATGCGCTGGGCGAAGTCGTAGCGGAAATGGAAGTGTTCGCCGTCGCTGGTCCAGTGCTCGACCACGCGGGGTTGGCCGTCGAAGGTTTCCCAGCAGTAATGGCAGGTCAGGCCCAGGGCGTTGCTGTGGCTTGCCATCACACCGTCAGCGTAGCTGAAGCAGCGCACGGTGAAAAAGGGCCGCTCAGCACCTCAATCATTCTCTCCTATTGTTAAAGAGCCTATAATTTCCCCTTATTACCTGGATACTAGGTTGCCCAATACTTAATATTACGATGCGACCTTAGTCAAGAAAATCATCATTTTCTCGATAAAAAATAACAGCAGCAATATAATCATTCAAGCCTTGATGATTCGGCCTTTTATTCAGAAGCGACACAACATCCACAAGCGTTGGGCATTCAATGAAAGTCCTTTTCGTCTTCTCAAAGTCAATCTGCTCCAGCTCAGTTTCAGCAATAAGATATCTCGCGACCTCGATTGAATATTCAGATTCAATATCAACCCCACGATCAACGAAAACCCACCCAGTAATCGGAAGCTTATCAAGCTCACGTAGGAGCTGGGCAAAACCATTATAAACCTTCATAATATCTCCATTATCTACAGGCAGTACCACCGCCCCATTTATTCCGACCACCCGTACCATCAGGGTGGTAGATTTTGTGATATGTTTTATGATCAAGCCTATCTATCACCTGCAAAGAGCCAGGGCTATCACCGTGGTGCCATGTCAGCTTCGGAGGTGAGTCGCCGGAGAAGCCACCATCGACACGATAGTTGTACATGCTTAGTAATGCCTGGATATTTGGCCTCAATAGAGGCTTTGAAGTCAGCATCAGGATCAGCGTTCATGCGTTCATGCGTTCATGCGTTCATGAACGGACTGATTTGCGAGGCTAAAGTGCGCAGCATCGTTTAGCTTGAGTTCAGGCGGCGCTAGTATTTTCTCATGAAACACATCATACACCCCGAGCTGACGCACTCCTTCTCCGTTATACCAGCCCAGCGGGTCTATCCATTTTATTGGATTTGGTGCGTATAAATATAAATTCAGCCTCCCAGGTCCTGAGTATTAAAATGCCTCGCAACAGCGGTCATAATATCTGAAGTTGTTGTAGTGCAGCGTCGTTTCGCTATCGAAATATTGCCCTTGAAAGCGCAGATTCTGCTCAACCTCATTAATCGTCAGTTGCTCAATCGCCCCCCCACGGAGCATATACAAATCCCTCATCAATTTTCTCAAAATAGAGCCCGATGAAACTATTTCTTAGGTATGCCTCTCTAAACACAGAAGAACAGACCATTTGCTTCAATTCCTCACAGTAGAATAAATCATACTCTACATCTGATCTCGGGAAAAACTTATCTATTCGAGCATACAATGGCGACATATGTTGGCGCTCGCTTTCTGGGCACAAAACTCCGTCATCCACCAATTCAAAAGTAGATCGATCAACATCTAGCAATGAACATCTACTAAGGACGCAGAAAAATCTATAATCCTTTTTAGGCTTCGCAGAACCGCGAAGCGAAATCATCACAGGAATGGTCAGAGAATTACAATGAAAATTTTCGCACATTCGAATGAATTCCGATGACGCGAGATACTGCTCAAATATCACATCGACGTGAAGCTTATTCAAGTCAGCTTTCATTTCATAGGAGCTTGAAAAATCCAATACATCAGGGTTTGCAATTACTTGATTGAACTCCGGCAATTCCGGGACCCACATCTCATCAAAGAAAAGCGGAACATCGTCGCCTTCCGCAGCACTGAGCACATAAAATTCTTTCATAAGAACTCACAGCAACCTAAAAGTAGATGGACCGGTCTTAAACAGCCCGTTTTGAAGCCCGGAGCTCGCCGAGCTTTGAATATTTTTAACACCCAAAACCAGGGGCCGTCGAGGGTTTCCCAACGGTAATGGCAGGTCAGGCCCAGGGCATTGCTGTGGCTTGCCATTACGCCGTCTGCGTAGCTGAAGCTGCGTACGGTGTCGCCGTTGCGGTTGATCACCGTGCTGAGCTGGCCGTGTTCGTCGTAGCGGTATTGAGCCAGGGTTTCGACCGCTTCGTTGTTCACCACCCGGTTGATGTCGGTCAGCCGGCCCAGCGGATGTTAGTAATGCAGGTGCACGCGGGTGCAGCCGCCCTCGGTGCACACCAGGTACACCTGCTCGTGCGGGTTGTAGATGCGTTCGCCCGGCTGCAGGGTCACGAACGGCACCACGGCCCTGTTTGTCGATGGGAGATGAGGTCGGTGGCTTAACATCGCGAGCACTCACTAAAGTGCCATTTCTCAGAAACTATTAGACGTAAAAGTTGCTGCCCATATATGACAGCAACCTAATTCCGATCCATACTTTTAAGAAATAACAGTATCCTCACGCAGATCAAACAGCTCCATGAGAAGCAAATACTAAGCTTGATCCAAAAATCCTACCATCAATTCCCCTCAAAAAGCCCTATATATACCAACCCGTTATAACTTTCCTTTAAGGGCTCAGATACTACAATCCCACCATCTGAGTACCAAAAAATAGCGTTTGCGTTATTAATACCTTTGCTAAGGCAGATAGCCTTCAGCCTGTCTAGTTCACTAGGATCAACCGAAGAGTCCTTGATTATCTCATCCAAACCAACTTCCTGAGGACTCCTCGGAATTATTCCGATAAAGTCCTCATCATACCATCGGATACCGACATCCTTGCAAAAACCGCACACTTTGTATGAAGGATCATCTATACCTACGGAATAATCCAACTCGAAATACTTCAAGTAATCAGCTTCCGACTCAAAATTACTGCCAACCCATACATGGATTTTTTCATATCTCTCGATATCATAAATATTCACTTAGCAAGCTCCCAATCTCATATGATTACGATGATGAACGCCAATTACGCTTAGCGCCTCAACTTTACTCTGCGTTTTAACCAAATCTTTAATCAGCTTACTATGAAACTTCCTTCCTGCACTACTTCCATGGTGCGGGCCATCCGGTACAAGATTCCCGTGCCTATTAGTAATAGCCTATGAAAGTGATATTTTTTGTAGGCACAGTCATCTCTTTAGCTCTTGAGCAGTGATTCCAAGTTCCTTCGCTTTCGAGGCAATTGAGACAGGAAACATCTCATGCTTACTACCAGGTTTTCGAAGTACATCCTCTACCCCCGTCCGGCTTGCGTTCCAGCGTGGTGGTCTGGTGGTCTGGTGCGCCGCATCCGTCACGGCCACCAGGTGCTGGCGGTCGTCGTAGCGGTAATAGGTGTTTTAACCCGAACAGTCCTGATAGCGTTCGACCTGGGCCAGGGTGTTCCACCACAGGTACTTGTACTTGTAGCTTGCATCGATGATGGTATGCGGCAAACCATCTTCGCCATTGAGGTACTCGGTCAGGTGGCCCAGGGCATCGGTTTCGGCGAGCAGGTTGCCCTTGTCGTCGTAGCGCGCCTGCCAGGTGCTGCCGTCCGGGTAGGTGACCTTGGTTACCAGGGTGGTCAGGTGGTGGTATTCGTAGGCGATGGTGCGGCCCAGCGGGTCGGTCTCTTCGAGCAGGCGGGCGTATTCGTCGTCCTTGAAGTGCAACTGGTTGCCGTCCGGCAGGGTCAGGCCGACCATGTTGCCGTAGTCGTCCAGCGCGATGGCGTAGCGCTCGCCGCCGTAGTCGCGGCTGGCGACCACGCGGAGGTCGCCGTTGTACTTGCACCTCCAGCTCGCGGCCGAGTACGTCCGTGGCCCAGCTGATGCGCTGGGCGAAGTCGTAGCGGAAATGGAAGTGTTCGCCGTCGCTGGTCCAGTGCTCGACCACGCGGGGCTGGCCGTCAAAGGTTTCCCAGCGGGAATGGTAGGTCACGTCCAAGGGCGTTGCCGTGACTTGCCATCCCACCGGCGACATTGACGCGATCCCCACTTGAGAAAGCCTGCTAGTGTACACACGCAAAATCTGAACCATCCAGAGCAAGCATCGACAAACAAAAATACCAGGCTTAGAGTTTGGCTACATTTAAAACCGACTAAGCAAGAAGCTTGACCAACAGCCCGACATCGCCATCTTTAGCGGGAAGTTAATGTTCAATGAAGCTTGGCAATCAACTCATCGCGAGACTTAGTATCTTCCAAAAACATTGCCATCCAGGCATCCATCACCTGAAAAATGTCAATCCCTTTTTCTGGTGCCATAGGATCTTCATGCCACCATATCAAACCTTCCGTATCATCCTGCTGGTTAGCATCTACCGCAATAAAGTCCCCGCCGCCGTTTGAAAACACCGCAATCCAGTTTTCAGCAAAAGAGTCGTCCTCCTCATCAACTAAATTCGAAACACGTAATTGGTCACTTAGGCTTAGCGGACCCATTGAGCGCGCGGGGAAGAACGTGTACCCATCGTGCACATCGCGATAAAAGTCTTGGAGTCTGCTAGGAAGATTCATGAATTCTCCACTCTCAACCCCCCCTCAACAGGCATCCCACCTACGTAATAATAGAATCCGCTGGCATCATGAAAGATATACAGCAATTCAACTTTATCCCCTAGCAGCAACGCCGTGCCCAGCAAACTGTCGTTGAACAGTGCAATTACGGATGGAAATTCATTTGAAAACGCACTCCAACCCTGAGGATAAACAGGTGAAACCTCGAAGTTCAGCCCAAATTGCTCCCAGCTTTTAGGCAAGGCAATATCTGGAGGGACGTCCTTGGGATCAAAGCATATTATGCGATCAGAGAAAACACCCTTAACATCTTGAAAAATATCATTAAGCGTAATCATTTCACTTTACCCGCAAAAAACCAGAGATCATTTCCTGTAATTCAACCTCTAATTTGGCCGCTCGCTCCATCATACTACTTCTGAAGCCAGGTTCAACGTCCATCCCACCCTTTTTATAACGTGTCCATTCTGCATAGATTTTCGCACCTCGTCAGGTCTTAGCAGTCTCTCTCAGGCCATGGAAATCATGGCTTGTGATTAAAAACCTCAACTTGCTGCTCAAAGGCCTCACACTTCCTCATCAATTTAAAAGCAAGGCGGCGGCAAAAACTGAGCAAGCCTATGAGACCCTTAAAGTCACTGACAGCCAACCATATCAGTCGCGCCTAGCAACAGCTAACTAGCACAACGCCGACGGCACACCTGGACTCATTACAAGAGACCCGCCACCTACAGCAACCAAGGTCCGATTACTTTACCACTATAGCTCTTTTATTGCCTGCCTGATCATATCGCTAAAAAACTCTTGAAAATCTTGATAAATTACTTTCTTATCCTTTGTCCTTTTGAATGAAAGCCCAGTCTCTACTATTACCGGGTCACCAGCAGCCCCAATAATAGAGGTATCAATTGAATATATAGGGCCATATCCCGAGGCCTTAACTACGATCATCGAAGCGTCCGCATCTCCATCTTTCCGAGCGCTTCTAGTAGCAAAGGCCACACTGGGGATAGCAACAGCGTCAACGCTACTCTTGGTAATTCCGTAATAAGTATCGCCTGCAAACGACAAAGCGCCATATTTTTTGAGGAATTCTTTGTACGAGCTAGGAAATTTAACTCCTAACGCATTCTCAAAATCAATTATAACCTCATCTGTCGCCCCACCAGTAAACGCGGGGTCCTCGCCGCTAGAGTTAATCTCCAACTCCAAAAGATCAATGTAGCTCATAGTAAACCTCTTAAACACCCAATGTCTGCAGCTTCCAAAAACTGCTTATAAATATTTCTAGGCAACATAAATCCTCCTATATCACTCAGCCACAACAGATTTTTCCTTTGGCACCATCTAGTTTCCTTTCCGCCCAAGTGCTCCTCCAACCCATATATCGCGGCCACCCTTACCAGTTGGATGATAGAGTGCATGATTGGATTTATGGTTCACTCTTTCGACTAAAGACCTCTGATCGAATCAGACTCATGCAAATGATTTCGCCCCAATGATAAAGCCTTTCAGCACGTAGGGACTTCTACCCCACTGTCGCCGAGAACAAGTACGTTTCCAATAAAATTCAACTCATCACTGCGATGATTTTTACCAACCACCCAACTCAAAGCTTACATCATCTACAGAGGCATCTTCCGAAACACCGGACAAGCTGTCCACGGTTTGAAGTCCCAAGCCATAGCCGCAGTTGGACAATGGCTTACGAAGCCCTACATACCCGTTGATTGTTAAGTTGTAAACACCTGATTCAACTTCAAGGAAGTCATTACTCGGAAGCCGGGAATCATAATTTGCTTTGTAGTTCAAAAAAAAGTCATCATCCCACTCAAAAAGAGCATTCAAATCAGAAACAATTAAAACACCCGATTCGACTTTTAGTGGGAAGCCAGAGTAAGAGAATTTTGGCACTGGCGACTCATACTCAGCACCATTCACACACTCAATGAAAATTGAGTAATCTTGCTCTGATATTTGATAAAGTGGGCATACCACACCTTGTTCAATGGCTGACCTGCCTAAGCTCTCGCTTTGAATGAACCGCTCAAAAACGTTTGCGTCTGTCACACCGTTATACTTTATAAAACTTGACAGAACCGTCGGATCAAAAAATACAATCTCCGGCAAAACAATTCAATCTGTGCATTTTGCTTCATTACCCACATCCTCCTGAGGAATTAATATTTGGAGTCTTGCCTAAAGACTTGGTAAGCACCTCACCGATTGTTACGTTTTTCGCAAGCACCTCGCCGGTGCGCGGGATTTTTAGTGTTCCTTTATGAGGAAAACCTTCATATGCCTTATCTTAGTCCCCAGTTCTGGAAATCCGTGAACGCTCGCATGAGCGCGCGGAAAAGGATGATGCCCCATACCGTCTGGTTTCAGAGGCTTCCAAAATGCCATCCAGCCCCATGGAGCCAGCCACGATGATGGATTTGGTGCATAGCGATAAAGGTTAAGTTGGGCCTGTCCCGTGACAACGGACACCAAGAAGCCGATTCTGCGTCCCAATACTGTCCTTGGAACCTCAGATTCTGCTCGACATCATTGACCGTCATCTGCTCGATCGCGCCCCATGACCGATACGTCGCCTGCCAGACAATCTCGCCCTGGCTATCGGTCAACTCCAGCGGCTTTCCGATCTGGTCGGTATGGAAATAATAGACCTTCTGCTCTTGCCCTTCCGCCTGGTCAACCCGCGCCAACGGCGCATAGCTACCCGGCTCGTAGAGATGCAGAATGCTCTGCCCCGGCGTCTGCTCACGCAACATTCGCAGGCCTTGCCAGAGGAAGTGCTTCTGCTCCGTCGCGCCTTCGATTTCAGCGGTTTTGGCAATCCGCCGCCCAGGCTGTCATAGCGGTACGTCCCGACACTCCGCAGCTGCCCATTCACGATCATTTCAGCACGCACCAGACGACTCTCGCAGTCATAGGCAAAGCTCTGCAGCTAGCTGTGCCCCGAGCGCTGCTCGATCTGATTGACCCACGGATTGCAGCGGTACTCCTGATCGCGCCAACGCTTGATACGGTTGGCCTTCACCTTCTCCAACTGCCGCGCATTGAAGTCCGGGCGGTTGGCAGCCGGGTCGTAGCCGAACTCTTCGCTGTCGACCAAATAGCCGGTATCGCGGCCGTGCAACTGGCCGTTGGCTTCGTACTCGTACTTGATCTCGCCGCGCAGCTTGTCCAGCGTGCGTACCGGTTCACCCGCTAGGTCGTACTGGTAGCGACGGTGAATCGGATTGTAGGCGTGCTCCGCCAGCAGTGAGGTGTTGATGCCGCGGTTCTGCACTTGCGACAGCTTTTCTGCAGGCAACGTCGAAGCAAACTGCCAGGCCTTGCGTCACATCGCGTCGTAGCCAAAGCAACTGGTGAGCTTGCCATGCGTGCGGTACACCTCGCGGTACAGGTCATCGCGTTCCATGCAGGTGCAGATGGCCGCTGCCGTAGTACAGGTGGTTGGCCTTGCGCCCGTCCGGCAAGGTCAGCGTGGTCAGGTTGCTCAGTAGGTAGTATTCGTAGCCGAGTACGCCTTGCGGTGTGATTTCCTGAGTCAGTCGGCCCAGCAGGT
>NZ_JBHFCS010000015.1:0-132598 GCF_044143025.1 Pseudomonas sp. TR47 | reverse complement strand
CAGCAGGTCATAGTTGTACTCCAGCTTTTCTTCGCTCACGCCCAGTTGCTTGCCGATGCTGGTTGGGTGTCGCTCAATGCTCAACAACCGGTCAACTTCGTCGTATGCATAATCCTTACGGGCATCACGGTTGAGCTTGGCCAACAAGCAGCCAATCGGATCGCGCTCGAACAGCGTATTCCGTTCAGGATGCTCACCGTTCTCGCCGTAGCCAATCTCATCGAACCGGGTCAGATAGCCGCCTGTGTCATAGCTGAAGCGTCGGGTCACGTTGTCGACCCGCACTTCTTCAATCAAGCGGTCCGATGCGTCATAGGCAAAGCATATAGCTAGGCTCTGCGAGCAAATAACTGGCCCGGGCTGTACCTTTCGCAAAAAAATTGCTCGAAATAAAAATCAAAAACGCTTTTTGACATCCGGTTTTTTCCATGAAATTAGGATACCGGCCTCGCCCAGAGACTTATTTACGTTTTGAAGCTGGTCGGCCTCGACGTACCACAGCCAAGTCGAGGAGGTTAATGTCTCGAGTGATCCTCGCCCGCCACTCTCACCAATCCAATCTCTCAGCACCACCCCCTCAACGTACGCCTCCAAATGTCGGCTACTTAATAGATTAACGGGATACACCATCCTCAATAAATCCTCCTTGTAGCGCTCTCGCCCCTGAAATCTGCCAGGCACTTCTTTTTTAAATGCAGATGAATTTTCGTACGGATATATCGCCACCATATTATTACCAGCAGCGTAACTAAATGCCTTACTTACTTTTTCGCAGTTATAGATAATCCCATAAGGCACTACAATATCAGCACTGATATCTTTAACAAATTTTATCAGGCTCTCTAGCCCCACAGAACCCTCAGAACATTGGCCATCAAAGTGATAGAAGCTGCCAAAGTCATTCGTAGAATAACCAAAGGATGCAAACCAAGGGATAGCACCTGGTGACTCGTTGTATATCCTAAACGCAGTAGCTGTACCGTTATTCACTCTCGCCTCAAGCTCGGCCAACTCCAAGGCTACAAGATCGTGATCGCCAACATGATCCTCATCACTCAAATATGTATAATAACCCGCACCTGTAATCGACAGATTCATGCAAGCAAAAAAGTGCTTAGCAAATTTCAGGGCCAGCTTAGGATTAACGTTTTCAACACCGTATAAAGCCAACGCAACAGACATATACCCACCTATATTCCAGAAATCAAATCATCAAGCAAATACTTCATGTCAGAAGCACTATATAGTACAGGTGGTTGACCTTACGCCCGTCTGGCAGGGTCAGCGTGGTCAGGTTGCTGAGCGGGTCGTACTCGTAGCCCAGCTTGCCGTTGGAGGTGGTCTCCTGCGTCAGCCGGCCAAGCAAGTCGTAAGCATATTCCAGCTTTTCCTCGGTGACCCCGAGCTGCTTGCCGGCACCCGTCGGGTGGCGTTGAATGCTCAGCAGCCGGTCGGCTTCGTCGTACTCGAAGGTTCGACGTGCATCGCGGGATGACCTTGGCCAGCAATCGCCAAACGCATCTCGCGCGAACACGGTGTCGAGCTCAAGGCGCGCACCGATTTCCGCGCATCTACTTGCGAAAAAGGAGGACACAATATCAAAATACTAATGGCGCCCCCTTAAATTTTATCCAATTAACTTCTTAAAGAGCTCAACCCAACCGGCATTGACACTACTGCCGCTCATTACTAGGGCGCAACTTCAAACCATCACTACTCTGGGGCAAAATATTCCAGCACTGCAATATGCCAAACACCACCCCTCAGTAGAGAATTTCACATAGCCAACGAGCTGTCGAAACTTAACCAGGACCATCACCAAAAACATCAAGAAGCATATTAACCACTCAGGATGGAAATCGTTGTTCCCGATAACCATTTGGGAAAACATTTACAATTCTGAGCAGCTCATCACCGCTATACTCAAAAAAAACTTCGAATTCAGAAAACTCACTATCGGCATGCTCTTTTTGGCGCACCATTATTTTCTCCAGTTGCGTTCCGGAGTATGCGTATGCCGAGTCACTGCAGCCAAACGCCCCCCAATTCAGACCTCGATAAATCAACTCACCTTCTACAACTGAAAGCGAAATATTTCTTAGCCTACCGACACTGGTGAAATGGGTACGTTCAATTGAAACGTCATCGTACTTATAAAACTCTTTACTTACTATATTCTCTGACTGACCATACACCTCTACAAACACAATACGTTCCCTTTCATCCAGGTGGTAGACATGGGTATTCTTTATGTTTGCAGGTAACTTTTTTAGCAGGCGCCCCTTTTTAAAGCCCGCGCGCTCAATCTCATACGGGCGCACATTATAAAAAGCTCCTTTGCTTATTACTTTTTTTGAAACTAGCGGTAGAGCCTCGGACAAATACGCCTCCATAGACTCAGCAGCACTGGAGTTAATTGTTTCAAATTTTTCTTTAAGACAATCTAATTCCATACAAAACCATCCCCCCAATATCACAGCAAGCCACGACAACCTTGCAAAAGCAAAATAATATCACGCAATACGCTAGTCACTAAACATAAGTTCTTTGCCACTTCTTATCATCCTGTAGATCTCGCCTACTAACCTTGCATAAACCCCCTTCCACAATGAGACTCAACTTAAAACAAGCGCGCAACCCTGTATTTTTTCTGATAATGACTGAGACCTCACTTCCCTTGCCATCGTAAATCTCAACGTCATCATTAACCAAATCGTACTCTGGAGATCTGCCGCAAACTATATTTTCGACACGATCATAGTTTCGGCCCTCGTCTACTACATATTTTTTAAAAACAACCAAAAGGTCATTTCTCAGACGATGCTCAAGGCCATCCTCTAAGGAGTCATCCGTGAAGGCCTGCAAACTCTTCTTGTAGCCAGATGACTCCCACTCATTCATGGCAGTCATAAATCCTAGCAGCGCCTCTCGATAATCATCACGCAAATTAGTTACTGAAGACATTTTCATCGACCAGATCACCATTTTTAAACACGTTATAGAGGACGTTAGAGGCCTTGTGATCACCTGATTGAGCTCTGGTAACGAAGGATTTCATTCCTCTTCAAAAAAGCGGCACATCATCAGTTTCTATAGCCCTAGCATAGAAATTAATCATAAAATCTCATAGTGATCTGCCCCCACCCGCACACCCACTTCTAGCATCCTAACAGCATTTAAATATCTTCAAGGTCGGCCCATGGATCATATCTGTAGGCACTATCAACCTTTGTAAACGAAATCCCCTTCAAATCACTTGCAGCTAGCAAGAACCGTTCACTGCAAAATAACTCCAACGTCTCCTGGCATCGAAAAATATCACTTTCTATAACATCAGACAGTACAAACAGATCTATTCGATCAATGCTTATTGAACCAGGATAGAGCGGACTATTAATAACGCCGTCAGCCTGAATGTCCTTTGATAATTCATATATAGACTGATCCTTATCCATGCCAGCTAAACTTTCGCCCGGAAGGAAAATAAAAAAATCACCTTGCCTAATTTTTTTCCCTGATTTCAATTCAAGCGGAACAGCCCTATATTTGGCGCCTAGACGGTCGCAAACACTTAAGAATCTTTTTGAGACATAGATAGCGCCAACCTGATGGAAATCAAAGTCTATACTTTCTAGCTCTACATCTAAATTCTTCAAAGTGAGACTATAGTCATGCTCTATTTTCAAATTCTCAGGATTTGGCTCATAGGGTTCCCACTCAAATTTCTCGCAGTTAAAAAAACCTGCCATGCTTACGGGGCATCCCTCATCCGTCGAGTCATAACTTATAACGTAATAATTTTTCTCACACAAACTCATAAAAGGCGCCCAGTAATTGCATCCACAACAAATTTGTTGGCTTCAAGCCATTCTCTGGCAAAGTTTTGAATCTTACTAATTTCTAATGCTAGCTGGGTATCTGATAGCTTTCCAGCCTCAAAGAACCTATTAAAGCTTGAAGGCGGGACCTCCCCCGGCCATGGGTTTCGGAGAAGAGATCATCAACCACAGCCCTGGCCTCACCCGAGAGTTCGTAACGCTTTGCCATCACAGGATTCCTTTCCGTCGATGGCATAGGACTCTACAAAATCTCAGCGCTTGAGGGGTGGCGGTTGGATTTCTCGGGCTTCCATACAGAGCCTCAGGCTTACCGAGCATCGCCGTTGACCTTGGCCAGCATCCGGCCAATGCCATCGCGCTCGCACTAGTGTATCTAAAGAGGAACCCGCTTCCACTTCTCATCAAAACTCAACATCTCCCTCTTTTTATCTTCCACTCCCCTCCCTTGACAACCAGATAGAATCTAGAACAAATTTCTGCCCCTTTCACTTGTTGTACTTGCACTACCAAACTACCATCACTATCAGATACTAACTGAACCTCGTCGCTTACTGGGTCATAAGTTGCCGGCCTTGTACAACCCAGATCAATCAATCTACCATAATTCGACTTATCCTTTAACGCATACATATCAAGTATCCGCTCCAATTTCAAGGCATAAACCTTTTTCAACTCTAACCCATCCTCACCCTTACTTATGCCATCTTTGCGCTTATCAAAAAACTCACACTCCCACTCATTCATTTCCTGCATGAATTTTTTAAGCTCTTCGGGAACACCTTCTTTAACATCATTTCTGGCCATATCAGTTTCCAAATATACCTTCGAGAACTTCCTCACTCTTACGATATACATCATACGTTATCGATGTAGGTCGAGTACCGCCATTACCGTAAATAAAGTTAGGTTCAACGTCGACAGCCCCTTTTTTACTAACTAGGTTTGCAATTTATGTTTCAAAGGCTCGGAACTGCCCTATTGCGTGGCCGGCGTTATGGGTTGTGTTTTTTCGCGAAGATCCTTCCAAGCAAAGACGCTGTGCGCTTTTCCCGTATCGCCTCGATCTCCATAAAAGTATATTGGCACCCCGAACTTTCTTCCTGCCGCCTAAGCGCCCGGAGTGAGGAAATACTGTGGCGATTATAAAAAACCGTATATAAGGATATAGCAATCGTCAAAACAATCACCCCTAGATAAAAATCGTCATACTCACGAATCATCGAATAAACTAGGCTGCCTACACCCGCACTCAATCCAGCAAGCCAAGGGCTGTGCGACGGCGGACTCTCCAATACGTCAACACGCCCACCTACAACTTTCAAAACAGGACGATCGATTGAACAAAGGCAAACCACAACATAGGCGAGCCCAACAATGGCAAATGGCGCTCCACTCAGCACAAAAACAAGAACTGGATCTAGCTTCAAAAGCTTATAGCTGACTGAGAGAGCCAAGGCGAACGCCAACATGGGCCCCAAAAAGAGATTAGTAAATAACCGAAAACTTGCATAAGTGACGAACCGCTCAGTTCGATAAGCGCAAACCACACTCCAACCAATAAAAGCGACTACCGTAATGATCGCCGGCACTAGAAAAAAACCTGGCAGGATCCCGGCCGCAAAAACGGCAACCATTGAATAGAAAAATCCGGCTGAAAAGATTTTCGTGTAAAACCGCTCAAGCTCAACCACAAACATACTTTAGTTTTTTCCAGTTAAAAAATTGCCAATGCCCATATCCGTCTTAGAGGCGAGTTCGATCGCATGGGCCTTTCCGTTCACATCAACAGCCATGACATCTGGACGTCGAGCTGAGACGCCTCGCCCATTTGCGAAGCAATATGAACGATTTAAGTACACATCCGAGAACCTTCCGCTCATAGCCAATTTATTAGCGATTGCTTCTGAAAACTGATCATGCCCAGGGGTTCCGTCTATCTGTCCACGACCATGAATCTTTGTATTATTAACAACTCGCACTTGACATGGGGCGAGCCCCGTTGGATCAATCCAATAAATCGGATTTACATTGTATCTAAAAAGATTTACACCGCCGCGCAAGCCAATGGGATCTGGACCAATGAATCTACCAACGTCAGGGTCGTAATATCTTAGCGTATTGTAATGAAGCGACGTCTCGCGATCAAAGTACTGACCCTGGAACCGTAAATTTTGGTCAATCTCGTTGACCGTCAGCTGCTCAATCGCCCCCCCCACGAACGATACGTCGCCTGCCAAACAACCTCACCCTCGCTATCCGTCAGCTCCAGCGGCGTACCAATCTGATCAGTATTGCTGTGGCTTGCCATTACGCCGTCGGCGTAGCTGAAGCTGCGCACGGTGTCGCCGTTGCGGTTGATCACCGTGCTGAGCTGGCCGTGTTCGTCGTAGCGGTATTGAGCCAGGGTTTCGACCGCTTCGTTGTTCACCACCCGTTTGATCGGGTGAAGTGCAGGAAGTGGCCGAGGGCATTTTCGATGCGCTGTTGCAGGATATCGGGTTGGTATCTGGTCGATCACAGCAAGGACTGAAGCGTGTGCTTCAGCCCTTAAATCTGAATTTTTAAAGATCTACTTGCAACCCCTGCAGAAATTAAATCGCATCAACTCCTTTAAACTCAAAACCTTTTAACCCGCGGACCTTGCTCATCTCAACGAATTTTTCAGACACATAGAAGGAGAGTGGATTTTCAGCCACTCTAAAGACATCAACCCCCTGAATCGCTGCAGCATTAAGAACCATCTTATAAACGACCAACCCGTTAGGGTACTCGTCAAATTCGGACATCTCTTTATTAAACGCCCCCGACAACAACTTTTCAAGCACTATACCGGAGTGATCTGGATTAGGGGAGAGTACATTTAAATCGTGAACAGAGTCAGGGATCACAGACTGAAACAACGCCTTAGCTTTGGACGTCACAATCAAAACAGGCCTGAAAAAAGTAAATATATCTGAGCCATCTTTCTTTTTTTTGTCGTCTGAGCTAAATTCAAGCTCATATTGCCTAGAAAAAACAGCATTGAAGTCTTTGCCAAAGGCATATTGTTTTGCAGCGTCATACAAGGCAAGATCATCGAACCTTCCTACCAGCGTCTTGAACTCACTACTCTGGGTAAGAGAATAATATTTCATAATTAACCGAAAATATCCTTCCAATTGGAGCTCCTAGGAGCCTCTATAAGTTTCTGCCGAATATTCCCTATGGCTTTTAACACCGCATCTTTGCCACCAGCGGCATCAACATTAGTGAGGATTTCGTTAACAGATTCAAAGCAACTGTTTGGATTTTTACCGTTGTGCAATATCCCCGGCACACTGACATCAGTGTTAAATCGATTCGGTAAGAACACCCCATTTGCAGCGCCATCTACGTCTATTCCGTGCTTTTTCAAAATCGCTCTTCCCGGCGCAGCAAGCTTGGCGGTATCTCCGACGATGTGGTGCGCTGCAGTATTCTTGAGTCTTGTCACACCGCTTGTTTCTAAATTTTTCCCCAGCGCTTTAGAGCACCAACCCAATGGATCAACCCAACCAATTGAGTTCGGCCCATAGCTGTATAAATTGTTTCCGCCAATCAATCCAATTGGATCTTGTGTGACAAACCTGCCAACCTCAGGCTCAAAGTACCTAAACGTGTTGTAGTGCAGTTTCGTTTCACAGTCAAAGTACTGGCCTTGAAAACGCAGATTCTGCCCGACTTCATTGATCGCCAGCTGCTCAATCGCGCCCCATGAGCGATAAGTCGCTTGCCAAACGATTTTCCCGTCGCTGTCCGTCAGTTCCAACGGCGTACCAATCTGATCGCTATGGAAGTAATAGATCTTCTGCTCTTCCCCTTCCGCCTGATCCACCCGCGCCAAGGGCGCATAGCTACCCGGCTCATAGAGATACAAAATGCTCTGCCCCGGCGTCTCCTCGCGCAGCATCCTCAGCCCCTGCCAGAGGAAGTGCTTTTGTTCCGAGGTGCCGCCGATTTCAGCGGTTTTGGCAATCCGCCGCCCCAGGCTGTCATAGCGATAAGCGCCCGTACTTTCCAGCTTGCCGTTGACCAGCGTCTCCGCCCGAACCAGCCGGTTCTCGCAGTCATAGCTAAAGCTCTGCAACTTGCTATGCCCCGAGCGCTTCTCGATCAGGTTGCCCCACGGATCGTAGCGGTACTCCTGATCGCGCCAACGCTTGATACGGTTGTCCTTGACCTTCTCCAACTGCCGCGCATTGAAGTCCAGGCGGTTAGCAGCCGGGTCGTAGCGGAACTCTTCGCTGCCAACCAGTGACCCGGTATCGCGGCTATGCAACTGGCCGTTGGCTTCGTACTCGTACTTGATTTCGCCACGCAATTTGTCGAGGGTGCGTACCAGTTCACCTGCCGGATCGTACTGGTAGCGACGGTGAATCGGGTTGTAGGCGTGCTCCACCAGCAGCGAGGTGTTGATGCCGGGGTTCTGCACTTGCGACAGCTTTTCCGCCGGCAGGGTCGAAGCAAACTGCCACGCCTTGCGCCCCATGGCGTCGTAGCCAAAGCAACTGGTGAGCTTGCCCTGCGTGCGATACACCTCGCGATGCAGATCATCGCGTTCCATGTCGCTGATGACCTGGCCGTCCAGGTTCAGCTGGTGCAGGTGCCCGCTGCCGTAGTACAGGTGGTTGACCTTGCGCCCGTCTGGCAAGGTCAGCGTGGTCAGGTTGCTCAGTGGGTCGTATTCGTAGCCGAGTACGCCTTGTGGGGTGATTTCCTGGGTCAGTCGCCCCAGCAGGTCATAGGCGTATTCGAGTTTTTCTTCGGTGATGCCGAGTTGTTTGCCGATACCGCTGGGTTGCCGCTGAATGCTCAGCAACCGGTCAACATCGTCATAGGCATAGTCTTGTCGCGCATCACGGTTGAGCTTGGCAATCAGCCGGCCAATGGGGTCGCGCTCGAACAGCGTTTCGCGTTGTGGCTGTTCACCGTTCTCACCGTAGCCAATTTCGTCCAGCCTGGTCAGATGGCCGCCGTCGTTGTAGGTGAAGCGCCGCGTCAGGTTGTCCACCCGCACTTCTTCCACCAGCCGGTCCGACGCATCGTAAGCAAAGCTGTACGTCGCGTTGTTCTCGTTAACCAGCGCGGTAAGGCGTATGGCCTTGTCGTACTCGTAGCGAATCCGCTGCCCTTTGGCATCCTGCCGGCTGCTCGGCAGTCCGCGTGCCGTGCGCAGCAGGCGCGTGGTCTGGCCTTTGCCATCGGTGTGCGTCAGCACCTGGCCGTAAGGGTTGTAGGTGAAGGTTTCCGCCGTGCCGTCCGGATGGTTGACCTTGACCACCTCCCCGTCCGGTTTGCGTTCCAGCGTGGTGGTCTGGTGCAGCGCATCCGTCACGGCCACCAGGTGCTGGCGGTCGTCGTAGCGGTAATAGGTGTTTTTACCCGAACAGTCCTGATAGCGCTCGACCTGGGCCAGGGTGTTCCACCACAGGTACTTGGACTTGTACGTCGCATCGATGATGGTGTGCGGCAAACCATCTTCGCCATTGAGGTACTCGGTCAGGTGGCCAAGGGCATCGGTTTCGGCGAGCAGGTTGCCCTTGTCGTCGTAGCGCGCCTGCCAGGTGCTGCCGTCCGGGTAGGTGACCTTGGTTACCAGGGTGGTCAGGTGGTGGTATTCGTAGGCGATGGTGCGGCCCAGCGGGTCGGTCTCTTCGAGCAGGCGGGCGTATTCGTCGTACTTGAAGCCCAACTGGTTGCCGTCCGGCAGGGTCAGGCCGACCATGTTGCCGAAATCGTCCAGGTCGATGGCGTAGCGCTCGCCGCCGTAGTCTCGGCTGGCGATGACGCGGTGGTCGGCGTTGTACTGCACCTCCAGCTCGCGGCCGAGTACGTCCGTGGCCCAGCTGATGCGCTGGGCGAAGTCGTAGTGGAAATGGAAGTGTTCGCCGTCGCTGGTCCAGTGCTCGACCACGCGGGGCTGGCCGTCGAGGGTTTCCCAACGATAATGGCAGGTCAGGCCCAGGGCATTGCTGTGGCTTGCCATTACGCCGTCGGCGTAGCTGAAGCTGCGCACGGTGTCGCCGTTGCGGTTGATAACCGTGCTGAGCTGGCCGTGTTCGTCGTAGCGGTATTGAGCCAGGGTTTCGACCGCTTCGTTGTTCACCACCCGTTTGATGTCGGTCAGCCGTCCCAGCGGATGGTCGTAGTGCAGGTGCACGCGGGTGCCGCCGGTGGCGCTGATGTCGGTCAGCGTGCCTTCGGCGGTGCGAGTGAAGTGCAGGAAGTGGCCGAGGGCGTTTTCGATGCGCTGCAGCGGCACGTCGGTGTCGGTGTCTGGCACTTCGCCGAAGTAGAAGAACAGGTTGTCCAGCGTCTGCAGAATGTAGTGGCCGCCCTCGGTGCACACCAGGTACACCTGCTCGTGCGGGTTGTAGATGCGTTCGCCCGGCTGCAGCGAGACGAACGGGACTTCGCGGCCTTGGTTGTCGGTGAGGTAGATGAAGCTGCCCTTGCGGCGCAGGCTTTGTTCCCACGGCAGTACCCAGCCGCGGCCGAGCACGCTGTCGACCGTCAGGTCGCTGGCGTAGAAACGCGACCACTCGATGGGCATCAGGCCGGGCAGGCTGAAGTCGATTTCGTCGGGGATGAGTTTGCGGCCGGTGGTCAGGTCTACCGGGTTACCGGTCAGGGCGCCCATGGCCCGCTGCGCTACCGGTTCAACTACGTAGCGGCTGGCGACTTCGCCGGCTACAAAGCCTGCGGTGAACTTCAGGGCGCAGGGCATGACGGCTTTCATGCCGGCCTGGGTGCCGGCCTTGATCAGCTGGGCGATACCGCCGGCGGCACCGGCAACGGCCATCAGCACGTCTACGGTCGTGCGCAGCCATTTGGGGATTTCGTCGTCCACCGGCAGATAGCGGAATGTACCCCCGCCGATGATGACGTTGTCCGAGCCGCCGGAGATGGTCGCGCCGCAGGTCAACTTGTCGCCCTTGCGGGCCGCCGCCACGCTGTTGATGAAGACGTTGGTCGAGCCTTCGGCGATCTGTACGGGCCCTGGGTGCTTGTCACAGGCACCGATGCTTTTCTCGACCCGCGCGGCCTTGCGGCTGTTGATGAAGACGTTGGGTGAGGCAGTGGTTATCGTCCCTGAGGGGGATGAGAACATACTGCCTATCGCCTCCCCGGCCGCGGTCAGCAAGCTGCCTCCGATACCGGCCGCCATGCCGGCGAGCAAGGCCACGCCGAACCCGCAGGTGAAGGTGGCGATGGCCACCGTGGCCACCAGCGCGATGCCCAGGGCAGCCCCGATCAGGAAGCCCCCCAGAGCGCTAGTGTGCGAAATATCGTCGCCGAACCTGGCCGCTTCGAACATGAGGGGTTACTCCTGCTCGCCGGGCTCGGCGCTGGTCACGACGGGGTTGCGCGGGGTGAAGCTGGCCAGCAGGTTTGCCCAGTCCTCGTTCTGCTGAGGGCTGAAATCTGCCTGTGCGGTGGTCGAGAAGATCAGCGCACGCCCGGGGCTGATCAGGAAGGCTGCCTGGCGCTGATACAGCGGGCGGCCCTGGTTCATGTAGTAAGCGTCGATCTGGATGCCTGGGATAGGTGCGGTGGTCGACAGCGCAACGGCTTTGTTGCCCATGCGCGTGTATCCGCGCAGCTTGGACGTGAGCATCTTGATCTGTCGATCGACGTAAGCCTGCAGTGCTTCGTCGGGCAACAGCGTGTCGCGCGAAATGGTGATGCTCAAGGGCGCTGGCACACTGGCACCGAGAACGAACATGTTTACAGTGCGGTCATCAAACCCGTCCGGCAGCGAGATCCCGCCTTCTTGCAACTCATAGTCCATGCGATAAAAATTCCTGATAGCAAAATTGGGGATGGGTCAGCGCAGTGCCAGGCCATCGAGCATGCGGTCAAAGTCGGCGAGCCACAGGCTCAGGCCAGGCTTGGTCGGGTCGATCACGCAAGAAATGTCCAGCCATTGCAGATTGTCGCTGCCGGTAACAGGTACCAGCGCCCCCACCAGGCGACCGTGCCGGGTTTCGTGCCCAGCGTTGAAATGAAAGTCCACGGCCTTGGCCGGGTTACCCGCGACGCGGCAATCTTGCTGGCGAATCACCCGCAACTGCGGGTTCATTTCGCGCAAGGCCTGGATCGCGGCGTCGAACAGTTGCTCCAAGGTTTGCCTGGCCCGCACATCACGGCGGCGAATGTTGAGCGTGACCGGTTCACCTTCATGCTCGAGGGTGGTCTGGATATCACGGAATCGATAAGCCGTCGGGAACGCCAGATTGAAGCCACCGAAGGTGAAGCTGCTGGTAACGTCCTGCAAGGCGACAGGCACCGGTTCGGGCTCTGGCACTGGCTCAGGGTTGGCCGCAAGCTCGGCCAGCTCGGCGAGGCGCGCGGCCTCTTGCTGCGCTTCACGCTTGGCAGAAATGCGGTCGTAGATGGAGGGTTTGTACATCGGCCTGCCCTCAGTCGTTGATCCGCACTGCCGCGCCGGTGATCTGCGTGGTATCGGTACTGGTCGTGGTAATGACCTTGCCTTTGATTTCTATGCCTTCCGGCGTCAACTTGATGCTGCTTTCCCCTACCTGGAGGATGATGTGCTGCTTGGCGCCCACCTGAATGAACTGGTTATCTACCTGCAGGGTGTATGACCCTTCCTTGACGTTGACCACCGTGTTGTCCTTGATGGTCTCAGTGTGCGCGCCCCCCACCGTGATCGTCCGGTTGTTCCCCACATCATGGGTCTCATCCAGTTCGATCTCGGTGTCCATGTTGCGCTCGGCGTGCATGATGATCTGCTCGGCGCCGGCCTTGTCTTCGAAGCGGAAGAAGTTCGCGGTACCGCCGTCGCCCTTCATCGAACGAGTCAGGAAACCACTCTGGGTCTTGTTCGCCGGCAACGACCAGGGCGGGGTGTTGCTGCTGTTGTACAGGCTGCCCATGATCAGCGGGCGGTCGGGGTTGCCGTCGAGGAACACCACCACCACTTCGTCGCCGACGCGGGGGATCAAAATGCTGCCGAAGCCGCCGCTGGCACCGGACTGGGCGACGCGTACCCAGCAGGAACTCTGGTCGTTGAACTCGCCGTTGCGGTCCCAGTGGAACTGCAGCTTCACACGCCCCAGTTCGTCGGTATAGATCTCTTCGCCGGGCGGGCCGACGACAATGGCTGTTTGGGGCCCGGAGATGCCTGCCCTAGGCGTGCTCAATGAGGGGCGGAACGGAATTTTGCGACGGATACAGGTAAAGCTGTTCCCATACCCTGCTTCACCGTCATTGGCGTAATTGTTACGCCCCCAGTGAGTGACGGACAGCAGAAGAAACTGGCGATCGTCCGGAGTGTCGTTGTCGTGATCGTAATGCTGGCTAAGCTCGAAGTAACGACCCGGCTCCATGGCGCGGCAATTGCTCTTGCCATGGAATGTCTTGCCGTCCACCTCTATTGCCTCCAGCCGACGCCGAGCCTTGCGCAGGCCCTCGTCTGAATCGGCGTAACCGTAAAGGCCTTCGTATTCGAAGACTTCGTACTGGCCGACCTCGCCCTGCTGGTTGACGGAATTGAGCTGTACCAAATGCGGGTTGGCAGGCTGCTTGTAGTCGAACGACTTTAGAGCCAAGCGCGTTGGCTGCATCCGCCGCGCCGAAGACCAGGCGGTGATCGAATCTGCAGTTTCGGTAACCGAAGCACTGTGGTAACGGACCAGCGGCTGGCGCTCCAGCTGCGGAAGGATGCTGCTGTCATCGCTGATAATCATGCGATGACCTTCCTTAGAATGCTCGAAGGTAAAGAACAGCCCTTCCTGCTCAAGCATACGCAGCACGAAATTCAGGTCAGATTCCTGATACTGCGTACAGTAGCTGATCGGTTTGAGCGGTTGGCTCAGGCGGAATTCGTGGTCGGCCAAGGTCAGGTAGTAATCGAAGACTTCCTTGACGATCTGCTCGGTGGTCTTGTCTTGGAAGATGCGCGAATCACGGCGACGGCTGAGAATCCAGATCCACGGCACGAGCTCTGCGCTGTAGTTAGCAACGCCCCCATCGGCACCGGTATGCACGAAGTCAGAAACATGCGCACTGAGGTATCTGGTGCTCCCATCGGCCAGCGCGATGCCTACAGTTACCTTCTTGCCAATGAGTTTCTTGAGCTCGATCCGAGCATCCTGGGAGATGAGTTCTGCCTGGAAGCTGAACAGTTCCGAAATCGCCTCGCGGCCGCTGAAGCTAAGCAGTTGAAGCTCTTGTTCGGGAGGCAAAGGTGAGTCGAAAGTGAACAGGCGTTTATTCTGCGTGAGCATCGACTCGAGGGCGTCCGTAATCATTTCAATGCATCCTGCATCAAGCTGGAAATCTACCAATGAAAACGTGGTTCGCTGGTGCTGTCAAATGATGCCATTAAGCCACCTCCCTTTCGCCAAAGCTGAAACCACATGAGATCATGACCATCAGTTTGCTCTCGCTCACGTCTGGGGTGTAGGCTCCCTGCGCTTAGCCATGAGGCAGCACATAGCGAATTTTTCAGGGAGAACCGCGATGAGCGTGAGTGAAAGCCAACTCAGCCAACTTGACCGGGAGATGGATTCTAACCACATGGAAGTGGTGATGATGCCGATAGAAGCTTTCCAGGCTCAGGCCCGCTCCACACAACAAGCACACGCCGTGACACAGCCTCCGCAGGTATGCACTCGCACACAGGGCGACCTGCTGAGCGGCATCGGGCAAAGCGTCAAGTCAGCCTACAACGGGCTGCCTCACACGTTTGTCAATACCACATGGGGCGTTCCCGCAGCCATGGCCGCCTGGGATGCACGCAATGCGGCTTCTTTCGTTAGAGACATGGGTGGCTTACTCACCAAGGTTCGCCACACCGTGTACAAGGGTAAGCAGTACGTGATCATCACGGGTTACCCTGGATTGCGCAAAACGCTCAACGCGCCGCGCTATGGTATTCAGAACGCGAAACTGATCAGCATGGGCATCGGCAAATACGGTGTTCGCGGTTCCTCCCTCAAGGCGCTCAGGCTCTCCTGCTATGTTGCCGTCGGTATCGAAGTGGCGGAGTGGGTGTTTGGCGACGAGCACGTGATGAGTGACTTGTTTGGTGGTATCGGGGTGGAGTTGGTCAAAGCAGGGATCGCAACAGCAGTGGGATATGCCGTTGGACTGGCCCTTGGCACAATGGCCACTTTCGCCGCCGCACCGGTGATCGCGGGTGCGGCTGTGGTGTTCGCGGTGGGCTGGGGGCTTAACGTACTCGACACCGAATACGGGATAAAAAATTCTGTTAAAGCCGGCCTCCGCTACGCCGTGGATAATATTCAATATTTACAGCAGCAGGCCAGCCGCATCAGCGTTGAGGACATGCAAAAATACGCAGAGGAAACCGTCACCAACATTGTCGGTGAGATTGCGGAGAACCTATATAGCGAGGCCAAGCGCTGGGCACTTCGAAAATTGCAGCCTGGAGACCTCAATTTACCGGGGTGGCCGTCTTTGCCTGAGTTACCGTCCATGCCCTCCCTCCCGACTTTCAATCTACCAAAGTTCTAACAATGACCACACATCGCCCCTATGAATTTCACGAGCGCTCACCCTATATTTTCCGCCTCGTGGCTTTTATTACCTGCCTATTGACTGCCGCTTTAGGCTTCCTTTCGGCCCGCTGGCTTGCAAGCGACATACTGCCGTTATTCGGCAGTCTGTTTACAGATACACCCATTGTAGTCACGCCTTATTTGGGGTTTATGCTCATTGCCATGTGCACCGTTAGCCCCATACTTATCATAACCTCCGCTTACGCATGCTGGCGCGCCAAAAAATTTGACCCGCCCATCAACTCTCGCCTTTACCGATTCCAGTATCAATCTTATAAATTGACACTATGGTCAATGATTTGTATAGCCCCGGCATTGGCGATACTTGTAACGCTAGGTTTATGGGCGAAAGGATACACGCCATGTCAAAAATTGCTGATCTCCGGGTCGGCGTGGAAAGTGTATTGGGTGAACGATGCGCGGTACTGCTTCAAACCTGACTCCTACACTGACGACAACCAACCATGCAAGCGTATCGGGGATAAAAATGTATGCGTACAATTTGAGGGTCGGTAACTAATTCTGGGGATGGGCTACGAAGCTCCGGAGGGCTAATGCTCTGCGCAAGAACAGTTCGCGCACCGCATAATCGGGCCGGTACTCGTCATCGCAGGTCGCTACCAAGCAAAGCGCCGTACTCGTATAGTCGACCCACTCGCCTAGCTTCAGGCGCAATGGCCAAGCGCTGACTCTCTCTGATCTGACCATGATCCCCCCCAAGCTCTGAGCATTGGAAATGAATTCTAACAACCCGACATTTGCCTCTATTAAGTTCAGACTACTCGCTGCCTTGACACTTTTGCTCTGTGCGACAGTAGGGGTGTTCGCTACGTACTGGTTGATTACACATGTCCTGCCAATATATGGACAAATGTGGCGTCGCGCATCGGCCATCGAGGTCCCGTACATGGCTTTCGGCCTCATCATGGCACCACCCGTTATGCTTGCCTGTACAGTAGCCAGCGCATTCGCCATATGGACAGGCAAACGATATGATCCACCGGAAAAATCCGCGCTTGCGAAACTTCAGACAGGCCTGATGAAGGCCTCAGTCTATTCACTCATAGGCCTTGCACCACTCACTGCTATCAGCACGACAATTGCACTCAACGCATTAGACAATACAACCTGCCCGCAACTCTGAAAATCGGGATCGGCATGGCAGACGTACTGGGTAAACCATCCCGGCTTTTGTTTTAAACCGGACAGCTATACCGAAAATCGATGGCCCTGCAAAAATATAGACGGCAAAAAACTTTGCATAAACATGGACGAGTAGCGAAAGCCTGAGGCCCCTCGGGCACGATTGCCTGGATGCAGGGCCCGCACTTGCTCTTGGCTTGGCTACCACCGCGCTGGCGTTGGTGGCGTACGGATTGGCATATTACCGGCCTGGCAAAAGTAGCATGCTGCAATTCATGGGGGTTTCTAACACAAGTTCCCACCAACTCGGACGAACTCCTCGCGGGTGGAATACGTGGCCGCTAGTGTGAGGAGCGATGCGAACAGCGGTGAGAATGATAAATTGAAGAACATGCGCAAATTCGCAAAACTTACAAAGCGTTCACTGCGATAAGCACAGTTCATGCACGACAATGTCATCGCTATCACCACACCGAGGGCCGGTATAGCAAAAAATTTGGAGTCACACCGATCATAAGCACGGCGACTATCACGATCAGCATCCAGACCGACCAAATTTTTGCAAAAAATCTATCCGTGGTAAACATAAGACTATTTCTAAAGTATTTTGCCTGATCATCAACAGTGGGGTTGCAAATCACACTCCTATCCGGAAGTTGAGCAGCACCCCGAAGGCCCCTTGTCCAAAGCAGCAAACCTGGTAGTGATTCGTACCTCAACGTGGTGGCGCGAGATCCCGTGCCGCCAGCCGTTCACCATAGGAAGGCTTGAGCATCAGTTGTCGTCATACACCAGCTCATCGAGTTCGTCAGTTGCCGGCGAATGCTCAAACAAGTGCCTTGCCAAGTGACATATACGCTGCGACCAGGCCACCTTGGCTACCCACTCGGGCGGCATTCCCGACACCCCATACAAGGCACCTGCCAACTGCCCCGCCGTGGCGGCCACGCTGTCGGCATCGTCGGCAAGGTTGGCCGCGAGCAGAATCGCATCCTTGAAATTGTCGGTGTGCCAAACCGCCCAGAGCGCTGCTTCTAGGGTGTCGACCACATAGCCGGAAGAGCGAATCTGCTCTCGTGACTTGAGCTTGTATTCGCCGGCATTGATGATCCGCGGCCGAGACTTCAGCGGGCGCACTTTGGCTGCCAACGCCTCGTGTTTGTCGGCGCCATTGAGTGCCAGATGCAACTGTGCGCCGAACAGGCTACAGCACTGCAGCACTTCGGGCGCGCTGTGCGTGACCGTGCTCTGCGTGGCACTTTCTCCCCAAGTCGCCGAGAGCGAGTGGCGCCGAAAAATGGCAGTGGGCGCAAGCCTGATCAACGAACCGTTGCCAGCAGCCGAGGGCTCGGCATTCCCTTGCCAAGCAAGCCCCTCAGTTTCCCACCCTTCGAGCGCGCGCCGAGTGACACTGCCGATGTCGAAACAGCGCCCATTGACGCTGTTCTCGCCCTGGCGGTACCAACGCACCAGTGCGTCTGCAAAAGTCGCGAAATCGAACCTGCCCTTGGCCTCGTAAGTATCGGCCAGGCACAGCGCCATGCTGGTATCGTCGGTCCACTCGCCGGGCGCCAGCCGGAATGGGCCACCACCGACCATGTCTGTAACCTGGCCCTGACCGCGGCGCTGAAACTCCAGTGTGGTCCCCACCGCATCACCGATTGCCAGGCCCAGCAGTGCGCCCTGTGCGCGGTCGAGTGCTTGTTCGCGTGAAAGCGTGCAAGGCCTGTCGCTAAGCCAGGCTGGCTTGATGCGTGGCAATATGGGCGCGTCTGGATCGTATATGTACTCCATGCGCTGCTGTAACTGGGGGGATACGTCGGGGACCAGGTCGATGTAGCGCTGGGCGTATTCGCTCAGGACTGCGTCCGGACTTCTCAGGTCGATCATGCTGGCTCCTTGCAAAGGCTTGCTCTCATCCATCGGCCCATTTTGCTGACCTGGTCAGCCCCTGACAACAGCTCCAGACAGGATCTGGCATAATCAACGATCAAGCACAGCAAGGAACGCTGACGTCATCATGAAATCTCATCCCGAACTCCATGTCAGATCCCCGCTGCTCTTTCGCTGCGTGGCCATCGGCTTTGCGCTGTGCATGCTAGCGGTGTGCGCACTTGCGTTCTACGTACTGTGGGCCGAACTGCTGCCGCTGTATGGCCGCCTCTACAGAAATGCACCCGTTGTGGAAACGCCGCTCATGAGTTTTTTCGTACTCGCGGCGATTCCGGGGACGCCCTACTCGCTCGTTGTCTGCGCCTTCGCGGCATGGACCGGCCAGAAATTCGACCCGCCCAAAAAGTCCAGGCTTCACACGTTCGAAATCCGGTCGTTGCAGTTGATGTTCGCGATAATGTGCTGCGCTGCCCCGGCCATGATCATTGCGACCACGGCCACACTCTCTGCGAAGGGCTACTGGTCTTGCCCAAAGCTCCGTATTTCAGGCTCCGCATGGCAGATGTTCTGGGTGAACGATGAGCGCATATGCTTTACGCCCGATTCCTACATCAACGACCATTGGCCATGCAAAGTTGTCGGGAACAAGACTATTTGCGTCCAGGTGGACGGTAGGTAGCAACGCCCCAACCTGCCGCCGAACGACACGATCGAGGGGGGATGGCACCGGCTTTGCCGGTGATCGCCGGCAAGCCGGCTTGCCGGCGATCACGGGCGCAGCCCGTGCCAATCCCCCTGTCAAACACGCAGCTCAAATAATGCCGGCTCCTGGATCTTGAACCCACTCCATCCGCCGCTACATGCGGCGTATTCCGTCGCATTGCCATCATTGAAAGGCCCGCCGTAAAGCCCCTGCATTACCGCCCGACCCAACCAGAAATGCGACCTGCTTCACCTTTTGAAAAATATTTTCCAATCTCTTTTTCAGCTGTTTTCCCACGCCTCAAACCCCTTCCCCACGGGCCCAAGCCCTGATTTTACGCACCCAAAACCACTGCTCGATATCAATGCGACATCATTGCGCCGCGTCACAAACAACGAAAAAATCGCGGCCGCCGCAGGAACTTCTTCCAACGCGGGGTGCCCTACACGGCATTACTGGCAACACGATATTCATGTGCCAGTACCGAGTTTCCAGTCCACGCCAGCGGCGTATCAGGACGATTCAAAAAGGCTCATGGACGATGTACCGATGACACAGACGTTTGATGTCGAAGCACTGATCAAGCTGCGTAGCCAAACGCGGGCAATCTCCGATGCGCTCAAGGCGCAGGCGGCCGATTACCTCGCCACCGCGGCGCCGCTGATCCGTCCGCAAACGCTGTTCGGTGAATACCTGCAGGGGGCGCAACGCAGCAGCGGGCGCGAAACCCAGGGCCACTTCCAGTCGCTTATCGAACTCTACGAGCGTATCGGCTCGGCCGCGCCCTTCCAGCTGGTCAGCGAGCTGGAAGTGCCGCTCAACCTCATCAGCACCACCCCCGAACTGTTCCCCCTGGAATACGACAAGGCCCTGGTCCCCAGCGGCCAGGTCATCCGCATCACCAGCCCCGTGCGCTGGGTCGTGGGCTTTCAGGGCTTCGAGCTGGCGCGCTTTCGCAATGTCATCCACGACCCCAACCGCAGCAGCGCCGAGCTGTACCGCTTCGTGGTGCACTACCTGGTGCTGTTCTACTGCCTGAGCAAGTCACCTGGCCTTGGCCGCCTGTTCGAAGGCCTGCGCTTTGGCTTGAGCTTCGAACGCCTCAAGGGCATGGGTGACCTGCCCTTCTGCGTCATCAGCTCGCCGGTGCGTTCGGAACTTCCCGACGATTCGGTCATCCGTAGCAGCACGCAAATTGCCGGCAACACCAGTTTCGAAGAGCTGGTGGGCCGCGACAACATTCTGGAAATGAACGACGAAATCCGTCAGCGCCTGCTGCTGACGATCGAAGGACTGTAACGCGCAGGCCCCCGCCGGGCCGCGCCATGATTCGCAGCGAATTGCTCGCACTGGAGAACACGATGGCGAAGAAGGAAAGTACCCAGCACAAACTCGACCGCGTTCGCGCGCCGCGGGTTCACATCACTTACGACGTGGACATCGGTGATGCGATCGAGAAAAAGGAGCTGCCCTTTGTCGTTGGCGTGCTGGGCGATTTTTCCGGCAACCCGCTGGAGCCCTTGCCCAAGCTCAAGGACCGCAAGTTCGTCTTCATCGACCGCGACAATTTCAACGGCGTGCTCAAAGGCATCAAGCCGCGCCTGACCTACCGCGTCGACAACACCCTGGCCAAAAACGGCACCCAGCTGGGCGTGGAGCTGAACTTCAACAGCATGGAAGACTTCGAGCCACAGAACGTGGTGAAGCAAGTCGAGCCGCTGCGCAAGCTCTTGGAAGTGCGCAACAAGCTGGCCGACCTGCGTAACAAGATGGGCGGCAACGACAAGCTCGAAGAGCTGCTGATGGACGTGCTGCAGAACACCGAGAAGCTGAAAACCCTGGGCAAGGAATTCGGTCGCGAAGCCGCCGTACCCGCCGCCGATGGCAAAGAGTAAGCAGGAGCCAGACGATGACCGACAAGCAAACACTGCCACAACAGGACACCGACCTGGTCGAGGTGGAAACCTTCGCCCCGCAGGCCTCGCTGCTCGACAGCATCATTTCGCAAAGCCGTGTGGCCCGCTCCGACACCGAGCGCAACCGCACCCGTGACCTGATCGGTGAGCTGGTCAATCAGGTGCTCGAGGGCGAGATGACCCCGAGCAAGGACCTGATCGCCGTGCTCGACGCGCGCATCGCCGAGATCGACTCGATGCTCTCCGAGCAGATGAACGAGATCATGCACGCCCGCGAATTCCAGCAGCTGGAAGCCTCCTGGCGCGGCCTGAAGTACCAGGTCGACCAGACCGAAACCAGCACCACGCTGAAGATCCACCTGCTCAACGCCTCGAAGAAGGACCTGGTGCGCGACCTCAAGGCCGCCAGCGAATTCGACCAGAGCGCGCTGTTCAAGAAGGTATACGAAGAAGAGTACGGCACCTTCGGTGGCGCCCCGTTCGGCATGCTGATCGGTGACTACGAATTCAACCGCAACCCCGAAGACATGTACCTGCTCGAAGAGATCTCGCACGTTGCCGCCGCGGCCCATGCGCCATTCATTTCGGCCGCATCGCCCGAGCTGTTTGGCTGGGACTCGTTCACCGACATGTCCGGCCCGCGTGACCTGGCGAAAATCTTCGACACGGTCGAATACGCCAAGTGGAAGTCGTTCCGCGCCTCGGAGGACTCGCGCTATGTCGGCCTGACCCTGCCGCACGTGCTCGGCCGCCTGCCATATGGCCCTGATACCACCCCGGTGGAAGAATTCAACTTCGTCGAAAGCGTCGACGGCCGTGACCACAACAAGTACCTGTGGATGAACGCCGCCTACGCCTTGGGCACCCGCGTCACCGATGCCTTCTCGCGTTACGGCTGGTGCGTGGCCATCCGCGGTGTCGAAGGTGGCGGCCTGGTAGAAGGCTTGCCAACCCACACCTTCAAGACCGATGACGGCGAAATTGCCCTCAAATGCCCAACTGAGATCGCCATCACCGACCGCCGTGAAAAAGAGCTGTCGGACCTTGGCTTCATCCCGCTGGTGCACTGCAAAGGTACGGACTACGCCGCGTTCTTCGGCACCCAGTCGGCGCAGAAGCAGAAGCAGTACAACACCGACATCGCCAATGCCAACGCACGCCTGTCGGCGCAGCTGCAGTACATCTTCGCCACCTCGCGCATTGCCCACTACATGAAGGCGATCATGCGCGACAAGATTGGCAGCTTCGCCTCGCGCATGGACGTCGAGCGTTTCCTCAACCAGTGGCTGGCCAGCTATGTACTGCTTGACGACACCGCCAGCCAGGAAGCCAAAGCCAAGTTCCCGCTGCGCGAAGCCCGTGCCGAAGTGTTCGAGGTGCCAGGCAAGCCAGGTGTTTACAAGGCCGTGACCTACCTGCGCCCGCACTACCAGCTCGACGAACTGACCGCTTCGCTGCGCCTGGTCGCAGAGCTGCCGCAAGGCGCTCGCGGCTGACCGGCCTGCGTGTTCAAGGATGACACATGAGTAATCAGGCCCGCCTGCTGCCCTCGCTGCTCGACCGGCTGCTGGACGACCGTCCGTTTCAGTCGGCCGAGCCGGCTGTGCAGCGCACCTGCTCGCTGGCCGAATACAAGGCCAGCATCGTGCGCGACCTGGAGGTGCTGGTGAATACCCGCCAGTCCCTTGTCGCCGAGCAGATCGAAGGTTTCAGCCAGCTCGGTGGCTCCATCCTTGAATACGGCATGCCCGACTTCATCAGCCGCAGCGTGCTCGACCCGCACGACCGGCGGCTGATCCAGCAACAGCTGGAGCGCGCGATCAGTACCGGCGACCGGCGTTTTCGCCGGGTGCGCGTACAGCTGCTGGCCCAGCAGAACGGCCATCGCATGTTGACCTTCCGCGTGGACGCCGTGTTGCGTCTGCAGGACATCAGCCGCCAGGTGTCGTTTGACGCCGTGCTGCAGGTCAACACCCAGGAATACAAAGTGCAGAACCTCAACTGATGCTCGACGAACTGCTGCCCTACTACGAAAAGGAACTGTCGCACCTGCGCTTCCTCGGCCAGGAGTTTGCTGCGCAGTACCCGAAGATCGCCTCGCGGCTACTGATCGAGGGCGACAACTGTGAGGACCCGCATACCGAGCGCCTGATCGAGGCGTTCTCGTTCCTCTCGGCGCGGGTGCACAAAAAGCTCGATGACGAGTTCCCGGAGATTGTCGAATCGTTCCTTGAGGTGCTGTACCCGCACTACCTGCGCCCTACCCCGTCGATGTCGATCGCCGAGCTCAGCCTTGGCAAGCAGGAGAAGGTCACCGAAGCCTACCGCGTGGCGCGGCACACCGAGATGCACGCCAATGCCGTTGAAGGCGTAGTGTGCAAGTTCCGCACCTGCTACCCGGTGGAGCTGTGGCCGGTTGCCGTGCAGCAGGCCTCGTTCACCGAGATGGAACGCTCGGCCTTCAACGGCCACAGCGCCGATCTGGTGGCGCGCTTGCGCATCCGCCTGCAAGCCACCGGCGACGCCTTGTTCGGCCAGATGGAGCTTGACCGCCTGCGCTTCTTCCTCGACGGCGAAGCAACGCTGATGCACCAGCTCTACGAGCTGCTGTTCAACAACCTCGCCAAGGCCACACTCAGCTTCCAGGACGAAGGCCGCAGCCGTGAAGTCGCACTGCCCGCCGACGCCCTGAAAGCGGTGGGTTATGCCCGCGACGAAGGCCTGGTGGATTATTCCGAGCGCTCGTTCCTCGGTTACCGCCTGCTGCACGAGTACTTCACGTTCCCCGACAAATTCATGTTCTTCGACCTCTCAGGTTTTGCCCGCATCCTGCAGGGCAAGGCCATCGAGCAAGTCGAGATCAACTTCTACTTCAACGATTACGACCTCAGCGAGCGCCTGGCGCGGCTGGCCCAGAACATCGGGCGCAACAATTTCAAGCTCAACTGCACGCCGATCATCAACCTGTTCCGCCAGCAGGCCGAGCCGATCAAGCTCACCCACACCCAGCACGAATACCCGGTCACCCCGGACATTCGCCTGCACAACGCAGCGGAAGTGGTGTCGATCGACCGGGTGCGGCGCGTACGCAAGCTCGGTGGCATCGACCACGTCGGCACCTGCCAGCCGTTCTTCGAGCCGCGTGGCGAGCAAGACCCGCACAACAGCTTCTGGATTGCCCGCCGGCGCAACCAGGGCGATGCCACGGCGATGAGCATCCGCGTGGTCGACCGCGACCTGGAGTTGATCGACGGCACCAGCGACACCCTGAGCATCAGCCTGACCTGCAGCAACCGTGATGTACCCCTGCTGCTGCCGTTCGGTGGCGAGCGCGGTGATTTCAACATCCCGGCCAACTCGGTGATCAAAGACATCCGCTGCCTGCGCAAGCCCACCGCCACGGTGCGCGTCCCGCTGGGCAAAGGCCTGATCTGGCGGCTGATCGCGCACCTGTCGCTCAACCACCTGTCGCTGGTGAGCCAGGGCCGCGAAGTGCTGCTCGAGCTGCTGTCGCTTTACAACTACCGCAACGTCTCGGCCATCCGCAAACAGATCAACGGCATCAAGGCAATCAACAGCGAGCCGGTGGTAGCGCGCATCGGCCATCCGCGGCCGAATTTCGTGCGCGGCGTGGGCATCACCCTGACCTTCGACGAAAGTCAGTTCACCGGTAGCGGCGTGTTCCTGTTCGCCATGGTGCTGGACCACTTCTTTGGCCAGTACTGCTCGATGAACAGCTTCACCCAACTGACCCTGCGTACCCAACAACGAGAAAAGAGAGTCGTCCAATGGCCAGCACGTACTGGCGATCAGCCCCTGGTCTGATCGATCAAGCCAGAGCCGAGCCGCACCGATTCGAATTCTTTCAATTGGTGCGCCTGCTTCGCCTGCACTACAGCCGCACCGGGCGCATGGACCTGGCAACCCGGCCGCACGAAGACCCGCTGCGTTTTCGCACTCAGCTGTCGCTGGCGTTTCCGGCCAGCGAGGTCAGCGACCTGCAGTTCGAGCGTGAGGGCAAGGTGTCGACGGCAGGCCTGCCGCTGTCGGAAGTCCAGGTCACTTTCATGGGCCTGGTGGGCCCGTCGGGCGTATTGCCTCGCCCGTACACCGAGCTGCTGCTCGAGCGCCACGTGCAGTACCGCGACGATGCCGCCCATGCGTTTCTCGACATCTTCTCGCACCGCATGACCACGCTGTTCTACGAAGCCTGGCAAAAGTACAAGTTCCATATCGAGCACGAGCGCAACGGCACCTCGGGCTTCGATGGCTACCTGCTCAACCTGGTCGGCCTGGGCCCGCGCGCCCAGCAGCTGAAGTTCGAACGCCAGCAACCGGTGCTGCGCCGCGAGCTGTTCAGCTACTTTGCCGGGCTGCTCAGCCAGAAGCCACGCAACGCGCTGAACCTGGAGCGGATGCTCGGCTTCTATTTCGCCCTGCCGATCAAGGTCAGGCAGTTCGCCGGCCGTTGGTTGAACCTGCAGCCCGAACAGTGCACCCAGCTTGGCCGCAAGAACGCCCAGCTCGGCCTCAGCGCCGTGGCCGGCAACCGCGTGTGGGACTACCAGTCGTGCATCCGTATCGAGCTCGGCCCCTTGGCGTTGGCCGATTACCGGCGGTTCCAGCCTGGCACCGACGACTACCGCAAGCTGGTCGAGCTGGTGCGCTTCTATGTAGGCGCCGAGCTCGATTTCGAAATCGCCCCGCTGCTCAAACGCGAGGCCGTGCCCCGTGCCCAACTGGGCCGCAGCGGCAATGTCGCGCTGGGCTGGCTGGGCTGGCTCAAACGCCCTGGCCGTGACGCGGAGCCTTCGCGTTGCGCCGTCTTCCACATTCCTTACGATGGGGTCGCCTTGTGAACCTGAAGTCTCTGTTCGCCAAGCTTAACGAAACCAGCCGCACGGCCACTGAAAGCGCGGCGGCCCTGTGCCTGTCGGAGCACCACTACGACGTCGAGGTGGAACACCTGCTGCTGCAGTTGCTGGACAACAGCGACAGTGACCTGCCGCTGATCCTGCGCCACTACGACGTGGTCGCCGAGCGCCTGCAGGCGCAACTGGTGACCGCCCTGGGTACCTTCAAGAAGGGCAACACCCGCACCCCGGCGCTGTCCCCGCACATCACCCGCATGATCGAGCAGGCCTGGGTACTGGCCTCGATCGAGTATGGTGTGGGCCAGGTGCGCAGTGCGCACCTGTTGCAAGCATTGCTCGACGATGCCGAACTGCGCCGGGTGGTCATCGCCTCCGCACCGGAGCTTGAGAAGATCAACGCCGACGACCTGCGCCTGAACCTCAGCGCACTGGTCGAAGGCAGTGCCGAATCCCGGCTCGCCAGCCCTTTGGCCAGCCCCTCGGCGCCAGTGGCAGGCACCGGCAAGGTTGGCGGCAAGACCCCGGCCCTGGACCAGTACACCGTCAACCTCACCCAAAGCGCCCGGGACGGCCGGATCGACCCGGTGCTTGGCCGCGAGTTCGAAGTGCGGCAGATGGTCGACATCCTCACCCGTCGCCGCCAGAACAACCCGATCCTCACCGGCGAAGCCGGCGTCGGCAAGACCGCAGTGGTCGAAGGCCTGGCCTTGCGCATCGCCCAGGGCGATGTGCCGGCCCCACTCAAGGACGTCGCCGTGCACACCCTCGACCTGGGCCTGCTGCAGGCCGGTGCCGGGGTCAAGGGCGAGTTCGAAAACCGCCTCAAAGCGGTGATCGAAGAGGTCAAGCGCAGCCTGCACCCGATCATCCTGTTCATCGACGAAGCCCACACCCTGATCGGCTCTGGTGGTCAGGCCGGGCAGAACGATGCCGCCAACCTGCTCAAGCCAGCCCTGGCCCGTGGCGAGCTGCGCACCATCGCTGCCACCACCTGGGCCGAATACAAGAAGTACTTCGAAAAAGACGCCGCCCTCGCCCGTCGCTTCCAGGTAGTCAAGGTCGAGGAGCCTGACGAAGACAAGGCCATCCACATGCTGCGCGGCCTGCTCGGCAAGATGCGCGAGCACCACAAGGTGGCGGTGATGGACGAAGCACTGGTACAGGCCGTGCGCCTGTCCAACCGCTACATCACCGGCCGCCAGCTGCCCGACAAGGCGGTCAGCGTGCTCGATACCGCCTGCGCACGCATCGCCCTGGCGCAGTCGTCGCAACCCGGCGCGCTGGAAGACTGCCGCCGCCATATCGACAACCTGCAGGCCGAAATCGCCGTGCTCGACCACGAAGCCGGCAAGGGCCACGACCATGCCCGGCGCCTGGCCGAGCTGCAGGCCGCCCTGCAGGCCGAGCAGGAGCACGAACAGCGCCTGAGCGCCCAGTGGCAGCAGGAGCTGGGCCTGGTCGAGCAACTCAAAGCCCTGGACAGCGCCAAGGACACCGACGCCGCCCAGCTCAACGCCCTGCGCGCCGAGCTGAGCAATGTGCAGGGCGACCAGCCCTTGGTCCACGCCTTGGTCGATGCCGGCGCCATCGCCCAGGTGATCAGCGGCTGGACCGGTATCCCGCTGGGCAAGATGCTGCGTGACGAGATCGACACCGTGCAGCGCCTGCCTGCGCTGCTCGGTGAACGCGTGCTGGGCCAGGACCACGCGTTGCACGAAATCGGCAAGCGCATCAAGATTTCCCGCGCCCGCATGGAAGACCCGAACAAACCGATCGGCGTGTTCCTGCTGCTGGGCCCCAGCGGCGTCGGCAAGACCGAAACCGCGCTGGCGTTGGCCGACACCCTGTACGGCGGTGAGCGCAACCTGATCACCATCAACATGTCCGAGTACCAGGAGGCCCACACCGTGTCGAGCCTCAAAGGCTCGCCACCCGGCTACGTCGGTTACGGCGAAGGCGGCGTGCTGACCGAGGCCGTGCGCCGCAAGCCCTACAGCGTGGTGCTGCTCGACGAGGTGGAGAAGGCCCACCCCGACGTGCTCGAGCTGTTCTTCCAGGTGTTCGACAAAGGCGTGCTGGACGACGGCGAAGGCCGCGAGATCAACTTCCGCAACACGGTGATCATCCTCACGTCCAACACCGGCACCGAGCGCATCATGCAGACCTGCCTGAATGCCCAGACGCTGCCCACCCCCGAGGCCATCGTCGAAGGCCTGCGCGACGAGCTGAACCACGTCTTCAAACCGGCCTTCCTCGGCCGCCTGAGCATCGTGCCGTTCTACCCGGTGCAGGACCAGATCCTCGAGCGCATCGTTGCCCTCAAGCTCGAGCGTATCGCCAAACGTTTCGCCCGCAACCACCAGGCTGAGCTGAGCTACGACGACGCCATGGTCAAGGCCATCGCGGCACGTTGCACCGAGGTCGACAGCGGCGCACGCAACATCGACAACATCCTGTCACGCACCCTGATGCCCGAGCTTGCCCAGCACGTTCTCGAGCGCATGGCCCAGGACGCGCCGATCGAGCGCTTGACGATCGAGCTGGGCAGCGATGGCGATTTCGCCTATCGCCTGGCCTGAACGAGTACCCGGAGGTTTAGCCGTCATGTACCACACACACACCGCCCTGAAGCGCCTGACCGTCGCAGCCCTGCTGCTGGCACTGGCCGGTTGCGGCGTCACCGACCGTATCGGCAAGCGCATGGAAGACAGCTGGGCGGCCGACATGCTGGCCGACAGCGAGAAGGTCATCCTGACCTCCGACGGCGGTAACCAGCTCAACCCCGACGCCGAGGGCAAGCCGTTGTCGGTGGTGATGCGCGTGTACCAGCTGACCGACCTCGAGCGCTTTGCAGCCACCGACGCCGAGACGCTTTGGGACACACCGGAAAAAGCCCTGGGCAACACGCTGGTCGAAGCCCGCGAGCTCACCCTGCTGCCGGGTATCGGCCAGACCGACCAGTGGCCGCTGGCCAAGACCGCCCGCTATGTCGGCGTGGCAGCGTTCTTCCGCAATGAGCAGGATGCCCGCTGGAAGGTCGCATTCGATGCTGAGTCGCTGCGCAAGGACGGTATCTGGTTCTCGTCCGATGGCCTGCGGGTACTGGTGGACAATACCGAAATCAGCGCCCTGCGTGGCGTCGATGTGCTGAACAAGCCGCCCACCGCCGACCAGTTGGCTGCTGCGCAAAAGGCCGACGATGCGCCGCCTGCCCTCACCGACAAAGTGCAGGATGCCGTGATCGAAAAGGCCACCGACGCTGCCGGTAAATCGGCCAGCAACGCCATGGATTCAACCTTCAACTCTTTAGTGGATAGCGTCAAATGAGCAAGCAGAGCCGGGTGATGTGGTCGGAAGGCATGTTCCTGCTGCCCCAGCACTTCCAATACCAGGATGAGTTCCACCAGCACCAGCTGGCCGAGGCCACCCTGCGCGGCACCCCGTTCCATTGGGGCGTGCAGGCGCTGCAGGTGGACGAAGATGCCCTGGCCAACGGTTCGCTGCAGCTCAAGCGCCTGAAGCTGGTGTTTCCGGACGGCAGCCTGTACGACGCCCCGCAGCACGACCCGTTGCCGGCCGCGCGCGACCTCAAGGACCTGCTCAAGGCCAACGACCTGAAGGTTTACGCCGCACTCAAGCTGCCCGAGCCCTTCGGCCTGAACTATGTCGAAGATGGCCAGGAGCACAAGGCGGCGCGGCGCTTTCGCAAGCAGTTCGACACCCTGCCGGACCTTAACGAAGGCGAGCTGGAAAACGAAATCACCAGCCTGCGCCTGAATGTGGTGCTGCTGGTCGATGGCGACAGCCTCGATGGATACAGCCATTGCCCGTTGGCCAAACTCACCCGCAACAGCATGGGCGGCTTCAACCTGGACCCCCACTTCGTCCACCCCACTCTGCACTTGGGCAGCCACGAGACCATCGCCGGCATCGGCAAGCGCCTGCTCGGTGCCCTGCAGGCCAAGAGCAAGGCGTTGTCGGGTCGGCGCCGTGAGCGCGCCGACCAGATCGCCGAATTCGGCTCCAGCGACGTCACACTGTTCTGGTTGCTGAACACGGTCAACCGTGCGCACCCGCAACTGGCCCACCTGCTGGCCCACCCGCGGCTGCACCCCGAGCGCCTGTACCTGTTCCTGGCCGACCTTGCCGGCGGGCTGTTGACGTTCACCCTCGATACCCAGCTTAGTGATGTCCCCGAATACGATCACCACGACCCGGCGGCATCATTGGTCAAACTGGACGAGATGATCCGGGTGATGCTCGACAATGTCGTGCCCAACCAGTGCATCGTCATCAACCTCACCCAGACCAAGCCGTCGTACTGGCAGGGGCAACTGCGCGACCCGCGCCTGGCCGAGGCCGACTTCTATATCTCGGTACACGCCGACATGCCCGGTGCCAGCCTGCTGGAGCTGGTGCCACGGGCGTTCAAGGTGGGCTCGCCGGAAGACATCGAAGTGGTGGTCAACAGCGCCATGCCCGGCGTCACCCTCAATCATGCTGCGCGGTTGCCCAACGCCATTCCGGTACGCCTGGACAACCAGTACTTCGCCATCGAGCCGCATGGCCATGTCTACGAGCGAATGATGAACGCCCAGACCATCTGCTTCTATGCGCCCAGCGCCTTTACCAACCTCAAGCTTGAACTGATGGCGGTGCTCAAATGACCGAAGCCGTATTGCAACAGGGCGCCGTTGCGCCCGCCAGCGACAAACCGACCCTCAAGGGCCTGGTACAGGACTTCATCAGCATGGCGCTGATTGTCCGCCGTGGCCGCCAGGTCACGTCGGTACAAGCCTTCGAAGCCAGCGTCGACCGCTTCTTCGCCAACCTGGAGCGCGATGCCCGCGCCGCCAACTACAGCGTCGAGCAGGTCAAGGACACCCAATACGCCCTGTGCGCGTTCCTCGACGAAAGCGTGCTGCGCTCCGGCGACAACGAACTGCGCGGGCACTTCGAGCTGCAACCGCTGCAGTTCCGCTACTTTGGCGTGCACCTGGCCGGTGAAGGCTTCTTCGAGAAGGTCGAAGCGTTGCGCGCCGACGTCAAACAGAACCTCGATGTGCTGGAGGTCTACCACCTGTGCCTGGCGCTGGGCTTCGAGGGCAAGTTCAGCCTCGGCCAGAAAGACCAGCTGCGCTACCTGGCCAACGCCCTGGGCCAGGACATCGCGCGCTACCGCAAACCGCCCAAAACCCTCTCGCCGGACTGGGCCCTGCCCGACCAGGTGTCGCAGATGCTGCGCCACGAAGTGCCGCTGTGGGTGTACCTGGTGTTGATTGCGCTGGTCTGTGTCGCGGTGTACCTGACGCTCGACTGGTTGCTGGACAAGGATGTCGCCGCCCTTTCCGAACAAATTCGCCAGCTGTTCAGTGCCTGAGCACACCTCAGGTAGCCGAGTCAGGAAGACATGAAAACATTACTGCGTCTGTTGAAGAGTTTCTGGATTCTCCTGCCACTGCTGTGGTTGGTGACCCTGTTGATCTGCTGGCTGGTGGCACCGATGGTGCCATGGCTGCGCCACCATGTGCCCGAAGCGTTGGCCATCATCAGCGCCTGCTTCCTGCTGGTGATCGTGCTGCGCCAGTACCAGCGCATCCGCGCCGAGCATAACCTGGAGAACCTGCTGCAGATCGAGGTCGATCGCTCGTGGAACGCCACCGGTGAATTCCGCGACCAGCAAGTGCTGCGCGAGCGCCTCAAGCATGCCATCGCCATGCTGCGCACCGACCGCTCCGCCGGTGGCGGTGGCAAGGCGGCCCTGTCCGACCTGCCCTGGTACCTGGTGATCGGCATGTCGGCTGCAGGCAAAACCTCGCTGTTGACCCACTCGGGCCTCTCGGCCAGCATCGCCACCGCCAATGACAGCGAAAGTGGCACCCAGCACTGTGACTGGTATTTCAGCCCCGACGCAGTGATGATCGACACCGCAGGCCGTTACCTGCGCGACGATCAGTCTGCCAGCGAGTTTTCAGCCTTCCTGCGCATGCTGCGCAAGCAACGCGGCAAGGCAGCGATCAACGGCCTGGTGCTGGTGGTCAGCCTGCCTGAACTGTTGGCGGCCAACAGCGACGGGCGTAACGCGCTTGCCGCGCAGTTGGTGGCGCGCGTGGAGGAATACGCCGAGTGCCTGGGCACCAACCCGCCTGTGTACCTGATGCTGAGCAAGACCGACCAGTTGCCCGGCTTCAACCAGGCCTTCGAAGGCCTGGACCTGCACCAGCGCCAGCAGCCGCTGGGCATGACCTTTGGCCTGTCGGAAATCCGCAACAACGGTTTGCAGGCGGTGCTCAACACTCGCCTGAAAAACCTGCAGAGCCACATCCGCCGCCACGTCGATGCGCAGATGATCAGCCTCGGCGCAGATGCCGACAGCACACTGCTCAACTTCCCCCAGTACTTCGCAGAACTCAATGGCGTGCTGGAGCAGTTCCTTGAGCACTTCACCCGCGGCCAGGGTGGCGCTGCCCCGCTGCTGTTGCGCGGCTTGTACTTCACCAGTGCGCTGCAGACCGAGCAGCAACTGGGCCAGGTGTACGAAGACGTCATCGCCGACAACTTTGCCCTGCAAGCGGCCCACGACGAAGGCGCCCAGCCGGCCAGCCACACGCAGGGCAACCGCAGCTACTTCATCACCGACACATTCCGCCAGGTGATTTTCCCCGACCGCGACCTGACCCTGTACCAGTCGCGCCTGGGCCGCAAGGCAGGCTTCAGCCCCCTGTTGCTGGGCCTGGCCGCTGCCGCCGGGGTGGCCTTTATCGGCTGGCAGGCGCTATCGTTCGCCAACAACCGCCAGTGGCTGGACAGCCTGCGTGGCCAACTGGCCGAGATCGAACGCGCCGATGACCGCGCACAACTGTTGGCTGCCGGTAAAGGCCTGGAAGTGCTGCGCGGGCAGATGGCCACGGTCGAGGCCCATCGCCAGCAGGGTGTACCGCTGCAATTGAGCGCCGGCCTGTACCACGGCGAGGCGATTCACCAAGTGGCCCGCAACGCCTACCTGGCGCAACTGCGCAGCCAGGCACTGGAGCCGATTGCCCGCAGCCTGCAGGTGCAGATGCGTGCGTTCAACACCTTTGCCAGCGGCATCAACCAGGAGCTGGAGTTCACCCCGGCGCCGAAAAGCCGCAATGGCAAACCGTTGACGCCTCGCCTGGCGGCCAAGGCCCAGGCGGCCCTGACCAAAACCCGTGTCGGCGCCTACGCCGCCAAGGTCAACCTGGCCACGGCCAGCGACGCGGCCGAGTTGTCCGCCACCACCGGCGGCCTGTCACTGTCCGAAGAGATGCTCGGCCGCCTGGACGAACAGCAAGTGGCGTCGATCATCGAGGCCTACAACACCCTCAAGCTGTACCTGCTGTTGACCGAGCCACAAGCCCACCCCGACCCAGCCTTCGTCGCCGCCAGCCTGCCGCAGGCCTGGGCAGGCGCCGCAACCCAAGGTTCCCCCACCGACGCTGCGGTCATCAGCGAAAACGCCCCTCTGTACGTTCAATTGCTGGAGCAAGGCCAGGCGCCGTCGCTGCCGCGTAACCAACAGCTGATCGACGAAACCCGGCAGAACCTCAAGGCATTCATGATTTCCAGCTCGCTGGTGGATCGCGAATACCTGCGCCTGCAACTGGAGTCCAGCCGCCAGTTCCCGGCGCTGAGCCTCAACGACCTGGTGCCAACGCCTGGCCATAACCTGTTGTACAGCTCTGCCGGCGTGCCGGCGATCTATACCCGCCAGGGCTGGGACACCTTCGTCAAGCCCGAGCTGATCAAGCTGGTGTCGGGCAACCTGCGCAACGAGTCGGACTGGGTGCTCGACGGCGAAGGCGGCGATGCCATCGTGCAGAAAGCCAACTTCGTGCGCGAGTTCATGGCCCGCTACAAACGCGATTACACCCAGGCCTGGTACAAGATGGTCAGCAGCGTGGGCGTGCGCCACTTCGCCGACCTGGCCTCGGCCACAGAACACCTCGGGCTGCTCAGCGATGTGCAGAACTCGCCGGTGAAGAACCTGCTGGCAGCGGTCAACGACAACACTCAGTGGGACTTGCCGGTCAAGCGCGACGCCACGCCCACGGGCAATGCCCGCGCGGACGGTTTCTGGAGCAAGGTCACCGGCCTGATCGACGAAGCCAAGGACGCAGCGCCTGACGCCATGGCCCCTAGCCTGCCGGCCGTGGACGACGGCAGCCTGGCCAAGCGTTTCGAGCCGGTCGCCCGGGTGTTCGCAGCCAACAACGCCGAAGGCGCCGACAGCACCATCATGGACCGCTACCTTGCCGCGCTGCGCAAGCTCAAGGTGCGCATGAACAACATCCAGCGCTCGCAGGATGTCGGTAAAAGCAGCAAGCAGCTGATCAGCGAAACCCTGGAAGGCCAGCCGAGCGAGGTGACCACCGTGCGCAACTACGTGGAAACCAGCGTCGACACCAGCCAGGACGGCCTGTCGCGTTCGCTGCAGGGCCTGTTCAGCCTGCCGATCCAGTACGCCTGGGAAACCCTGCGCGACCCGGCCGGCCAACAGATCGCCAAAGCCTGGAAGCAGCAGATCGCCAAGCCCTGGGAGCAGGTCATGGCGCACCGTTACCCGATCGCCACCGGCAGCCGCAACGAAGCTTCGGTCAAGGACCTGCAGCGTTTCGTCGACCCCGAAAGCGGCCTGCTGCCGACCTTCAAGCGCAACGAGATCGGCAACCTGTCCGGCGGTGAAGGCCTGGGCCTGAGCAACGGCAAGGCGCCGGCGCTGGTCAACCCGGGGATGCTCAACAGCATCGACAAGGCCAGCAACGTGGGTCAGGTGATCGCCAGCCTGTCGGACCGCGACAACGGCTTCGAGATCATGCTTGAGCCGTCGGCCAACTTTACCGACATCGTGTTCACCCTTGATGGCCAGGAGCAGCACTACCGCAACGGCCGCAGCAGCTGGAGCCGCTTTGCCTGGCCAGGCACCAACAGCGCACCGGGCGCACGCCTGGACGTGGTCACCCTCAGCGGTGCACGCATCACCGTGTTCGACTTCCCGGGGCGCTGGGGCCTGCTGCGCATGAACGAAAGCGCCCGGGTCGATGACCTGGACGGCATCCAGCAGCGCTTCAGCTGGAACACGGCCAATGGCCGGGTCAGCCTGGTGGTGCGCAACTTCGGCGGGGTCAAACTCACCGACCTGGGCGACGTCAAGGCGCTGAGTGCCCTCAACGACGCTGGCAGGGGCGCACGATGATCGGCTGCTTCGGCAAGCTGCCGTCGAGCGCGGACTTCGTCAGCCTGCATGGCGCGGCGGAAGAAGTCTGCGAGTTCGACGCCTGGCTGCAGGCCTCGTTGGCGGCAATGCGCCACCGCGAGGACTGGCAGGCGTTGTTCGATGCACTGCCGATGTGCTTCTTCTGCTACCGCGCGCGCAATGGCAACTGGCTGCTGGGCGGCCTGCTCAGCTCCCGCGATGCCAGTGCCCGACGCTACCCGTTCTTCATCTTCCAGCTGCTCAAGGGCCAGGAAGGTGAAACGCTGCTCAACCCGTTCACCCTCGGCGAGCTGTTCAGTGCGCAGATCAAGCCTTTGCTGCATCAGGCCGTGCAAGGCGCCGAGCGCGCCAGCCTGTTCGAACGCATCAAGGCCCTGCGCCCGCTGCAGGCCCAGGACCTGGACCTGTTCCGGCGTGTGCACGGCAAGTTCCTGCATGATTTCAGCTTCAGCGACATCGCCCGTGCGCTGCAGGGCTCCTGGCCGGCCTTCGACAGTGCTACCGCGCTGGCACGCTTGCGGGCTACGCAATTGGCGCTGCACGGCGACTTCGACGGCGGTATCGAGCTGCCGTTGCCGGCCGAGCGTGGCCTGAAAAACCCCACCGCCGACCTGTGGCTGAGCTGGCTGACGCGCATTGCCAGGCGCCATGACGTACCGGCGATAACCTTGCTGGCCGACGATTTCATGCACCCGCGGCTGTACTGCTTCCCGTCGCGCCATACCGGCAAAGCGTATCGCCTGCTCAGCGGCACGGCCGCAGCCGGCCAACGCCTGGACCTGCTCAGCCCACTGCCGCCACAAACGCCCGTGCACGACTACGACCGACCTCTAGAACACGTCATCGACCGCTTTGTCGATGCGTTGGATGCGACGCCTGTATGAACAAGATCAAGTACTACTGCCTGCGCTATCAACCCTACCTGTTGGGGCTGGCCTTCTTCCTGGCGATCTTCGTGGTGTGGGCCCTGGGCCGTGCCCTGGGTTTTGCCTCGCTGCACAGCCTGCTGGCGGGCATTGGCGTGTTCCTGCTGCTGTCGGCGGGCTATGTACTGCTGCTTTACCGTGGCGCAGGCCAGCACCACAACCTTGAGGCGCTGCTGCGTGATGACGCAGACCAGGCGGTACTCAACGCCAGCCCGGCCGACCGCGAAGAAATCAGCCTGCTGCGCGAGCGCCTGCTGCAGAGCATCGAGCGCCTGCACAGCAACAAACCACGCGCCACCCCTGCGAAGGACGCTTTGTACGCCCTGCCCTGGTACCTGGTGATCGGCCAACCAGCCGCCGGCAAAAGCACCATGATCCTGCAGTCCGGGCTCAATTTCCCTTACGCCGAGCGCGAAGGTGCGCGGGTTGCAGGCCTGGGCGGCACGCGCAACTGCGACTGGTTCTTCAGCTCCGAAGCGGTGCTGCTGGACACCGCCGGCCGCTACATGAACAGCCCCGAGGAAGCCGGCAAGTGGCGTGGTTTTCTGCAGCTGCTACGCCAGCACCGCCAGCGCCGGCCACTCAACGGGCTGATCGTCAGCGTCAGCATCGCCGATATCCTGCATGGCTCGGCCGAAGACCAGGAGCGTGTGGCCAAGCGCCTGCGCGAGCGTATCCAGGAAAGCTGCGCCCTGCTGGAAGTACGCCTGCCCATCTACCTGGTGTTCACCAAATGCGACCTGATCCCGGGCTTCACACCCTTCTACCGCCAGCTGGATGACGCAGCGCGCGGCGAGGTGATGGGCAAGACGTTCTCGCACAAAGGCTATGAACAAGCCGACTGGGGCCAGCGCTTCGGCAAGGCCATGGACGAGCTGACCGGCTATTGGCAGCAGGTGGCGAGCCAGCAACTGATGCAGCAGGATATTCAGGTAACCCGCCAGAACAATGCCGCCTACCGCTTCCCGCTCGAACTGGCCGCGCTCAAGCCACGCTTGCAGCAATTCGTCGACAGCCTGCTGCGGGCCAACCCGTACCAGAACGCCGAACTGCTGCGTGGCTTTTATTTCACCGCCGCGCTGGAAGCCGACGACGCCCTGTGGGGCAGCCATGGCCAGCACGTCGCCGAGCGTTTCGCCCTCGCGCACGGCCAGGACCGTAGCGGGGGTAACAGCCAGCCGGCACCGCTGTTCATCAACAGCCTGTTCCGCAAAGTGATCATCCCCGACCAGCACCTGGTGGCGGTGTACACCAGCAACCGCCGTGAACGCCAGCGCAAGGCCGCCTGGGTGGGTGCCGCCAGCCTGGCGGGATTGCTGCTGTGCAGCCTGTGGGGCTGGTCGTACATGAACAACCGCAACACCCTCGACACCATGGCCGCCGAACTGGCCCAGGCCAAGCGCGAAGACCAGGCCAACCCTGGCCAGTACGCCCCTTGGCACAGCCTCGACCGCCTGCGTTTCTGGGCCGCACACTACTACCAGCAGCACCACGAGCACGCCGTGCCGCTGGGCATGCGCCTGGGCTTGTACCAGGGCCATGCGGTCGAGCCGGTAGTGCGTGCGCGCTACTTCGCAGCCCTGCAGAACGTGATGCTCAAGCCCACGGCAGACAACCTGACACGCACCCTGTACCTGCTGACTACACTGAAGGTCTACCAGCGCAATACCCGTGAGTTGCAGCCGGTGACCGGTGTCGACAGTGTCGAGCCAGAAGCCCTGCCCCATGACAACCGTGCCCAGTCGATCGCCGACTTCGGCAAGGCAGCGCTGGACACCTACGTGATGCTGTCACCTGCCCAGCGGGAAAAGGCCGACCCGGCATTGCTCAAGGCCAGGTTACCGGAGTACTGGTACCCGGCCATCGCCCGCCACACTGGCAAGCGCATGGACGCCGCCGGCAGCGAAAGCCCTGCCAACCAGGACTACCTGTACGCCAGCCGCCAGATCGTGTTCTACAGCGACCAGATCCGCGAACCCGATGTGCCGCGCATTCTCGACAACGCGTTCCTGATGTCCAGTTCGCGCAACTACATCAACAGCCTGCTGACCCAGTCGTTGCGCTCGATCGAAACCATCACGCTGGAGTCCGACACCCTGTTCGCCTTTGCCCGCGCCGACTTCCAGAGCCTCAAGAGCGAAGGCCAGAACCAGCTGAGCGCTATCGCCAGCAAACTGCTGAATACCCCGAACATCGGCAAGATCATCATCTCGGGCCACGCCGACCAGCTCGGCGATGCCCAAGGCAACCTGCAGGTTTCCCGGCAACGGGCGCAAACCATCCGCACCTACCTGGTCGGCAAGGGCGTACCCGCCGAGCTGGTAAGTGCACAGGGCGAAGGCAGCCGCAAACCGCTGGTCAACTGCGACATGCAACAACCGCGGGCGCAGCTGATCAAGTGCCTGGAGCCCAACCGGCGGGTGGAAATCGAAGTGCGCGGGCTCAACTGAGGCCGCGCTGCAAGAACCGGCCACCCGGGCCTCACAGGAGGAGGCCCGGGTGGCGGCAAGCTACCTCTGCTGACAGGTTCGGCGAGGTCAACACGAAGGGGCGCATGAGCGGCCTTTAATTGATGTTAATGGAGAGTTTTACAATGGCATTTGACGCGTATATCCAAATCGACGGCATCCCGGGCGAAGTTCTGGATGAAAAACACAAGGACTGGATCGAAGTGCTGGGCTACGAGTACGGCGCCACCCAGGCCACTTCGGCCACTGCCAGCTCCTCGGGCGGTGCATCCTCCGAGCGCGTGTCGCTGACCGACTTCAAGATCCGCAAGGCAGTCGACAAGGCCTCGGCCAAACTGTTCGAGCACTGCTGCACCGGCAAACACATCGCCAAGCTGAAGCTGAACGTCAACCGTGCCGGTGGTGACAAGGTCACCTACCTGACCATCGACATGGAAGAAGTGGTGGTGTCCTCGGTCAAGTTCGTCGCCGGTGGCAACCAGGGCGGTGAAGACAAGGCGGTCAGCGACCTGCCGATTGAAGAAATCAGCTTCAACTTCGCCCGCATCAAAACCACCTACACCCAGCAGAACCGTACCGACGGCCAGGCTGGCGGCAACATCGTCGGTGGCTGGGACCGCACCGCGAACAAAGTGTTTGCCTAAGCACTTGTTTGGCCTGGGCCGCGCAAGCGGCCCATACCCTGCGGCGTGCCGGGGCTCCCGGCACGTTGCTCTTCACCCCTGATCAGAGTGTTTTATGCCTGAATTCCTCAACGGCCTTTCGCTGGCCGAGCTGGCCGCGCCGATCGACGGTGGCAGCGGCGAAGACTTGAGCTTCTCTGCCTTGTTCGACCAGATCAAGGAGGCGCGCCGGGCAGACCCTGACTACCTGACCCAGGGCGACTGGCAGACCGACCTGAAAACCGCCGACTGGGAAAAGGTCATCAACCTGTCGGCCCAAGGGCTTGAGCAGCAGAGCAAGGACCTGATGCTGGTCGCCTGGCTCAACGAAGGCCTGGCCCAGCGCGATCACTTCCAAGGCATCACCTTCGGCCTGACCCTGTGCGAACGCATCCTGGAAACATTCTGGGAGAGTGCCTACCCGTCACTCGAAGACGGCCTGGACGAGCGCGCTGCGCGGCTGTCCTGGCTCAAGACCACCCTCACCGACATTGTCGGTGGCTTGCCCATTACCCAAGGGCAGAATTTCGGCGTGCTGCGTTACGACGAATCACGCCATGTAGAAAACCTTGCCTTGCAGAACCCCAAGGCGATGCAAACCGCGCTCAACGAGGGCAAGATCAACGCCGAGATCTTCCAGCGCTCGGTGGTGCTCAGCGACACCGAGCACCTGCAGGCCAAAGCGGTGCAGATCGCCGCCAGCCTGCAGGCCTGCCAACGCCTGCAAGCGACCACCGACCGGCTGTTCGGTACCGAAGCGCCAAGTTTTGCCAGCCTCGCCGACATGCTGTCGCGGGCCAGCCAACTGGCAGAGAAACTGCTCAAGGACCGCGGTGTCGAACTGCACCCTGTCGCCGCAGAGCCAGAGCCTGCCGTCACCCTCAGCGCAGCCAGCGAGCCAGGTGAACCTATGAATACGCCCGTTCAGGCCGCAGCGCCTGCGCCCATGCGCACCACGCCACTGACCCGCGACGAAGCCTTCACGATGCTCGCCGGCATTGCCCAGTTCTTCAAACAGACCGAGCCGCAAAGCCCGGTACCGTACCTGATAGAGCGCGCCATCAAGTGGGGCAACATGCCGCTCGAGGGCTGGCTGAGCGATGTGATCAAGGACAGTAATGTGGTGGACAACATCCGCGACGTGCTGGGGACACGCGAGCAGCGCTCCTGAGGCCTGCACTACCCGCACAAATGGTGCAAACTTGAGGCTTGCCCCCCGCGAAGGAAAGCCCCATGCCACCACGCCACCCCACCCCGCCAGGCTTCATCCGCGTACGTGGCGCCCGTGAGCATAACCTCAAGAACATCGACGTCGACATCCCCCGCGACGCCTTGGTGGTATTCACCGGCGTCTCTGGCTCAGGCAAGTCCTCGCTGGCCTTCTCCACCCTCTACGCCGAAGCCCAGCGCCGCTACTTCGAATCGGTCGCGCCCTATGCCCGGCGCCTGATCGACCAGGTCGGCGTGCCGGATGTCGACGCCATCGAGGGCCTGCCGCCAGCCGTGGCCCTGCAGCAGCAACGCGGTACCCCTAGTGCGCGCTCGTCGGTGGGTAGCGTCACCACCCTTGCCAGTTCGATCCGCATGCTCTACTCCCGCGCCGGCAGCTACCCGGCGGGCCAGCCGATGCTGTATGCCGAGGACTTTTCGCCCAATACGCCACAGGGCGCCTGCCCCGAATGCCATGGCCTGGGCCGGGTTTATGAGGTGACCGAGGCGACCATGGTCCCCGACCCGTCGCTAACCATACGTGAAAGGGCGGTGGCAGCCTGGCCATTGGCCTGGCAGGGGCAGAACCTGCGCGACATTCTCGTGACCCTGGGCTACGACGTCGACATCCCCTGGCGTGAATTGCCCCAAGAGCAACGCGACTGGATCCTCTACACCGACGAGACACCCACCGTACCGGTGTACGCCGGCCTCACCCCGGCGCAGACCCGCACCGCGCTCAAGCGCAAGCTCGAACCCAGCTACCAGGGCACCTTCAGCGGTGCCCGGCGCTATGTGATGCACACGTTCATGCATTCGCAGAGTGCGCAGATGCGCAAACGCGTCTCCCAGTTCATGCGCCCCAGCCCTTGCCCGCTGTGCCAGGGCAAACGCCTGAAGCGTGAAGCGCTGGCAGTCACCTTCGCCGGCCGCGACATCGGCGAGCTGTCGCGCCTGCCGCTGCAGGCACTGGCCGAGGTGTTGCGCACAGTGGCGGCACCCGGTTACCTGGAGCAGCATGAAGACACCCTGACGCTGGAAAAACGCCTGGCCGCACAGCGCATCGCCTACGAGTTGCTGGAGCGCATCGCGCCGCTGATCGACCTGGGGCTCGGCTACCTGGCCCTGGAGCGCAGCACACCGACGCTTTCTTCGGGCGAGCTGCAGCGCCTGCGCCTGGCCACCCAGCTCAACTCGCAGCTGTTTGGCGTCATCTATGTGCTCGACGAGCCGTCGGCCGGGCTGCATCCGGCCGACAGCGAGGCGCTGTTCGAGGCGCTGCAGCGGCTAAAACAGGCGGGCAACTCGGTGTATGTGGTGGAGCACGACCTGGACACCATCCGCAGGGCCGACTGGCTGATAGATGTCGGCCCTGCGGCGGGTGAACACGGCGGCCAGGTGCTTTACAGCGGCCCGCCACCGGGCCTTGCACAGGTTGCGGCGTCGCGCACCGGCGCCTACCTGTTCGCCGGGCAGCAGCCGGCCAGCCGCACGCCGCGCCCGGCGCAGGCCTGGTTGCGGCTTGAAGGCATTAGCCGCAACAACCTGCGTGAGCTCAGTGCGCAGTTTCCGCTGGGCTGCTTCACCGCGGTCACTGGCGTCTCTGGCTCGGGCAAGTCGAGCCTGGTCAGCCAGGCTTTGCTGGAGCTGGTGAGTGCACACCTGGGCCATGCCGCACAGCCGGCCGATGCCGAGGAACAGAGCCTTGAAGACGCGCCCGAGCAGCCCAGCAGCGGGCGCGTGAGCGCGGGGCTGGAGTGCATCAAGCGGCTGGTGCAGGTCGACCAGAAACCCATCGGCCGCACGCCACGCTCCAACCTGGCCACCTACACCGGGCTGTTCGACCATGTGCGCAAGCTGTTCGCCGCTACCGAGCAGGCCAAGGCCCTTGGCTACGATGCCGGGCGCTTCTCGTTCAACGTCGCCAAGGGCCGCTGCGCGACCTGCGAGGGCGAAGGCTTCGTCAGTGTCGAGCTGCTGTTCATGCCCAGCGTCTATGCGCCCTGCCCGACCTGCCACGGCGCACGCTACAACCCCCAGACGCTGGCCGTGACATGGCAAGGCATGACCATCGCCCAGGTACTGCAATTGACCGTCGACCAGGCGCTTGAAGTGTTTGCCGAACAGCCCTCGGCCCGGCGCTGCCTGCAGGTGCTGCAGGACATCGGCCTGGGCTACCTGCGCCTGGGCCAGCCGGCCACCGAGCTGTCCGGCGGCGAGGCGCAGCGCATCAAGCTGGCCACCGAACTGCAGCGCACCGCCCGCGGCGCCACGCTGTATGTGCTGGATGAACCCACCAACGGGCTGCACCCGCAGGACATCGACCGCTTGCTGGTGCAGCTCAACCGCCTGGTCGACGGCGGGCACAGTGTGGTGGTGGTCGAGCATGACATGCGCGTGGTGGCGCAGAGCGACTGGGTGATCGACATTGGGCCGGGGGCTGGGGATGCGGGGGGCACGGTGGTGGTGAGTGGTACGCCTCGGGATGTTGCGGGGTGTTGTGCAAGCCGCACAGCCGAGTTTCTGGCCAGAGCCCTATAGCGCCTGTACTGGCCCTATCGCCGGCAAGCCGGCACAAGTACCCCGCTGCTCTCAAGCTCAGCGCAAACCCAGTGAGCCGGCTTGCTGGCCGTAGGGCCTGTGGGTACAGTCTGCGCCATGGATAAATACACCCCTCACCAGTGGCTCCCGCACGAAAAGCCGAGCCTGCCCGGTTCCCCTTCCACGCCCTTGCATACCCCGGCCAAACGCCTGGCCTTCGGTGTGGTCGGCCTGCTGGTGGCGATCACCGGCGGCCTGGGCAATGCGCTGGTCACCGCCAACCTGGTGTTTCTGCAGGGTGCCTTGGGCGCAACCACCGCAGAAATGGCCTGGCTGCCTGCCGCCTACGTGATGACCAACGTGTCGATCAACCTGCTGCTGGTCAAGTTTCGCCAGCAGTTCGGCCTGCGCGCCTTCACTGAAGTGTTTCTGGTGCTCTATGCACTGGTCACCTTCGCCCACCTGTTCGTCAACGACCTCAACTCGGCCATCGCCGTACGGGCGGCCCATGGCATGGTGGGTGCCGCGCTGAGTTCGCTGGGCCTGTACTACATGATCCAGGCGTTCCCGGCGCAGTGGCGCCTCAAGGCCATGGTGCTGGGCCTGGGCGCCTCGCAGCTGGCCCTGCCGCTGGCGCGGATTTTCTCCGAAGACCTGCTGCAAATCGCTGAATGGCGCGGCCTGTACCTGTTCGAACTGGGCCTGGCGCTGGCCGCGCTGGGTTGCGTTCTGCTGCTCAAGCTGCCCCCGGGCGACCGCTTCAAAACCTTCGAGCCGCTGGACTTTCTGACCTTCACCCTGATGGCCGGCGGCACCGCCCTGCTGTGCGCCGCCCTGTCGCTGGGGCGCATCGAGTGGTGGCTGGAGGCGCCATGGATCGGGGTCGCCCTGGCAGCGTCGATCGCCCTGGTGTTCAGTGGCCTGGCCATCGAGCACAACCGCCAGAACCCGCTGCTGATGACGCGCTGGCTGGGCAGCGGCGCGATCATCCGCCTGGGCTTGTGCGTGATCCTGATCCGCATGGTCACCTCCGAGCAGTCCACCGGCGCCGTGGGTTTTCTGCAAGTGCTGAACATGGGCAGCGAGCAGATGCGCACGCTGTACTGGGTGATGCTGCTCGGCGCGGTGGCGGGCCTGGCCAGCAGCGCGCTGACCATCAGCCCCAACCACCTGGTGCTCCCGCTGTTGATCTCGTTGCTGGCCATGGCCACCGGGGCGTTCATGGACAGCAGTTCGAGCAACCTAACGCGGCCGGCGCAGATGTACCTGAGCCAGTTCCTGCTGGCCTTTGGCAGTACCTTCTTCCTCGGCCCGTCCATGGCCCTGGGCATCAGCCACGTGCGCGCCAACCCGCGCAACCTGGTGAGCTTCTCGGTGCTGTTCGGCATCTGCAACAACCTCGGTGGCCTGATCGGCGCCGCGCTGCTGGGTACCTTCCAGACCTGGCGCGAAAAATTCCATTCCAGCCACCTGGTCGACCGCCTCAGCTACCTCGAACCGCTGGTCAGCGCCCGCGTGCAAAGCGGCGGCAGTGGTTATGCCGGCATCCTCGCCGACCCGGCCCTGCGCAGCGAGGCCGGCCTGCGCGTATTGGCCAACGCGGCCACGCGTGAGGCCAACGTCATGGCCTACAACGATGTGTTCATGCTGATCGGCAGCATCGCTATCCTCACCATGATCTGGATTTGCATCCGCGGTTCCTGGCTGTGGTACACAGCCCGCCAGGCCGCTTCACCCGATTCCACCAGCGGTACTGCCAACCGATGACCGACCAAACCCGCACAACCACCACCACTGCCCTTGCCGAAACCCCGGAAGGCGCCACACCGCCCAGCGAACCGACCAGCCCGGTGCGCACGCGACGGGTGCGCATCCTGTCTTCGATCATGTTCGCCTGCGTGGCCCTGGCCGGCATCCTGCTGGTGCTCTATGCCTGGCGCCTGCCGCCGTTCGGCAGCGCCATCGAAAGTACCGAAAACGCCATGGTTCGCGGCCAGGTCACCATCATCGGGCCGCAACTGAGCGGCTATGTGGTCGATGTGCCTGTGCATGACTTCCAGTTCGTCAAGGCCGGCGACTTGCTGGTGCAACTGGACGACCGCATCTACAAACAGCGCCTGGCCCAGGCCATCGCCCAACTGCAACAGGAGCAAGCGGCGCTGGCCAACAACCTGCAGCAGCGCAATAGCGCCGAAGCCACCATCGCCCAGCGCCAGGCCGCCATTGGCGATGCCAAGGCCCAGGCGGACAAGGCCCGCGCCGATCTTGGCCGCAACCAGGCGCTGGTCAGCGATGGCTCGGTGTCGCGCCGCGACCTGGACGTCACCCGCGCCAGCCAGGCCGCTGCCGTCGCCACCCTGGCCCAGGCCAAGGCCGCGCTGGCCATCGCCCGCCAGGACCGCGAGACGGTCATCGTCAACCGCGCCGCGCTAGAGGCCTCGGTTGAAAACGCCAAGGCGGCCGTGGAGCTGGCCCGCATCGACCTGGACAACACCCGGGTCACTGCGCCGCGTGATGGCCAGCTGGGGCAGATCGGCACCCGCCTGGGCGCCTACGTCAACTCCGGCGCACAACTGATGGCGCTGGTGCCCGATACCGTGTGGGTGATTGCCAACATGAAGGAAACCCAGATGGCCAATGTGCGCATCGGCCAGCCGGTGACTTTCACCGTGGACGCCCTCAACCACCTGAAGCTGCGGGGCCATGTGCAGCAGATTTCACCGGCCACAGGCTCCGAGTTCGCCTTGCTGCAGGCCGACAACGCCACCGGCAACTTCGTCAAGATCGCCCAGCGGATACCCGTGCGGATCACTGTCGATGCCGACCAGCCAGCGGCGAGGCGCCTGAGCCCGGGGATGTCGGTGGTGGTGAGTATCGATACCCGTGATGAAAAATGACTGGCCCCGCGCTGGGTGAATCTGAGAGCCGCGTCGAGATGCCGTCCTGCCACGATTGCGCCGCTCTAGCCCGTGGGTTCTAATTCTGACCCACCGGTTTTATCTTCGCCATCCAAGGACGCTTGATCATGTACAGGAAGCTCGTACCGCTGGCGCTGCTGGCCACTCTGGCCGGCTGCTCGGACACCACGGACACCAGCGAAACCCATTTCCAGAAAGCAGCGCAGGCCTACCTCGACACCCAGTACCCCCATTGCTTCGTGATCACATCTTTCCCCGCCAAGACCCAGGACTTCGATACCAACGGCACCAACAAGGCGCTGCATGCGCTGGCGCAAGTCGGCGTGGTCAGCGAGAAGGAAATCTCCCGCACCGAAGTGCCGGAACGCCTGTGGCAGCCGGCACGCACCGACATCTATTACGCCTACGACCTTACCGCTGAAGGCCGCAAGTACTACAAGGCCGATGCGCAGAAGATGCTCAACGGCAGCACCCGCGGCGGGCTGTGTTTCGGCAAGGCGCAGGTCACTGCGATCGAGCGTTTCACCGAGCCGGGTGAAGTGATGGGCCAGACGATTTCCAACGTCACCTATGCCTACACGATCACCGGCCTGCCAGCCTGGGCGGCTGACAACGAAGTGCAAGCGAACATCCCCCCGCTGCGTGAGGCCGTGGCCACCAACCAGACCCCGGCCAGGGAGACACGGGCGATGGTGCTGACCAACAAGGGCTGGGTGCACGAGCGCCTGTTTGATAAATGAGGGTGCCTACCGGCCCTTTCGCGGGGCCGGTCCGGTCCCGTCACAGCCACCAGGCCAGCACCAGCGGTAACCAGGCAAACGACAGCACTGTCGAGCACATCACCAGGTTGGCCACCTGCTCCGGCTCACGGTTGGCGCGCACTGCCATCAGGTAGTTGAACACCGCCACCGGCATGGCCGACTGCAGCATCAGCACCGCGCGCTCCATCTGCTCCAGCCCCAACGCCATGCCCACTGCCCAACCCACCGCCGCCCCCAGCACGATGCGCAGGCCGCCCAGCACCAGGCCGCTGCCAATGTGCTGCGCGCGGATGCTCGCCAGCGATACACCCAGGGTCAGCAACATCAGCGGGATCGACATGCCACCGAGCAGGTCTGCCGTGTTGGCCAGCCAGCGCGGCAGCTCGAAGTCCAGGAAGATGATCGGCATGGCCCCAGCCAGGCTGATGACGATGGGGTTGCGCAACAGCGCCTTGAACGAGGCCGCCGTACCGGCGATGGCCATGCCGAGGGTGAACTGCACGATCGACAGGGTAAGGAAGAACGCTACCGCCAACGCCAGCCCATGCTCGCCGAAGGCGTACAGGCTGATGGGCAGGCCCATGTTGCCGGTATTGGGGAACATGAACGCTGGCATCAGCACGCGCCAGTGCTGGCCCGAGGCGCGACACACCAGCCAGCCGCCCAACGCCATCGCCAGCGTGCACAGCAGGCAGGCCATTGCCATGCTGGTGAAGGCTGCCGGGTCCAGCTCGGTGCGGCTGAGGGTCGACAGCACCAGCGAAGGGGTGCCCACCGTCATGACCATGCGGGCGACGAACGCGGTGGGGTAGTCCAGGCCCTTGCGGGCCCAGGCGTAGCCGATGCCGGCGACGATGAAGACCGGGGCCAGAACGGCGAACAGTGAAGCGAGCATGGGGTAGGCCTTCCTTGGAGCGTTTGGGCGACAGTATGCCGCAGCCTTCAACATCGCGGGGTTGCTTTGCAGCCCTATCGCCGGCAAGCCGGCACACAGGGACAGCAGTATGCTTGGGATCACGCTGTCGGGGTGGGAGCTGGCTTGCCAGCGATTGGGCTGCAAAGCAGCCCCACACAATGTCGGCTCCAGACACAAAGCCGAAGTATTCCGACCTGCGGCGTCCTGTCGCACTCTACACCCCCTTGGGCAAACCCCTCGCAGGCCGTAGAATCGCGCCTCCTTTTCGCCCGTCGCCTTGAACGGTGGCAACCGGCAGCAACGACAGAGTCCGTGCCTGACCACATGCCCGTCCATGTGAAATAGGCTCAACCGACCCCGCCCGGCCCAGCTCTTTGTGGGGCCAGCGGTTGAGTCTTGCCCAGGTCGCATCCAGCCCAGGCACACCCGTGCAGCCTTGCGGCCCTCATTGGGCCTGTTTGGCGTGCGCGTTCGAAAAGGCGCTCCCAACCGCCACTCCAACTTGAGGTTTGTATGTCTGCGCGTTTGCTGGCCATGGCGCTGGCGCCCCTGCTCGGGCTGTTCATCATTGCCCTGGGCAACGGTTTCATGTCTTCCCTGACTACCCTGCGCCTTGGCGCTGCCGGTGAATCGGCAACGATGATCGGTATCGTCTCGTCGAGCTACTTCCTGGGCCTGACCCTGGGCGCAATCTTCAACGACCGGCTGATCCTGCGCATCGGCCATATCCGCGCCTACTCAAGCTTCGCCGCGCTGATCGCCGCGACCATCCTGCTGCAGGGCCTTTTCTACGACACCACCTGGTGGTCGATCCTGCGCCTGATCAACGGCTGGGCGGCGGTCGGTGTGTTCCTGGTGATCGAGAGCTGGCTGCTGCTGGCGGGCGACGCGAAAATCCGCGGCCGGTTGCTGGCCCTGTACATGATTGCCTTCTACGGCGCCGGGGTGATTGCCCAGGCCGGGTTGGGCGAAATCACTCACCTGGGTGACAGCGCTCCGTTCATGCTGGCCGGCATGCTCGCCGCGTTGTCGGTGCTGCCGATCGTGATCCTGCCGCGGGTATCGCCGCTGCTGGACCAGGTCGAACCGTTGAAGCCGCGCCAGTTGCTCGGTGTGGCGCCGTCCGGGCTGGTCGGCTGCTTCGGCTCAGGCGTGGCCATCGCCGGGATCTACGCCTTGCTGCCGCTGTACCTGCAGCGCATCGGCCTGGACGTGGGCGAAGTCGGCAACATGATGGCCTGGGTAATCCTCGGCGCCATGCTGTTGCAGTATCCGGTGGGGCGCTGGTCCGACCGCAAGGACCGCCAGGATGTGCTGATCGCCCTGGCAGCGCTTTGCGTGGTGCTGTCGCTGATCACCGTGTTCCTGCCGTCGCAGTCATCGTTGCTGCCGGTGATGCTGTTCCTGCTCGGTGGCGGGGTGTTCGCGCTGTACCCGGTGGCGGTCAGCCATGCGGCCGACCGGGCCCCGTCCGATGCGCTGGTACCGATGATCCAGGGCCTGCTGCTGATCAACTCGCTGGGTTCGGCCATGGCCCCGCTGGCGATTTCGCCGGCCATGACCGAGTTTGGCGAGGCGGGGCTGTTCTGGGCCTTCGCCGTGGTCAACCTGGGCATGGTGTGCTTTTTCCTGTGGCGCCGGGGCAAACGCCCGGCGGCGGAGCACCCGGCACCGTTCACCGCCTCGACCACGTTCTCGCCGACCGGCGCCGAACTGCGGGTGACCGAAGACCTGAAGCAGGCGGCGCAGGAGCACCCGCCGCTGGAGCCGGCAGAGGCTCAGGCCTCAGGCGTCAACGCGCACTGAACCCAGGGGGCTGCAGGGCAGCCCCTGATGGTGACCGCCCGTCGCCCCAAGGGCACCCCACCATCACTGGCCAGCCAAACGAATGACAGATCATCCGCACAGGAGATTCGCCATGATCCGCATTCGTCCCCTCCCCCTGCTCTTCACGCTCGCCTTGGGCCTGGGCTCGGCCACCAGTTTCGCTGCTTCCGATACCTCCAACACCAACACCAACACCGACACCTACCCGAAAACCGACCAGCAAGGCGGCAAGACTGCCGGTGAGGGCAGCAGCGTCAACAGCCCCGGCAGTAGCCAGGACAACGACAGCGCCGACACCGGTGGTGATGCGGCCGATGGCGCCGCAGGCGGCTCCAACAGCACTGGTGAAGCAACGGGGTCTGGCGCCGGGCGTACCGGCGGCACCGCCGAAGACCAGGACAGCCGCTGACAGCAGCCTGGGCTACACTGCGGCGAGTCGCCCTGCCAAGGAATCGCCATGAACCTCAAACCCTGGCTGTTCGCCGCGCTGCTGCCCTGCACTGCACTGGCCGCGGGCAGCGGCTCCGGTGCGCTGTCGATCAGCTCCGCGTCTTTCACCGATGGCGGCGTCATCGCCCTGCAGCAGGTCGGGCCCGACCCGGCCTGCGGTGCTGGCGAGCAGCGTACCCCGCAGTTGAGCTGGACGAATTTGCCTGCCGGCACGCGCTCGCTGGCCTTGGTGATGTTCGACCCGGACGGCGGCAAGGGTATCGGGGTGGTGCATTGGGTCGCTTATAACATCGACCCTGAATTGGGTAGCCTGGAAGAAGGCAAGTACGCCTTGACCACCAAGGGTGTGACCGTTGGCCGCAATTCGCGCGGCACCCTCACCTACCGTGGGCCGTGCCCGCCAGCCGGGGATAACCCGCACCACTATGCGTTGACACTGATAGCCACTGACATACCCATCGGCGTATTGCCCGATGGGCTGGACCGCAATGGTCTGATGGAGTTGCTGCAAGGGCATGCGTTAGGTGCGCAGAGCCTTGTTGGCAAGTATGGACATTGAGGTGGTAAGCACCGGTCTTTTCGCAGGCAAACCCGGAGGCCACCATGCCCTCACCTGAAACAGCCCTGCGCCTCAGCTGGCAGCAAAACGCCAAAAGCTGGATCGAAGCCGTGCGCAGCGGCGCCATCGAAAGCCGCCGGCAAGTCACCGATCAAGCCATCCTTGTGGCCATACTCGGCCGCCAGCCCGAACATGTTCTCGACCTGGGCTGTGGTGAAGGGTGGCTGCTGCGCGCCTTGGCCGAGCGTGGCATCGACGCCACCGGGGTGGATGGCGATGCTTCGCTGGTCGAGGCGGCACGGGTAGCCGGCTCGCCACAGGTGCACCTGGCAAGCTATGAGCAGCTGTGCAATCGCGCGGTGGAGATTGGCAGCGGTTACGACCTGATCTGCAGCAACTTCGCCTTGTTGCAACAAGACATCATCCCCCTGCTGGCGGCGCTTGGCGCACTGCTGGCACCCGGCGGTGCGCTGGTGATCCACACACTGCACCCCTGGAGTGAGGCGCACGGTGATTACCAGGATGGCTGGCGCGAGGAATCGTTTGCCGGTGTTGCCGGCACGTGGCAGCCGATGCCCTGGTACTTCCGCACCCTGGCCAGCTGGTTGAACGCGCTGGAAATGGCAGGTTTCAGGTTGGTGAGCCTGCAGGAGCCGCAACATCCACAGAGTACAGGGCCGCAGTCATTGCTACTGGTGGCTGAGCGGGTTGATTGACTGTGCCGACAGCCCGGGGGAAACCCTGGGCAAGGGCAAGCACAGCGTAGCGGCCTGGCATTCAGCAACCAAATACCGAGCATTCCAACATTTAATTTGTGGATGTGTGGGGCTGGCCCCTATGCTGTCAGTGCATCCCCTGCACGCACCGGCCGGTGTGGTCCAAGGCATGGGGAGAGAACAACAAGTCGAGATCGTTCATGTCGAATCACTCCTACTTCGCCCCCCACGGTGGGCACCCGGCTCAAACCGAGCTGCTGACTGACCGTGCAATGTTCACCGAAGCCTATGCCGTCATTCCCAAAGGCGTGATGCGTGACATCGTCACCAGCCACCTGCCGTTCTGGGACAAGATGCGCATGTGGGTCATCGCCCGCCCACTCACCGGCTTTGCCGAAACCTTCGCCCAGTACATCGTCGAAGTGGCCCCGGAAGGCGGTAGCGAGCGTCCTGAACTGGACCCCAATGCCGAAGCTGTCGTATTCGTCGTCGAAGGCGAAATCGACATCACCGTCGAAGGCAAGCACCACACCCTGGGCCAGGGCGGTTACGCATTCCTCGCCCCGGGCGCCGAGTGGAGCCTGCGCAACAACAGCAAGTCCAACGTCACCTTCCACTGGCTGCGCAAGCACTACCAGAAGGTTGAAGGCCTGGACATCCCTGAGTCGTTCGTCACCCACCGCGACAACGCCACCGTCATCGAAATGCCGGGTACCGAAGGCCGCTGGGTCACCACCCGCTTCGTCGACATGGCCGACATGCGCCACGACATGCACGTCAACATCGTGACCTTCCAGCCGGGCGGCGTGATTCCGTTCGCTGAAACCCACGTCATGGAACACGGCCTGTACGTGCTGGAAGGCAAGGCGGTCTATCGCTTGAACCAGGACTGGGTTGAAGTGGAAGCGGGCGACTTCATGTGGCTGCGCGCATTCTGCCCGCAAGCCTGCTACGCCGGCGGCCCAGGCAAGTTCAGCTACCTGCTGTACAAAGACGTGAACCGTCACGTGCACCTGACGCTGAACCCGCAGCGTTAAGGCCTGAATGCTGTAGCAGAGCCCGCCACCTGGCGGGCTTTGTGTTTGCCGCACATACTCAAGGGCCTACCCACTTCGCGGTGCACGCCATGAACCGCAGTACCCTGTTCGCTGCCCTGTTGGCCTTCACCTGCGTGCAAGCTGCTGATGACTGGAGCCTGGCTTACGACCGCGAAGGCATTCGCGTGTACCTGCGCGGCGTGACCGGCTCACCCTATCAGCAGTTCCGCGGGGTCAGCACCATGCAGGCCAGCGTGCGCACCCTCACCGACCTGCAGGAAAATCTACGTGTCGCCTGTAAATGGCTGTATGCCTGCGCGCAGATGCGCCTGCTGGAAGTCGCGGGCGACAGCACCTGGGTCTACCTGACCACCGACTTGCCATGGCCTACCCTGCCGCGCGACGTCATTCTCAAAGTCACCAGCGAACGGCTCGACGACGGCACCCTGGTACGCCACTTGAGTGCCGAGCCGAACAAGTTGCCGGAGCAGCCGGGGCTGATCCGTGTGCAGCACCTGAGTGGCGAGTGGGTCATGAAGCCGCTGGGCGAGCGCACGACCGAGGTCACTTATCAGCTACAGGCCGATCCGGCCGGGGATGTGCCAGGCTGGCTGGCCAACCGCTTCGTGGTGGATGCGCCGGTAGTGACGCTGCGCACCCTTCGGGCCGTGGCCGAGCGCCAGCCTTGAGGCAGCCTACTGAACCACCCCGCAAGCGACCCGTGCACCGCCGCCACCGAGCTTCTCGGGGTGGTCACTGTGGTTGTCGCCCCCTGCATGCACCATCAGCGCGTGCCCTTTGAAGTCCGAAGCCTTCAGGCGTGGCGCCAGTACCGGGTAGGTGGCCTTGCCATCAGCGCCCACATACAGCGCCGGCAGGTCGCCGCGGTGGCCGCTATCGTCGTAAGGGCCCTTGTGTGCATTGGTCGAGTCCGGATCCCAATGGCCGCCCGCTGCACCTGCAGGCACAGGTTTGCCATTTTCCTCGGCAGGTGCGCAAGAAGGCTTCTGGTGCAGGTGGAAGCCGTGCACACCCGGTGGCAAGTCTTTGAGGTCCGGGGTGAGCACGGCGCCGTACTTGCTCTGCTCGATGCTGACGGTGCCGATCACTTTGCCCGGGCCGTCCGCGGCGGCCAGCTTCAGTTCCACGGTCTGCGCAGCCTGGGCGAGGCCGGCCGAGGCCAGCAAGGCGCTGAATACCAGTGCTTTCATGATGTATCTCCATGGTTTGAGGTGAGCGGGTGTCATACCCACATAACAGGTGGGACTGCACAGGTTGGCAGGCATTCAATCCAGCCACAGAATGAAATACTTCCTACCAGAACCGGTCAGCGTATTCTGCAAAGCCCAAATAAGCGTTTTTACCAACCCGCCAGCCGCGCTAACCTGTGGCCGTTACCCGGCCACGGACCCCGCCCATGCTCCACCTCCTGCTGACCACGCTGGCTCCCATCATCCTGCTGATCGCCCTGGGCACATTTTTGCGCGTACGCGGTTTTCTGGCTGAAACCTTCTGGCCTGGTGCCGAGCGCCTGAGCTACTACGTGCTGCTGCCATCGCTGTTCCTTCATGGCCTGGCCACCGCCAACCTGGACGGGGTGCCGGTGCTGGGCATGGTCGGCGTGCTGATGCTCTCTACCTTGCTCGGCGCCGCGCTACTGGTGCTGTACCAAGGTGCGGTGAACCACGATGGCGCAGACTTCACCTCGGTGTTCCAGGGTGGCGTGCGGTTCAACAACTATATTGGCGCCACCCTGGCCGCCGGGCTCTACGGCAGTGCGGGCATTGCCCTGGCTGCGGTGGCGAACGCCGCCATCGTGCCATTGGTGAACCTGCTTTGCGTGCTGGTGTTCGCCCGTTTCAGTGCACGCCACAGTTCCCCGGTCACCGTGCTGCGGGCGATCTTCGCCAACCCGTTGATCGTGGGGTGTGCTGGCGGGCTGCTGCTGCGCGTCACCGGGTTGGGGCTCCCTGCCGGCATCGAGCCAACAGTCAAGGCGCTGGGCCAGGCCGCCCTGCCCTTGGGCCTTTTGTGTGTCGGCGCAGCACTGGGCGGCGCCAGCGTCGGCCAACAGGTACGCCCGCTGCTGGCGGCTTCGACGTTCAAGTTCCTGGTCATGCCGCTGACCACCTGGGGCCTGTGCCGCCTGCTCGGCCTGAGCGGCCAGGCGGCGGTGGTGGCGGTGCTGTTCCAGGCATTGCCTACAGCATCGTCGTCCTATGTCATGGCGCGGCAAATGGGCGGCAACGCACCGTTGATGGCGACCATCATCGCCTTGCAGACCGTGGCCGCCGCGGTGACCCTACCCTTGATGTTAATGCTTTCGCTCAATTGAAAACGCTTGGCTAGACTGAGGATCAGCAAACACTTCGGAACCTGGACCATGCGCCTATCGTGGATGGTGATCGGCTTCACCTCGGCCCTGCTCGCAGGCCCATTGAATGCCGCCGACACTGCCAAGGCCACTGTTGCCGAGGAAAAGGCCGAGGTGCTTGAAGAGAAGGTGGCCGACGATGCGCCAGCACCGAAAAAAGCCGAAACCCTGACGCCCAGTGAAGTCAAGGCAGTCGACCCCGCAGGCCAGGCGCCGCTGGACGACAGCATCACCTGCCTGGCACGCACGATCTACTGGGAAGCCAAAGGTGCCGATGAAAAAGACATGAGCGCTGTGGCCAGCGTGGTGCTCAACCGCCTTGGCAAGGACGGTTTCCCCAACACCATCTGTGGTGTGGTCAAGCAAGGGGTTGAAAGCAAGTCCTGCCAGTTTTCCTGGTGGTGTGACGGGCGCTCCGACCAGGTCGAGGAGCCGCAGCGCTACGACATCGCCAAGGAGATCGCGCGCAAGGCGCTCAACCAGCAGCTCAAAGACACCACCGGCGGCGCGCTTTACTTCCATGACCGCACAGTGCGCCCCGACTGGGCCAAAGCCTACCGCAGGACCGCCCAGACAAGGCTCTTTCTGTTCTACAAACCCAACCCGGCGTTGGCGCGCTGAGCCGGGTGACTGTTGCGCAGCCCCTGACACCGGCGAACGTTTGCACACAGCGCGCAGTCAAACTCAAGCCCCGACAATGATGGGCAACGCATCGCACTTTTCAGGCAACCCGCGGTCTACCACCTCTTTTGTCGCCTGCAAGCCATTGCTGGTGTTTTGTTTTCATTGCTTTGCACGACACCGGGCCAAAAGCCTTGGGCTTGTGTAGGATGAGCAGCGCATACCAAGACGCTGCCAGTCACAGGGAGATCCACATGCGCGTCCTGTCATCCGTTGCCGCCTTGTCGTTAAGCCTGGCCGTTTCGACTTCGAGCCTGGCTGCCAACGGCGAAGAGGCGCAACTGATCGATTCGATCAATGCCTACCGCAGCCAGGCCCAACCCTGCGGCGATGGAGCATCGCTCGAGCTGCCGCCGCTCAACAGCGACACCCGCCTGGCGCTGTCGCCCGAAGGTACGCGCGACCTGCAGCAGGCCATGACCCGCGCGGCCTACCCCATGGTCAACGTACAGGCGATCAGCCTGTCCGGCCCGCGCGACGCCCGCGCCGCGATGCATGCCATCCAGGAAAGCTTCTGCCAGGTGGTGCTCGACCCGCAGTTCGTCGACATTGGCGTCAGCCAGGAAGGCCGCGACTGGCGCATCGTACTGGCGCGCCCATTGCTCAGCGGGCGCCTGGGCGACTGGCAGGCAGAGGGGCAAAATGTGCTGCAGGCGATCAACGCTGCGCGCAAGGCCCCACGACAATGTGGCGGCCAACCCTTTGCCGCAGCACCCGCGCTTGGCTGGAGCACCGCGCTGGCGGGGGTGGCGGCCAACCATACAAGGGCCATGGCCAACCAGAATTTCTTCGACCACATTGACCGCGACGGCCGCACGCCGGGTGACCGTGCCGAACTGGCCGGCTACCTGTACCAGCAGATTGGCGAGAACATCGCAGCCGGCCGTGACTCGGCACAAAAGGTGGTAGATGGCTGGTTGGCCAGCCCTGGGCATTGCGCAACCTTGATGAACCCAGACTTCCGCGAAATGGGGGCTGCCTATGCAGTGGACCCCAAGAGCGATGCGGGCATCTATTGGACGGCGTTGTTCGGCACGCCGCAATGAGCCGCCTTGCGCAGCGCCTGCGCCGTGCAACCAAAGCGCTGTCGCACGCGCCTGCCCAGGTAACTGGCATCTCCAAGCCCTACTTCCTCGGCAATCTGTGCCAGGCCATGGCTGGAGTTGCACAGCCGCCAGCGGGCCTGTTGCAGGCGCATTTCCAGCCACCAGGCCTTGGCGCTCATGCCGTGGCTGGCCTGGAACTGGCGGTCCAGTTGCCGCCGGCTGATCCCCAGCTCTGCCGCCAATCGCTCGATGGACAGGCGCGCCCCCATATGGTGGCGCATCAACGCCAGCGCACGCTCCACCTGGCGCCCCTGCCCTGCGCCGGCCTCCAGCGAGCGCAGGGCATGGCGGCTGTCACGGGTCTCATCCACCAGCATGTCGGCCAACCCCTTGAGCGCGCGAGCGCGGCCACAGGCCTCTGACAGCAGCGCCACCGCCAGGTCGATGGCTGCCGTGCCACCGGCGCATGTAATACGGGCCCCATCGATGCAGTACAGCTGCTCGCGCAGTACCTGAAGGTGCGGGAACAATGCGCGGAACTCGGTTTCGTGACGCCAGTGCACAACCACCCTGTGCGCCTCCAGCAAACCACAGGCCGCCAGCAGGAAAACCGCGTTGTCGACGCCGACCAATTTCACCCCAGCCCTGGCTGCGCGCTTGAGCAGGCTCTTGTAGCGAGGAGCCAACCCGGCAGTTGCCTGCGCGTTGCGGCTGCCGAACAGCACCAGGTAATCGAAACCCTCCAGCGCCAGCGAATCGGTAATCGCCGCCACTTGCACCACCGCGCCGCTGCTGGAAACCACAGGCTCCCCGGTCAGCCCGCCGAGTGTCCAGCTGCAGTAGCGCTGGCGGCTGTAATCTTCGTCGTCGGCGCTGAAACGCAGCTTGTCCAGAAATGCGCCAAAGGGCAGCAACGCGAAATCCGGCAAGGGCAGGATCAGCAGGCGAATATCGGGGGCCATGCGAGGATGTCCAGAAAGTACCTTCGAATGTCCAGATCATACCCTGCCCCAGCCACGCCGTCGCTTAGACTGGACACCTGAACACTGATCGAAAAAGGCGCGTTGCATGGCTCTGGATACCTGGCTCATTTACCTGCTGGCAAGCATCGGCCTGTCGCTGACCCCAGGGCCGAACAGCTTACTGGCGTTGACCCATGGCGCGCTGTATGGCGCTCACCGTACCTTGTTCACCATCGTTGGCGGTGTGTTCGGCTTCAGCGCGCTGATCGCCCTGGCCATGTTCGGCCTGACGGCCCTGCTGCAAACGTCAGCGGCATTGCTGACGGTATTGAAGTGGGTAGGTGGCGCCTACCTGGTGTGGTTGGGGATTACGCTCTGGCGCAGCCCGGCCTTGCACCTTGAAATGAACACGCGCCCCGCAAAGCTGAGCAATGCCGGTCTGTTCCGCCAGGGCCTGCTGTCGGCCATGGCCAACCCCAAGGTGCTGCTGTTCTATGGCGCATTCCTGCCGCAGTTCATCGACCCGCAGCGCGGCTTGCTCATGCAGTTTGTAATCATGGCCGCCACCTTCGCCAGCGTGGAGTTCGTGGTCGAATACCTGCTGGCCCGGTTGGCGTTCCGTATCAGGCCTTGGCTGGCCAAAGCTGGCAAGGGTTTCAATCGGTGCTGCGGGGGCTTGTTCGCGCTGATCGGATTGGCGTTGCCGTTCGGCCGCTAGCGGGTTCAACGGGCAGGTTCGCGCCGCGCAACCAGAAGGAACGCCGCCAACGCCAGGCCTGGTAACAAAGCCCCCAGTACTGCCACACCCTGCCACCCATAGTCGGAAAACACCGCGCTGGCCGCCGCCGAACCCAATGCACCACCGAGGAAAATGCTCGTCATGTACAGCGCGTTGAGCCGCCCACGGCTAGCCGGGTCCAGCGCATAGACCTCGCGCTGGCCGATGACCATGTTCATCTGCACCGCAAAATCCAGCAGTACCCCTGTCATTGCCAGGCCGATGACGCTATACCCCGGTGCGGTCAACCCCAGCAGCAATGCCACAGGCGCCAACACCAAGGCAAGCAGTGACGCGGCGCGGGCATGGCCGGCGTCGGCCAGGCGTCCGGCCAGTGGCGCGGCGATGGCCCCGACTGCACCCACCAGGGCAAACAACGCGATCTGGCTCTGCGAAAGGCCATGCTCTTGCGCCAGGACCAGCGGCACCGCCGTCCAGTAGAGGCTGAACGCCCCGAACATCAATGCTTGATACAACGAGCGTTGGCGCAACACCGGGTACTGTCGCAACAATGCAATCAACGAGACCATCAGTGCGGCGTAGCTGGCCTTGTGGTCGGGCACCCGACGCGGCAGGGTCAGCACCAACAGCAGGATGATCGCCAACATCAGGCCCGCTGCACCGATGAACACCATGCGCCAGCCGAAATGGTCAGCCACCAGGCTCGACAGCGGCCGCGCCAGCAGGATGCCCAACAACAGGCCCCCCATGATATTGCCGACCACACGCCCGCGTTGCTGCTCCGGTGCCAAGTGCGCTGCCAGCGGAATGAGCATCTGTACGGCGACCGAACTGAAACCGATCAACAGCGCATAACCCAGGAATAACAGGCCTTGGCCATGGCTGCTGGTACCCGCCAACAGCAGGCTTGCGCAAGCGAGCACGGCAGTGAAGACCATGAGCCGACGGTTTTCAACCAGATCGGCCAGCGGTACCAGCAGCAGACCCAGCGCATAACCCAACTGGGTCAACGAAACGATCAGGCTGGCTCGCTCTGCAGACAGCCCAAGGTCCGGAGCAATCAACCCGACAATAGGCTGGGCGTAATAGATATTGGCGACGATAGCGCCGCAACAGAACGCCAGCAGGGTAATCAGGGCACGACTCAGTGCTGGAGCTGCAGCCTGCGCAGCAGCAAGGGAGGGATTCATGCGAGGTTCCTCGGCATTGGGTGGAATATGCCGGGCACATTAGCGGTACATCCCCGGCAAGAGAACCCGGCCTTGACGCAACGGGGCTTTGCATTCTGCGCAACGCAAATTTCTCAGGGCACCAGCAGGCCTTCGCAGAACCTGATGAATGCCTGCACGCGTCGCGAACCACGATGGTTGGGGAGATACAAGGCATTGATGCTGGCGTTGGCGGTGCCCGGGCTGATCTGCCAGGTATCGAACAGACGTCGCAAGCGCCCGGCCGCGACATCCTCGCGGACCATCCAGTCAGCCAGCAGCGCGATACCGCTGCCGGCCAGCGCAGCTTCGCGCAGCAGATCAGCGTTGGCGCTGCGCAGTGGGCCCCTGACATCCAGCTCCAGCACCTCATCGCCCAGCCGCAAGCGCCAAGGCCGCACCATCTGCCCGTAGCTAAAGCGCAGGCAGGCGTGATCAAGCAACTGACCCGGGTGCTGCAAGGTCTGGCAACCGGCCAGATAGTCAGGGCTTGCCACCAGCCAACGCTCGAAGCGGCCCAGTTGCCGGCACACCAGTTCCTCACTGGGCGCAGGGTCGCCAAGCCGGATCGACACGTCGTAACGACCGCCAAGCAAGTCATCGATCCGATCACTCATGTCGATGTCCAGCTCCAGAGCACGATGGCGCGCCAGAAACTGCCCAAGGTGTGGCGCAATCACCCGGCGGCCGAACTCAACCGGCAGGCACAAGCGCAGCACACCCACCGGTTCCTCGCCACGGTCGGCGACACTGGCATCGGCTTCATCCAGCGCTTCGAAGATCTCACGTGCACGGGCGTAGTAACGGGCACCTGCTTCTGTAAGGGTAACCTGGCGCGTGGAGCGGTTGAGCAAAGTGGCCCCCAGTGCCGACTCCAGAGCATCAACCAGCCGCGTCACCGACGAGGTGGCCACGCCGAGCTTGCGCGCTGCGGCGGAAAAGCCCCGAGCGTCGACGGTGGCAGCGAACATCCTCATCGCCAGAAGCTTGTCCATATGAGTCCTTTGGCATTTGGTCTCAGAAAAGTCCTACATTCGAGATAGGTGGTCAAGAAGCGCGCGACCTTTCGATCCAGTCCATAGTGAAATACCTCCCATACAGCGAGATGCGCTATGACACCTGCCAACGTGCTGACCACCCTCCCACCGTGTGACCCTGCCACACCGGAACGGGTCGATGACCTCCTGCAACGCCCGGGCCTGCGTATCGAGCGCATTGTTTCAAGCGGCCAGTGCAGCCCTCCCGGCTTCTGGTACGACCAGCCCGAAGGCGAATGGATCGTGCTGCTGAGCGGCAGTGCCGGCCTGCGCCTCGAGCATGAGGCCTACACACGGCTGCTGGCGCCGGGTGATTGCCTGGACATCCCGGCCCATTGCCGCCATCGCGTGGAATGGACCGCACAAGGCACCCATACCGTGTGGCTCGCCGTGTTCTATAGCAGTGAAAAACCCTGGCCTGCCTGCTGAGCGGGTTAGAATGGCCACACACATCCCTCGACATCACGACCATGATCCAGTCCGATCTCGACCTGTTCGGCCCCCAGCCACAACGGCTGGCCAGCCACACCGTGCTGTTGCCCGGCTTCGCCCTTGCGCAAGTCGAGCGGCTGCTCGACGCTCTGCGCCCTGTGCTTCGCGCAGCCCCCTTCCGGCACATGCGTACGCCTGGCGGGCTGCACATGGCGGTGGCTTTGACCAACTGCGGTTCGCTGGGTTGGGTCAGCGACGCCAAGGGCTACCGATACAGCCCGACCGACCCAGCCAACGGCGAACCTTGGCCAGCCCTGCCTGAAGCTCTGCTTGACCTGGCCGGGCGTGCTGCGGCCGCGGCAGGCTTCGACGCGTTCGTACCTGATGCCTGCCTGGTCAACCACTATCTGCCCGGTACCCGCCTGAGCCTGCACCAGGATCGCGACGAAGCGGACTTCGGCCAGCCGATCGTGTCGGTATCTCTGGGGTTGCCGGCGGTGTTCCTGCTGGGTGGTTTCCAGCGCTCGGACAAGACCCGGCGAATAGCGTTGAGCCATGGCGATGTGCTGGTATGGGGAGGTGAGGACCGGTTGCGCTTTCATGGTGTATTGCCGATCAAGCCTGGCGTGCATCCGCGGATGGGCGAGCGGCGGATCAACCTGACGTTGCGCAAGGCGGGGTGATGCAGTCAAATAGCCACCCGACATTTTTGCCAGTAGACGAGCGCCCTCCTGCTCCCGGTTAATTGAGCTGACGCCGCCACTACCAGAGCGGTCTCGTTCAAGGGAGTGAACCCATGCGCTTGATGACCACATTCCTGCTACTGATGGCCCTCTTCGGGGCAAGCCGCGTCATGGCGCTGGATGCCAATGAAGAGGCCTATGTCGATGCGCCACCCGCCAAGTACCTGGTCTACTCCGTCACTTGGCAACCCACGTTCTGCATCATGCGGCCCTCAACGCCTGGCTGTGACCAGGCACCGCAACGCTTTCTCACCCACGGTATCTGGCCCTACAGCGAAAGCAGCGGCCACCTCACCAACCGTCACCCCCAGTACTGCACCAATTCCCCTGACTGCACCAACGGCGAAGCCTGTGCAATGAGGGCCGATGAGATGAGTGCGGTGCTTGCCAACAAAGCCCTGCGGGACATCGTTACCCGCGAGCCCAAGGGCATGTTCGCGCACGAATGGCAAAAACACGGCACCTGCTCAGGCAAGGAGATGCAGGCGTATTTTCAGGACTTTGTCGACTTGAGAAAAGTAGTCAGTTTTGACAATCAAGCATTCGACGCGATGGTAGGCAGCGCTACCGAGTTCTCGAAGATTCGCGAGGCCTTCCCTGAGAACACTGCGTTCAGATGTTACCGGGACGAGCAGGGCAAACAGTACCTGCATGAGGTGTTCTACCTGATCGACGATAAAGGGAACCCGTATAGGGAAGAAAACAACCTGCAGATCGGCGTCCGTTGTGAAGCGCAGAAAACATGGATTCCGGCTGGTACCAAGCCTGTGTCCTGACGGCAGTTTTTACCCGGACAAGGATGCCAACCTCGAGGTACAGCGCGCGCTCGGACGCCTCTGTACCTGTGAGGGGCGATGTCGTCTTCATGGTCATTGCGCCTGAGACTGGCTCAGGTACTTGTCCACCCCAGCCTTGCCATCCCCTGCATCCCCCGCCACCTGCCACAACCGCCGCTCGATCCCCTGTGCCAGCAAATGCCCTACCGCCGACTCGATAGCCGACAGCACGCACAACTGCGCGGGTTCGTTGGTGGTGTAGCCCACTTCTGCTTCGAGCAGCTTCTTGAACTCGATGAACTTGAACACCCCGGCGCTACGCCCCACCGAGTAGATGGTCTTGCTGGTCATCACGTTAGCCAGTACCTGCCCGGTGCGCACGTCCACCGCCCGCAGGTTGACCGTGACCTGATCGACCCGGTACTCGCGGGAGATGTCGATGCCCAGGTAGCGTGCCCCTTCCCCGCCGCTGCGCACATTGGTGTCGTAGGCGATGATGCCGCCTTCGAGCATCAGGTTGGCCGCTTGCAGTGGCGGCAGCTCGGTCTGGATGTTCTCCGGTACGTCGGCCTTTTTCTGCGAGGCGCGGATGATCTTGCGTTCGGTCAACAGGTTCTGCAGGCCTTCACGCTCCAGCACCACGAACCAGCCGCTGGCATTGAGGGCATCCATCAGCATGCTCGCCGCCCCTTGGGTGACACTGGTGGAAAACGAGCTGGCCGGGGTCGGCTTGTACTGCCCGGTCTGGTCGCGGAAGCCATACACCACCGCCATCAGCCGGCCCTTGGGCCGTGGCATGTTGATCAGGTCGTAGTAAGTCGACGCGCGCGGAGTCAGGGTCGGGCTTTCCGAGTCCTGTTCGGCCGACATCGGTTCGCGCAGGCCGCAACCTTGGAGGCCTTGCAGGGCGGCGAGGATCAGCAAAGTGCTCAGCAGACGTTTCATGGTGTTCTCTCCCCAGATAACAACCCGTCCCTCTCAGGGGTTCAGGCCGCTGACCTCAATGATCGAAATTTCTCCTGTGACGCGGTCGGTGACCTTGATGCTCAGGGCACCGGAGTCATCGATCACATCGATCAGGAAGGCATCGGTGGCCATGCTGCCGGTCTGGCCATTGCTGATGTTGTCCAGCAACTGCGACAACATCCGCGATTCCAGCTGGTTGCTGAAGCGTTCCAGGGCCGAGGTACCGCCAAAGGCGGAGGTGCGGTCCTTGAGGTCGGGGTCGTCATAGTCGTTCTGCGCTTGGGCGTTGTTCAGCAACCAGGTGCCGTTGAGCGGGTTGCCACCGAACGCCGGGTTGACCGGGGTGTACACCAGCTCCGTGGCCTGGGCGGTAACGGCGCAGGCCACGAGACAGGCGGCGATGCAGTGGGGTATACGCGTGTTCATAGCTCGTCCCTCTCCAGATCAGTGGTGTCTTGCAGCAGGCGTTGCAGCTTGCGTTGAATCACCTCCTGCTTGACCAGGTCGGCGGCCGCAACGGCCTCTTCTTTCAGTTGGGTGACGTTGGGTGGCAGAAAGCGGCGGTACAACACGTCGCGCTCGAACTCCACCGTGATCAGGCTGCCCCAGCGGGCATCCGGGCGTTCTCGCACCACCAGGTTGAAATCCAGGCGGCTGGTGGCACGCAGGCGGTCGGCAAAGTAGTAGTAAAAGTCGTGACCGATGTGCGAGATGGTGTTGTCGACGATAAAGCCCTTCATCTCGTCTTCGGCATCGGCCTGCGCCACATCGGATACCCCGGCGGCCAGCAGCAGGCCAAGGCTCAGGCAAAACACGTTCAGGCGTTTCATGGCGCGTCCCCCGGGCTGCTGTGGGTCTGTGCGCCACTGGCGCTTTCGTTGAAGGCCTGCTCGGCGACGAACTGCCAGTCGCTGTAGTGCTCGAGGCCTTCGAAGCCGGACCACTGCGTGTCGAAGCCGCTGCGTTTGAACGGGGTAGCGTCGGAGCGGCTGTGCACCCCGGTGATGCGCCCGTCGATCGAACGCAACAGCCCCCATTCATCACTGCCGGTGACCGGGTCCGGGTACAACCGGCGAATGTGCCGTTTCGGCTCGGGAAAACGGTTGTCCTCCAGCAGGTCGGCCAGCGCCTGCGGGTACTGCGCCAGGCCTGGCGAAGCGCGGTAATAGCTGCGCAGTGCCTGGGCATACTGGCCACCCACCCACAGCAACTGACGCTCCTTTTCGCGCTGCGCCGCGCTGGACCACAGCGTGCCGCTGGACGCCAGGGCCACGCTGCTGGCTGCGATCAGCAGCAATACACCCAGGTAGGTGAAGCCGTTGCAGGCCTTACCATTGTGCGAAGTGGCTGCCATCACGTGCCCTCCCTGTCGCACCGCTCTTGATGTCGGCCACGCCACCGGCCACCCCTTCTGGCGGCGGCACCAGTTGCCAGGCATCACCGCGTTCGGTAATCGGGTCGATCGGGGTGTTGCGCAGGTAGCGCTGCTCGACCAGTTGTTCCAGCGAGTCGGGGTAGCGGCCGGTGTCGCCGTAGTAGTGGTCCAGCGCCTCACGCAGCACCGCCAGGCTCTGGCGCAGGGCAGCCTCACGGGAGCTTTCCAGGCTGTTGAAGTAACGTGGCATGGCAATGGTCATCAGCGTGGCGATGATCGCCATCACCACCAGCAGTTCGATCAGGGTGAAACCTCGGCTGCGTTTCATGGCCGTCACCATTGCCCGTAGGGGATGTTGTTGAGGCCTTTGCCGCGGGCCTTGGAGTACACGTCGTAAACGTCTTCGCCGTCACGCGGGTTGTCCGGCCCGCTGTCATAGGCGCGCAAGCCCCAGCCACCGCCGTCATCGTCTTTTGCCGCCACCAGCGGGTCGTGCGGGATGCGCCGCAGGAAGTAGAACTTGTTGCCCTTGGCGCTGCGTACATCGCGCACCCCGTCGACCAGTACCTGCAGGTTTGGCGGGTAGCCACTGGCATCCAGGCCTTTTTCGATGAAACCTGCGTCAAAGGCCCGCTTGTAGGCATCGATGGCATCGCGGATCTGGTACAGCGCCTGACGCAATTGCTGCTCCTTGGTGCGGCGCACCACGGTTTCGGTCAGCGGTGCAGCCATGCTGGCGAGCAGCCCGAGCAATGCCAGGGTCAGCACCACCTCGATCAGGCTGAAGCCTTGCACGCGGCGTTTCATGGCCGTGGGCCCTTGCCGGCAGGTACCACCGCCATCTGGCTGTCGACAACCGGTGCATCGCCAGGCGCCTGGCCCGGCTCATCGGCCGGCAGCGTGCCGGCTGGCAAAGGCAGGGCCAGTTGGCGCACCTGCATGCTCGATTCGGTACCGGTGGCGAACTCCATGTCCGAGGGGCTCTGGTAAGGCAGGTTGCGTACGATCCGCGGGGTGATCGCCAGTACCAGTTCAGACTTGCTCATGTCATCGCGGTTGCTGCCGAACAGCCGGCCCAGGCCAGGGATGTCGCCCAGGCCCGGGATCTTGTTGCCGCTGGAGGTCTTGTCGTTGCGCACCAGCCCCGCCAGCACCTGGGTTTCGCCGTCGTGCAGGCGCAGGCTGGTCTGGGCGTTGCGGGTGTCGACCTGGACCGGGATGGTGCCCTGGCGGGTCGGCTCCAGCGGGGTGGCGTTGCTGACCTCGAGCGCCACCTTGATCGCCACCTCGTTGTTCAGGTGCACGGTAGGCTGCACTTCAAGCTTCAGACCGACATCCAGGTAGGTGACGCTTTCGGTGATCACCGGCCCTTGGGTGGAAGGTACCGAGGTGGCGCTGATGATCGGCACACGCTGGCCGATGTGGATGCGCGCCTGCTCGCGGTTGCTGACGCGGATCACCGGGCTGGCGAGGGTGTTGATGTCCTTGTCCTGGGCGTTGATCTTGGCCTGGGGCGCCGGCGAGATGCTGATACGCCCGGAGTTGATGCCGCGCAACTGGTCCAGCACGCTGACCGGGTTGCCCTCATCGCTCAGCACCCCGAAGGTATTGGGCCATTGCAGGCCAAGGTCGAGGATGCGCGAGCGGGCCACCTCCATCACCTCCACTTCCAGCACCACTTCAGGGTTGGACTGGTCCTGCGACTGCAGCAGCTTCTCGGCCATGCGCACGGCGTCGGGGGTGTCGCGCATGGTCAGGGTATTGAGGCGCTCATCAACGAATACATCGCGGGTCTTGAGCATGGTCTTGACCATGTTCAGTGCGGTGTTGGCATCGATGCTGGTCAGGTAGAACGTGCGCATGACCAGTTCCTGGTAGTCCTTGGTCTTCTGCGGCGAGTCGGGGTAGACCAGCAAGGTGTTGTCGTTGACGATCTTCTGGCGCAGCTGGTTCTGTTCCAGCAACAGGGCTATGGCATCCTCGATGCGCACCTCGCGTACGAAGATGGTGGCCTTCATGTCCGGGCGCAGGTCCTTGTCGAAAATGAAGTTGATGCCGGCCACCTGGGACAGCACTTCGAAAATGACCTTGAGCTCGGCATCGCGAAACTCCAGGGTCACCGGGCGTTCCAGCTTGCTGCGCAGTTGCGGGAAGGGCTGCGCCGTGCGGGCCTGGACGTTCTCGATATCGCTGCGCAGCATGATGCCCTTCTGGTTTTGCGGGTCCAGGCGCAGCACCTCACGCATGTAACGCTCGGCACCGAACAGGTCGCCCTGGCGCAGCGCAGCCTGGCCCAGCGCAACACGGTCATCGAGGGTGCGCATCAGTTCCAGCTGGCGGATGCCCTCATGCGCGCGGCGGTTGTTCGGTTCCAGGGTGAGCACGCGGCCATAACCAAGGCGCGCGCCGGCGAAGTCGTGGCGGATGCGGTCGCTGTCGGCCTGGCCAAGCAGCGCCTCGACCGCGTGCTGGCGGCCTTGGGCCAGGGCAATGTTCAGGTCGGTGTCACGCGGGTCGTCGCGCAGCGCCTCTTCCAGGCGAGCGATACCGGCCTCGTACTGGCCTTCTTTCATCAGCGCCTGGCTGTCTTTGCGCACCGCGCTCGAACCGCAGCCGGCAATGGCCACGCAGAGCGCCAGCAGCATGAACGGAGCAGGCTTGCACAACTTCGATGGCTTCATGGTGCGCTCCCGACAGACAGCGTCTGTGACTGGTGCAAAGGCAGGTAGACCAGGCCCAGCTCATTGGCCGAAACCCGATCGAGGCGGTAGGTGTCGTCAATCACGTCGCCCTGGCGCACGACGTAGAGTTTTTCGCCGCTGCGCAGGAAGACCTGCAGGTCATCGCGATCGCCCAGGCGGCCGACGAACTGGAAAGGCAGCGCCGGGGCTGCGGGGGCAGCGGCTACCACCGAGGTGGCGACCACAGGTTGTTCGGTGACCGTGGCCAGGGCCTTGGGTTTGGTCCATTGCTGGCGGGGGAACAGGTCGCGCGTGGCCTGTTCTGGCTTCATCACCGGTACGCCGGCACTCTCAGAAACCGCTTGTGTGGGCGCCGGCTTGCCGGCGATCAGGGCCTCCTCGCTGCCCTCGCCGAACCAGTGCCCAGGCGCCCAGGCCAACGCCCCGGCAAGCCCCAGAAACCCCGCCCACACCACTGCACGCTGAGTGTTCATCACGACCTCGACAGGTAAAGGGTCATGCGCAGGCGGCCATTGAGTTCACTGTCGCCAATGCGCTTGCGCTGCAGCTCCAGGTCTTCCAGCACCAGGGTCGGCAACTGGCCCAGCAGGCCGCGCACAAAGCCGCGGATCTGCGGATAGCTGCCACGTACCGGCAGGACGATCTGGTAACGCGCCAGCTGGGTCTTGGGGTCGACACCCAGGGCGTACTCACCACGGGCCAGGCTGATTCGTTGGGCGCTGGCCAGGTGGTACAGGCGCTCGATCAGCTCGCTGGCTTCAGGTTGCCCTGGCAGTTGCTGGCGCAGGCTGTCCAGCGCTTGCTGTTCAGGCTTGACGGCGACTTTAAGTTCGCCGCGCCTGACCCGCTCGACCTGGGCGCTGGCATCGGCCTCGCTGGCGCGCAGCTCGCGCAGGGCCTGCCACTGCGGCAGCACCCCGGCCAGCGCTACAGCGACTGCCAGGACGGCCATTGCGGCGCCGGCCAGGCCGACCGGGCCGATACGGCGCAACTGCTCCTGAAGGATCAGGCTGTTTATCGAGTCAGGGGCGCGCATGGCCGGTCTCCCAGGTGGCGGTAAGGGTGAAGCGCACCGGGTGCTCGGGTTGGCCCGCCACCACCTCATGGTTGAGCAGCGATACATCGCTGAGCTCGGTGCTCTGTTCCAGGCGGTGGTGGTACTGCAGCATCGCTTCCAGGTTGCGGGCCTCGGCGGCAATGCGCACCTGGCCCTTGCGGGCATCGGGCGTCAGGCTGAGCAGGGCCACGTCTTCCTGGGGTTGCGCTTCAAGCATGGCGAACAGTTGCTGCCAGGGCCGTTGCAGTTGCTGGGAAACGCTGCGCATCTGCGCCAGGCGTTCGGCCTGCTCGCGGCTGGCGGCGCTGTTCTGCGGGGCGACCGTGGCAGGGCGGCGGCCCAGTTGCAGCTCCAGGCTGTGCAGCCGGGCCTCAAGGTGAACCTGCTCGGCTTGCAGGTGCTGTTGCAGCAGTACCAGCACGGCCACCACCGCGCCGCCCAGGGCCAGCAGCGACCAGGCCAGCGGGCTGCTGCGCCGGGGCTGGAATTCCAGGTCGAGGCGGCGCATGTCAGGCCACCGCCCGCCACATGGCGCACAGCGGGTCGGCTTCGCTGGCCGGCTGGCACAGCTGCACCGCCGCCAGTTGCGGCACGTCGCCCCGGCCCGGGGCATGCAGGTAGACCTGCGGCATGTGCTCGCCATACAGCTCGCAGGTCCGTTCGATCAGCGCCTGCAGGGCTTGGTCGCTGTCGGCGCAACCCTGCGTCAGCACCTGCTGCCAGGCGCCACCGGCGGCCAGCAGCAGCACGCTGCGCCGTGGCTCGGCGAGGACAAACAGGAAATCGCCCGCCTGCAGCTGCGATGAGCAGCGGTTGTAGGCAGCCATCAAGTACGGCTGCACCGAACGCAGGCGCAAGCGATTTTCCCGGGCCAGTGCCTGCAGCCCCTGCAGCAGTGCCTCAGGCAGCGCTGTGGCGATACGCGCAGCGCCGGCCGGCTCTGGCGAAAGGGCGATGCGCCAGTCGTCGAGCGGCTGGGCATAGAGGTTCTCGAAGCAGGCCCGGGCGTAGGCCTCAAGCTCGCGTGGATGGCTGATGGCAGCGCTCCAAGGCACCAGGCAGAACCGGCTGTAGCGCGCCGACAGCAGCACCTGGCACTGGCCACCGCGCACGGCATGCTCGCCCAGCAGCGCGGCTAGCGCCTGCAGGGCCGCATCCCAGGCCGGTTGCCCGGCGTCACCGGTGAAGGCGCGGCTGCCCAGCCATTGGTGCTGGTTGCCGTGCCAGCGGCCCAGGCCGACGCCTTCGGCGCCGAGCACGGCGCAGTAACGGGTAGAGGCATGATCACGCAATGAATGTGACACGGTTGATCTCCTCAAGCGTGGTACGGCCCTCGCGGACCAGGTCCAGGGCGGATGCGCGCAGCAGACGCAGGCCGCGCTGGCAGGCCAGCGCCTTGATCTGCGCCAGCGGGCGACGTTCGACGATCATCTGCCGCAGGTCGTCATCCAGGTGCAGCAGTTCGGCGATGGCGCTGCGGCCGCGGTAGCCACTGCCGCGGCACTGGCCACAGCCCTGGGCGCGGACGAACGTCCAGCCCTGCACGGCGTCACGGGTAAGGCCGGAGGCGGCCAGGGTTTCGTCATCGGCCTCGCACGGCGTGCAGCAATGCGGGCAGGCCAGGCGGATCAGGCGTTGGGCCAGCACAGCGTTGAGGGCGGAGACGAAGCTGTAGGGGTCGACCTGCATCTGGCTGAAGCGGCCGATCACGTCGAAGACGTTGTTGGCGTGGATGGTGGTGAACACCAGGTGGCCGGTAAGTGCCGACTGCACGGCGATCTGCGCGGTGTCGGGGTCGCGGATTTCGCCGACCAGGATCTTGTCCGGGTCGTGGCGCAGGATCGAGCGCAGGCCACGGGCGAAGGTCAAACCCTTCTTCTCGTTGACCGGGATCTGCAGCACGCCGGGCAACTGGTACTCGACCGGGTCTTCGATGGTGATGATCTTGTCCACACCGTGGTTGATCTCGCTGATCATGGCGTACAGCGTGGTGGTCTTGCCGCTGCCGGTGGGGCCGGTGACCAGGATCATGCCGTAGGGCTCGGCGGCCAGGCGGCGCAGGGCACGCAGGGTTTCATCGGCAAAGCCCAGGGCCTGCAGCTGCACGCCGCTGACACGGTCGGACAGGTCCTGTTTGTCGAGCACCCGCAGCACGGCGTCTTCACCGAAGATGCTGGGCATGATCGACACCCGGAAGTCGATCTGGCGCTCGCCTACGGCAACCTTGAAGCGGCCGTCCTGAGGCACGCGCTTTTCACCGATGTCCAGCTCGGCCATGACCTTGATGCGCGAAATCACCTGGTCGGCGAAGGCGCTGCCACTGGCCTTGCCGGCCGCGTTGAGCACGCCGTCGATGCGGTATTTGATGGTCAGGCCCTGGCCGGTCATGCCCAGGTGGATATCGCTGGCATGCTGCTTGAGGGCGTCGTAAAGGGTTGAGTTGACCAGCTTGACCACCTTGCTCTGGTCTTCGCTGATGCTGGTCAGCGACAGCCGTTGCAGCGGGTCGCTTTCGCTGCTGGCTTCGGCGTCGTGATCGAGGGCATCGACGGCGTGAAAGCTTTCTTCGTGGCGGGCCAGGAAGGTGGCAAGGTCGGCGGCGTGGGCCAGGTACAAAGGCGCGCCTTGCAGCACATCGTCGATCCAGGCCAGGCGGGCGTGGTCGAAGGGGTCGGCGAACACACCCCGCAGTTCACCGCCCTGCTCTATCAGCACGAACTCGCGCTTCAGGCATTGGGCCAGGCTGATCTTGTCGAAACGAGGGGTGCTGGCCAACAGGCTCTGGCTGTCCAGTACCGGGTAATGCAGGGTGCTGCCCAGGCGGCGGATGAAGGTGTCGGGGGTGTCGCAGGCGAGGCGTTCGAGGCAGTTGAGCAGGCGCTCGCCGCTGGCTTGCAGGCGGGCCTGGGCCATGAGATCGCGGGGGTAGCTTGAGGCTGGCGGAGCCTGTACCGGCGATGAGGCCGAAACGCTGTGGTCGAATACATCTGACATGGCCTGCGACTCCGCTCAGGGGGCGCGTCGCAGGCTCGGTGAGGGCTGCGGGCGCCGCTATTCCCCAGTGAGCAGTTGGTCGTCGTCGGGTCCAGGGGGCTTGGCGCCATTACGGCGGCGGTCGGCCAGTACCCAGCTACCATCGTACAACTGCAAGGGGAACGATTCGTTCCTGTTCTGGCGTCGTTCGACGAACCCTTCTGCCGGGTTGTCCGTGGCCCTGCGCCGGCGCTCGATGCCCATCAGGTCGAAGATCGGGCGCGCCAGTTCCGACAGCGGGAACGGCTTGAACAGGACATGGGTCACGCCAAGTTCGGCGGCTCGCTCACGGACCTCGGCGGTCGGGTGGGCGGTGATCAGCACGAAGTGGCACTGCCTGTTCTTGCGCACGGTCTCCAGGACCTGAAAACCCTCCATATCGGGCAAGCGGTAATCCAGCACGATCACATCCGGTGCCAGGCACTCAGCCAGGCCGATACCACTGGCACCGTCGTGGGCAACATGGACTTCCAGGCCTTGCGCCTGCAGGTACGCTTGCAGGTTTTGCGCAAGGGTCTGTTCGTCATCGACTACCAATACTCTGTTCACCAAGGTCGACTCCCAAGAACTGCCCGGTTACCCGGTCTGCGAAGTGCGGCCTTGGTAAGGCTTGAGCAGGCTTCGTGCCAGGCATGAATAGTCATGTTGCACCACGTCAAGTTATTGATTTTGCTGGCACCTTTGATAGCCCTACGAACAGGCTCAGGCCCGCTGCCCCACATCCGGGGCACCTGATGGCACTTTGCCAAGCCGTTATTCCCCAGCTTTGGGGAAACGCCATCGCAGGCTTCAGTCAGCGATTTCCACTTTAGCGGATTCGCGCAAACGTTGGCGCGCCGCTTGCCGTGACTGTGCCTGCAACTGGCTGATGAGCGAGGCCCTGGCCAGCACCAGGCCCTGTTCGCGTATGACCGAAGAATTATCACTTTGGTTCTGCGCTCCTTGCAGTCTCTGTTGGTTGGCCTGATAAAACGCTTCCACCTCGGCCTGGGTGGGTTCGGCTACCGCGCTGAGCTGGGCATACACCTGTTGCGCTGCCAGCTCCCGGTGCAGGTAGTCAGCGTATGCTGCGCGGTCGAACCCTGCCTGTGCAAGCCGTCTTTCAAACAGCGCTGGGCTTGCGAATGCCGCCTCGACTTCACCTAGCTGCGCCGACACCTGTTCATCACTGATGGCGATGCCGCGGCGCTGGGCTTCTTGCCACAGCAACTCCTTGTCGATCAGTTCGTCCAGGGCCTGGCTGCGCAGACGTTTGTACAGCGCAGGGTTGCGGATACTGGTCACCGCCCGCCCCTGTGCCTGCAGATACTCGCTGAAATAGCGCTCCAGGCGCAGCAGCCCGATGTCCACACCATTGACCCGCGCCGCCGGGCTATCGGCCCAGCCCGCCTTGGCGACCAGCAACAGCAGGCACAGCAACAGAATACGCATGGCAACCTCCACTCAAGGGCTGACCGGTACAGGCCGATACGGGACGACAGCTGTAAAACGTGGCCCAGGCAGCGCCACCGCGACCACATGGGCGCCGGCCAGGCCCTGGCGCTGGCCCGGCCCGAAGCCCAGCGGCGGGGTCAGGCCGGTATCGACGTCATGCAGGCCCTCCAGCGCCGCAACCAGGCGCTCGCGGCTGGCGTCACGGCCGATCTGCTTGAGGGCTTCGCCAAGCAGGCGCAGGGCACATAGGGTGTTGACTTGCAGCGAGGCCTGACGCGTGTCGAGGCCTTGACGCTGCTGCAGGCCGGCCAAGGTCGCCATGCCCTGTTCGGTCCAGTCGGCGGGCACGAACGGATAGGCCAGGAACACCCGCTGCGACCACTGGGCCGGTAGCGAGGCCACGGCACCGGCCACCTGGCTGGAGGTGGCGAACAGATAGGGGGCACGGCCTGCCGCCTGCAACGCCGTGGCCAGCTCGGCAAAGGCCTGGGCGCGGCCTAGAAAAACAATGCCCTGCCCCTGCACCGGCTGGCCTTTGAAGGCCTCGACCGGTGCTGGCGCCCAACCCAGCTGCTGCAGGCGCTCGCGCACCTGTTCGGCTTGCACTGCCTGGTCATCGCCGGCATACACCACACGCAAGCCATCTGGCGCCAGGCCCAAGGTATCGCGGGCATGCACGGCCAGGCTCAGCAATTGCGTGGCGATACCTGGCATGGGGTCGAATATCTGCGCACTGCCGCCACCGCGCGGTGTACTGCCAACCAGTGGCACGCCATGCTGTTCGAGCAGCAGGGCCAGGCGCGGGTCGAGCATCGGTGCCAGCGGGCTGATCAGCGCAAATACCCGCTGCTGCTCGAGCAACTGCTGCAACGCATGCTCGGCACTGGCCAGGTCGCTGCCGGGGTCGATCACCACCAGTTCCAGGCGCCGGCCATGAACGCCGCCCTGCTGATTGAGCTGGGTCACCCCGTCCTCGAGCACCGCGCGCACCACCTGCCCGGCCTCGGCCAACGGCCCGCTGGCGGGCAACAGGGTACCCAGGCGTAGCACCCCTTCTTCCACGCCAGGGTCGCGCTCATCAGCCAGGCGTTTGAGGTAGGCGGTGAGGTTGCGCTGGTCGGCCAGGGTCAGTTCAAAGCGAGGCATGGCCGGGTCCAGGCGGTTGCCGGCCGGGTCCAGGCCGTGCTGGATGGCGCGGGCCAGGCTGTTGTCGGTGTACGCCGGGTAGCTGCGGCCGTTGCTCTGGCGTGCGCCCTGGCCCTGGGCCAGGCGCTGCCAGTCGAGGCTGGGCGGGCGCACCCCGCCTTCGGCGCGGCCACGGCCATCATTGCCGTGGCAACTGGCGCAGGGCAACACGCTGGCGGGCACGCGCATGTCGCTGGCACCTACGCGGGCCAGCAATTGCGCGTCGCTGCTGGATAGGCCTTCGCGGTACAGGCGTTTACCGGCTTGCTCGTGGGCGGTGAGGTCAAGGGCAAGCGCCTGAGCGCAGCAGGTCAGGCCCAGCGCCAAGCAAAGTAATCTCGCTGTGTTCATTCTGGCCTCATCGCCGGCAAGCCGGCTCCCACTGTGTTCTGCGCCGCTGCGCAGATCCTGTCAGTGCTGCCACTATGTTCTGCGCGGCTGCGCAGATCCTGTGAGTGCATTTACCGTCCGGCCAACGGCTGGGTCAGCAACTGCATGCGCTGGGCAATGGCCGCTGGCGGTGCATCGGGGCGGATCTTGCTCCAGCGCTTGCCCGCCACGTCACCGGCTATCAGCTGGGTCGAGTGCTGCTCGGGGCTGGGCAGGAACTGGCCGATACGCCCCAGCACCAGATCGACGCTGGCCTTGTCGCCGGTCAGGAACAGCCAGTTGGCGCTGTCCACCCCCTGTTTTTCAGCAAAGGCCTTGAGCGCTGCCGGGGTGTCGTTGAGCGGATCGCTGCTGATGGACACGAAGGTCACCTGGCTGGCCAGCTCCGGGCCCATGGCCTCGCGCACCTCACGCAGCTTGCGGGTGATCAGCGGGCAGGCATCGGTGCAGTGGGTAAAGATGACGTTGAGCATCACCACCTTGTCTTTGAGCACATCACTGTAAAAGCGCAGCGCGCGGCCATTCTGGTCCTGGAGCACGGTGTCGGTGAACCAGGTGTGCGCATCGCGGGTGCCTTCGCCACTGGCCATCACCGGGGGCGAAGGCTGCGGGCTGGGAGCGCTCGGTGCATGGCCTTCGTGGGCCATGGCGACCGACGCGAAGATCCACAGGCAACCGGCCAGGGCCAGCCAGTCGAAGCTGCGCATGCCGACGCGACAGGACGCTTGGCTGCTCATGGTTGCACCTCCTGGTGTTCGGCGATGGCCGTACTCTTGGCATGCACCCGACGGGCGCTGAGGCGGTTGATTTCGTCGATCAGCACGGCCGGGTCGGTGAAGCCGTAATAACGCGTCCAGTGGCCGCTGTGCCCGTCACCCACCATGATCATCGGGGGGTGCTGGCTGAGGTCGGCACTGAAGCTGCCCAGGCCTTTGAGGGTCTCGGTGATGGCATAGGGCGAGCCGGTCAGCCAGCTCCAGCCAGGGCCGTGCTGGAACGCCTTGGCGTAACTCTGCAAGCGTTTGGAGTCGTCACGCTGCGGGTCCACGCTGATCGACACCAGGCGGATTTCCTCGCCTACCCGGCCACCGAGTTGCTGCTGGACCTTGCCCATGATCGAAGACACTACCGGGCATACCGTGGTGCAACTGGTGTATATGAAGCCCATCACCACCAGATGATCGCCGACCAGGTCCTTTTCCAGGCGCACTGGCATGCCATCCTGGTCGAGCAGTGAAACATCGGCAAAGCGCACACTGGCTTTCTCCTGATGTGCCGCTGGCGGCTGTGGAGCATGCCCACTGTGGTCATGGCCCGCGTGGGCCATAGCGAGATGGCTGGCCATGGCCATGGAAAGTGCGAGCAGCTTGCAAGAATGTCTGGCGTTCATTGCACATTCCTCACTTCAGTCTGGGAAGCAGTAGACGCTGCAGCCGGCAGGACACGCAGGCTGGTGTAGTTTTCTTCGGCGAACTTGTGCCCCAGCGACGGCGACTGCACATGCAGGTACCACGCGCCGGCTTCAGGCAGCATCAGTGCAGCCTGGTAAATACCCTCGCCCACCTCTTCCAGGCGCAGGTTGCGCGGCATCGATGACGGCGCCAGGAAGTAGCGCAGGGTCAGGTCGTCCAGGCCAAGGCGCGGGCGGCCGTCGTCACCGAGGATGCGCACTTTGGCGGTGATGGCGCGGTGCTGTGGCAAGGGCTGGTCCAGGCCGATGAACTCGGCATGCGCGCCCTTGCGCTTGACCGCATCCGGGGCGGCAGCCACGTCGGTGCTGAAACAGTGGATGATTTGCGGCTGGTTGAGCAGGAACGCCACGTCGAACTTGCCTGACGCCGGCATCTTCACCGTCGAGCCATACACCCCCGGGGCCAGTTCGCGCAGGCTGCGGTCGATGACGATGGCGGCGCGGGCCTGGTGGCCGCGGTTGTTGTAACCCGACATCGGGGCATTCATGCCTTCGGTATAGAAGTACGTGGTGTTGTCCACCGGATTGACCACGAATACCGAGTTGTCATCCCGTGACACCGACAACCCCTGGGCCAATGGCAGGTCCCCGGCCTGGCGCGGCGCGGCGGGGCCGGCATCGAAGCCCTGGATGATCGGCTGGCGGCCTTCGCCCAGGCTGCTCAGGTTGATCATGCTGACCTTCGAAGACGCCAGGCCGCGCACGTAGGCATAACCTTTGGTGAACGTCAGTTGGTACGGCTCGGCCGCCACCGGGATGCGGTGGATCAACCTGTCGGTACTGGCATCGATCACAAGGGCCTGGTTTTCCAGGGTGTTGAGGACGATGCCGTAACGGCCATCGCTGCTGAAGCGCATCGGCCCCAGGCCCTGCTCGGCCTGGACGGTATGGCGCAACTGATGGCTGCGGGCATCGTACACACGCACCGTGCCTTCTGAACCATCGCTCACGTACACCGCCTGGGACAGCGCCGAGTAGGCCACTGCCAACGGATGCGGGCCAACTTCGAGGGTTTTCACCAGGCGCATCTCGGGGATGTCGATGATGCTCAGGGTGCCGCCGTCGCGGTTGCTGACGTAGGCGTAGCGCGAATCGGCGCTGAAGGCGATTTCGTGGTGCCCGGAGCCGGTGGCGAAGCTCTTGAGCGTGGTGCGGCTATGCACATCGATCACCGTCACCCCGCCCTTGGCCGGGTCGTCGCTGTTGTTGCCGACCCACAACCGGCGCTGGTCCGGCTGCAGGGCCACGCGCAGCGGCATCTCGCCGGCCTCCAAGGTGGCCACGCGGGTAAAGGTTTCGGTGTCGATCACCGCGACCTCGCCGCGTTCGGGAATTGACACGAATACCTGCTTGTCATCGCCGCTAGCCACCCAATCCATGGGCCGACCCGGCAAATCGATGCGTGCCAGGGTGCTGGTAACACCGCCCACCGAGACTGTCGGGTCGATCACGGTCAGGCTGGCATCCTTGTTCAGCACCAACAGGAAGTAGCTGTTCAGGTCCAGCAGCGGCCTGGCACCGATGCTGCTCTTGAGAAACAGCGCCACCCGGGCCTTGCAGCTCTGGTCGCGGCTGCTTTCCAGTGGGGCCGACTGCGCCGGGTCGATCCACGCCCCTGGCGCCATCCCCGACAGCGGTTGGCCGCTGTTCTGGTCGGTGACCTTGAAGCGGATATTGGCGAAGGCGCCTTCGCGCAGCTCGCTGCCGGCCAGGGGCCGGGCTTCGAACTCCACGGTCACCCCATCCCGGCTGAGCCGGTGCAGCGCCTGCGGGTCGGCAGGCTCCTGCAGCAGCTCGCGCGGGTCGCACCAGAGCTCCTCGTAGGCCACGCCCAGGCCGATCAACGCCGTGCCCAGCAATACCCCCAGCACGGCGGGGCGGATTTTCCTGTTATGCATATTGGTGCGCCCCTTTTCTTATTGTGCCGGCGCCGTTGCCGGCGGTGCGTCGTCGGTAACCCGCAGAATCCCCCACAGCCCCGAGGTATTGCCGTAGGCGGCGTAGTCTCGGAACAGATAGTCGCCCGGCACCGCGTTGGCGCCCCCGGCGCTGGGCAACATGAAGCTGAAGTGCGCGGCGGGCAGCACGCTCTCCTGGGCACCGATGTACATCGACATCGGGTTGTAGCCAAAGCGCACCGACCCGATCCCAGGCTGCTTCATCGGGTAGCCATCGAGGTCGTTTTTCTCGGCCTGGTAGGCATGCAGTGGCCACAGGTGCCCGTCCAGCTGGTAGGTGATGCCACGGCTGCCGCCACTGGGCATCACCACATGGTTGCGCACGGGTTGACCGGGTTTGGCATACAGCACCGGGGTTTGCGGGTCGCTGCCCACCAGGGCATTGCTGTAGGCCATGTGCGCGTTGGGTACATCCGCGAAGCCAAAGCCATCGGCACGGCCAAACGGAGCGTCCGGTGCCAGGCCGAAGCGCAACCACAGCGGCTCGGTCTTGTAGTTGATGGCCATGTTGCCGTTGTCTTTGGGGTCACCTGGCACACCGTTGCCTTCGGTGGCGATACCCTCCACCGGGCGGCCGTCGGCCCAACGCATGTTCAGCGCACGCTGCCAGACGGTGACGAAGTCGCGGTAGTCCGGCTGGCCACTGACCTTGACCGTGGCCTGGGCCCGGCTGGCCGCGTCCTCGGTGAAGGTCGCGGTCTGCGGCAGGATGCTCATGGCGCCCACCAGGCCTTTCTGCGGTTGCTTGATGACATCCGCCGGGGTGAGGTTGAGGGCGCCGAACTCGATTGCCGTGGTGCGGATGTTGTCCACCGTGCGGCCCAGTTGCAGCACCGGCTTGCCTTCACGCTCCAGGTGCCCGGCATAGTACTGGTACACCCTGGTCGGGTAGGCACCACTGTTACCGCTGCGCGGCGGTACGGTCTGCTCCGGGTTGAGGCCGACGTTGACGCCATCGGACTTGGTGATGTCATAGGCCAGCAGCTGTGCGTGCAGGCCAACGTGGCTGGAGGGCCGGATCAGGTTGTTGTTGAAGGCGGTAGCGCCTTCGCTGTCATTGCGGTCGCGCTTGACCACGTTCTGCATCACCGCCGTGCTGGGCAGGTCCGGCATCACCAGCGGCAGGCGGTTCTCCAGGGTGATGCTGATGCAGTCGCCGGCATTGGCGCGCAGCACCAGAGGCTCGACCGGCACCCCGGCCTTGAGCTTGCCGGTGTTGGTGTCCAGGTCGGCCTTGCGCACATACAGCACGGCGGTCGGGTCGTGCAGTGGCGCGCTGTGCCCGCCCACGGTGAAGGTGGTGCCATCCTCCTCGTCGGTCACCGTCACCTGCGGGATGCTGGTGGTGCGGCTGTTGAACACCAGGGTGCCGCCATTGGCCTTCAGCGGGCCGCCGACGTGCTGGCCGATACCGGCCGGGTCGTTGATGCTGACACCGTTGCGGTTTTCGAGGATGTCGTTGGCCAGCGCGGCGACGATTTCGTAGTTGCGCTTGACCGTTGGCCGGCTGCCGACGCCGCTGGGGTTGGCCGTGGTTCTCGGGCAGATGCCATCGAAGTTGATGGTGTTGCGCATGGCCACCGGCTGCGGGTTGTTCGGCAGCGCGAACAGGTCGGCACGTTGCGCGGTGTAGTTGCGCATGACGCCCCAGATGCCGTTCCAGTAGCCTTCCAGCGCTGCGTCCAGCGAATACAGGTAGTCGCCATTGGTGGTTGCGGAGCTGGAGATCATCGACACCGGCGCCAGGAAGCCCAGCTGCTCGGATATGCCGATCATCTGCGAGGCCTTCCACCCCGAGTTGGAGCTGCTGCCGTAGCCGGTGCCGTTCTGCAGCCATTTGACGCCGTGCATCGTGACGTTGTGCTCCTCCTCATAGCCGCCAGCGTGCATGCGCAACCGCACGTTGTCGCCAGAGTAGGTGCGCAGCATCGGGGTGAACGGGTCGCCTGGTTCGCTGCCTGCCGTGTTGATGTGCGGCGGGAACAAGGTGGTGCCACCCGTAGGGCCGACCGCAGAGTTGATCGCCGAGGGGGCCAGGTTCATGGCCGGGATGGCACGGTCGGTACGGCTCTGCAGGGCATACCCCAGGTCGCCACCGAGGCCGTCGGCCTGCATGCCGCGCTTGCCGTCCGGCGCCACCTTGTTCGGGTCGAACACGCGCAGGGCCAACGGCTCGTTGCGGTAGTTGACGACGAACATGCCCGGGTCATCCACCGAGATCGCCTGTGGGCATGGCCGGGTCGGGCAACCAGGGTTGAGGCCACCGCGCGATTCGACGATCGACTCCAGCAGGTTCGAAGCCTTCTGCCGCACGGGCGGGTTGATGGCGTAGCGGAAGCTGTCGGCCGTGGCTGGGTAGGCCTGGGCGTTGGGCACACCATCGGGGCCGGCGCCCACATACACGCCCGCTTCATAGGCATGCTGGAAGTCGCTGTACTCAAGGAAGAACTCGCGATAGCTGTCGTTCTTGCCATCACCGTCGTTGTCACCGGTATTGATCACCGCCTGCCACGAGGTCGGGCCACCGTCCTGGCGCAGGGCGGGGTTGTACAGCTGCTCGCCGGTCTCGGCGTGGTGCCAGGTGGAGCCGGCAGGCTCGGCCAGCACAGTGGCATACAGGCCCAACTGCTGGTGGGTCGATGGGCCGAAGTGGTCATGGGTGAAGATGGTGCCCAGGCCGCGGTCGACGTTGTGCACGTTGACCAGCGGGTCGGCGAACCAGCGCTGCATGGCTGTGCGCGCGCCCACCCAGTCGGCCCGGCCAAAGCGGCCGAAGTACGGGTGCAGCTTGGCTGTCGGGCAGGCGGCGGTGCCGTCGCGGCTGTCGCCTTGTGAACAGCCATTGAACGCACGGATGGCGTTCACCCGTTCCACCACGCTGCCGGGTGAGAGGACACCGTCTTCGTAGTTCCAGCCGTTGGCTGAACCGTCGGCTGCGGTCAGGTCCCACTTGGGCAGGTGGATGTGCTGGCCGATCACATCGGTCGGTGTGCGCACCTGGTAGTCGTCCATTTCATAGAACGCCGGGATCAGGTTGGTCTGCTGGTACATGGTGCAGTCGAAGGTGTTCATGCGCATCACCAGCGGCTCTGGCGGGCGCTGCTTGGTGATCACCGGCCAGGCGTCTTCCCACAGCGCAAGGATGCGCGCCTGCGGGAAGTGATAGCCGACCTTGTTGTACACCGCGTCGAACTGGATGTTGGCCGCCTTGTAGATGCGAGGGCGGTCGGCAGTGAACGTGGAGGCACCACGGAAGTTGATACCGCCCAGGCTCTCGCCGCTGAAGTATTCGCCCGTGGACGAGGCCTGGGTAAGGCGTTTGCCGCGGTCATCCATGCAGGGTTCGAAGAAGGGGGCACCGGCGGTTGGCAGTGCACCATTGGTGCGAAATGCCTTGGCCACCGGCTGGCTGCCAGGGATCAGGGCAAAGCTTGGGTGCTCGGCCTTGGCGTGGAACTGCATGGCGGCCTGCTCGACGTCGGTGCCCTCCTCGGGCAGGTAGATCGGCTTGGCCTTTTCTACCACTTTGGAAAAGTCCAGCTTGGTGGTGGTGGTCACGGCCTCACCACCGGCCGACACTCCATCGAGGGCATGGCGGCCCAGGCCGCCATCCCAACCGTCGACCTGGTTGCCATCGAGGTTGGCCCACAGTGCTGCGCCGCTGTCTTTGAGCTGGCGTGCCATGGCCGGGTCGAGCATATCCAGCGGCGGGGTCGGCGGACGCTGGCCGACACTGCTTTCCATGCCGCCGATCCAGAAGGGGTAACCTGGGTTTTTCAGGGTGCCGTCAGCGTTGCGGTTGGTTTCGCTGCGGTCGACCAGTGCCAGCGAGCCTACAGCCTTGGCTGCGCCTGGCGCGTCGCTGTGATCGTCATCGCCGTGCTCTGGGTCATCATGATCCTCGTCATCCTCGGCGATCAGCTCTTGCGCCAGTTTCGGCACGACCACGACCTTGCCCGGCATCGGCGCCATGGCTTTGCCTGGCAGCGGCACGATCGCCGGGATCGGCGTACCTGCAATGATTTCGCCGTCCGGCAGCGCACGTGCGCCGGCCGCCGGCTTGCCGCTGCGCAAGGCGAAGGGCGTGTCATGGAAGCCGTCCTCCCCCTGCCCGCTGACTTCCAGGCGGGTACCCTCCTCGAACACATCGTGCACCCGCCACATGGCCCACATGCCTTGGGCGAAGTGCGGATAGAAGTGGCAATGGTAGATGGCATCACCCGCCACACGGTTACGGTTGCCCGAGCCGCCGTTGGCGATCTCGTAGGTGTACCCAACACCTGGGCCTATGCCCTGGGCGTCGATGTAGTCGGAGTTGTCGTCATTGGGGTTGAACAGCCACTGGTGGCCATGCAGGTGGAAAATGTGTTGCTCATGGCCGTTGTGGGTGTTGCGGAACTTGGTGAAGTCGCCAATGTAGCTGTGGTGCACGTTGGCCGGCTCCGACGGGTACAGCGCCATGTTGGCCTTGACGCCAATGGCGCTGGCCGGCGGGGTCTCGCCTGGGCGAATGTGTTCCAGGCCGATGTTGGCCGGCACGTCCACCAGGGTGCCGATATCACCCACGGTGTGCGCGCTGAGGAAGAACTCTTCATAGGCGCAGGACAGGCAATCGTGCATCGGCCCGACCCCCAGGCGGTTGGCCACAACTTCCGCGCCCATGCCCCCCGAGCCGTAGTTGATCATGAACGCGTCGCGCGTAGGCTCCAGCACATGCCCCATGACCGGGTCCGCCCAGTAGCCGGGGAAGGCCTGGGTGGCCGCCACTTCATCAGCGAACTGCGAGGCGAAATCGCGGAACGCCTCCAGGCGGTTGGGCAAGGCCGGGTTGCGCTTGTTGATGCTTTCCAGTGGGTAGGTTGAACGCGGGAAGCTGCCGTCCGGGTTGGGACCCATGACAATGGCGTCGGTTTCACTGCTGAGGATTTCGTTGCCGTCGACCATGGCGATGATCGGCTTGCCGGCCTTGCCTTCGGCTATCCACGGCTCAACCTGTGGGTAGCGGGCCTCGTAGTCGACCACGGGCTGGCCGGTGGCGGCACGGCCGGTACTGGCCAGGCGCATTTCCTCTTCGGTCAGGGTGTTTCGATAGGTGCGCCCACCTTTGGGCACCACCACCACCTGGCCGAACAGGCCATTGGCGACGTTGCCGGCGTTACCCTGGCCGCCGAACGTGGCACCCTGGCTGGTGGCGGCGAAGGCACCTTCGCGCTCGGCGTAGAGGGTGTAGCTGCGGGTAGCGCCCGGGGCGATCAGGAAGTTGCCATTGCGGCCGGTGTTGGCGGCAATGTCGCCGATGCTGTTGACGGCCTGAAGGCCGTTGACCTGAAAGCCGACGTGGCGATCAGTGACCTGCTCGTCGACGACGAAGTGCTCGCCCCCGTCATTCTCCACTTCTGCAGCTTCTTCGGCTTCATCGCCTTCTTCGGCTTCTTCTCCCTCTACACCTTCGAACTCGTTCTCATCATGGTCGATACCGTGTTTGTTGGGATTGGCCTGATAAGCCAACAGGTTGGTCAGGTTGACCGTCAGGCAATCACCGGCGGCAACCCGCAGCACGATGGGACGTGGGCGTTTGTCCGGGCGCAGGGTCACCTTGCCCGGCACTGCGGCGCCCCCCTTGCTCAAGGGTACCAGGTGCTCGTCCACCACATCCTGACGCAGGGCGAACATCATGCCGTTGGCGTTTTGCGCGCCAAGGCGGTTGAACATCAGGGGCTGGTCCAGGGCGATCACGTTGGCCACCAAGGTGCGCTGGCATTGCACAGCCGCCTCGCTGGTCGCTGTCCAGCCCAGCAGGGCCAGTACAAGTGATGTGAGGACGGGGCCTTTGTTGGGGGTCGACATGCTGCACCTCCGGGACACAGGAACTGTGCAAGAGGGTCAGCAAGGTGTATGCCAGAAGCAAATATCCTTTTTATTCAATTGGTTGGACGATCAATCGAACCGGATTGGGGTGGATTCCCCGCTGCGCCCCCCACATCAGGGGATGGTATTCGTTGTCATTGCGGGGGGTGTGGGTCACCAGAAAATGGGGTATTCATGGTTTGCCGCAGGGGTGGGTAAACGACCTGTAAACAGGCCCCATAAAAAGTTGAACGTCCGCACTCAGTTGCTTTCCACATGCTGATCGACGTCAACTTCCAGGAGCCCCGCAACGATGAAGATGCCCGGCCGTGCCCCCAACGCCAACGTGCAACTGGACTATGTGCGCGACACGCTGTTCGGCCCGATTGCCATGAGCGTTGAATGCCAGTGCCAACTCGCTGCACTGAACGTGCAGGGGCGCCCTGCCCTGCGCCTGCACATCTGCCCGCCGCTTCCGGACAAAGTCGAGCGGGCGCACAGCGTGGCCTTCGTGTGGGATGGCCGCAGTTACCATGGTGTGGTCCGTGACCAAGGCAAGTGTGGTGATGGCGGGCTGAACCTGCTGCTGGAGCTGCAATGAGCCGATCAACGACGGCGAGGTGGGCTGACAGCAGAATATGGCGCCCGGCCAGCTTCGGCTGACCGGTGCCCCTGGGTGGTCAGGCGATCGCCTTCAGCGACGCTGGCTGGCTGTCACGCAGCGCATGCAACTGGTCAACCAGTTTCACCACGTCACGGCAACTGTTCAGGTTCTGCAATGGAACGCCTGTAAGCGTCACACCCTGCTCCATGTTTGGCCCCTGACCCAAGCGAATGGTCAGGCTTGTGCCATCCAGGCAACTCACTTCACAAAGATCAGGCAGGCAGGCCTGTTCGATCAGTTGGCGCATTTCCAGCATCGAAACACCTATCAACGACATGTTAAGACCCTCTCTTGAGTGGATGGCCTGTTTATTGGAGTACGCCTTTGGCAGGCAGGGTGCCAATTGATAATGCCCATGCCCAGGCGGCCGTCCATGCGCCGGGGCAATTGATGATGCGCAAGATCAACTAGCACCTTAGTGGAAGAACCGGCAAGCCCTCTTACCGTTCGATCCAATCGAGGCACTTCACGACAGGCGGTCAGCGCTGGCGACCGCGTGGCGGGTAGCGCATAAACAGTGCCAATGACGTCGAGCGCCCCCGCCCATGTGATCGTTGCTCAGCCTTTGAGGTGGTCCAGTACCTGTTGCGCCGCCGCGGCCGGATCCTCCTGCATGAAGCAGTGACCTCCGGCGACCTGACGAGCCTGGACCCTGGGGTTGATCGCGGCCAGCCGCTGCACCGAATGCGGCACGAAAGGATAGGTCTGTTCGCCATACAACACACGGGTGGGAACCTGGATGGCGGCGAGATGCGCCCACATGCGCGCAGGGAAGGAGCTGAAAATCTCAACTTCACGGCTGGGCCGGCACTTGAGCACCACGCCCTCACCGCAATCGCCGATGGCATGTTCGATGTAGGCCTGCAGCGCTGCATCGCTCCAGCCCTTGAAGATGCCCCGCCCCTGCAGCGAAGCCGTTGCCGCTTCGCGGTCGGGCCAATGGCTGCGGCGGTTGGCGGCCTTGCGCGCCAGGGCATGCCGGCGGTGCAGGCCCACCAGCGCAGCAGCCCCCATGACCCCGATCATGCGCCGGCTGAACAATACCGGGTCAAGCAATACGGCGCGCTCGAACAACCCAGGCCTGATGGCCAGGATCAGCCCGGTGAGCACGCCACCAAAACTGTGCCCCAGTGCATAGCGAGGTACCTCGCCATACTCGCCACGGCCCGCTTCGAACGCCTCCACTGCCAACTCAGCCGTGCGGTTCCAGCCGCGGAACACCCCGCCATGGTCACTGTCGCCGTGCCCCTGAACATCACTGAGCCACAGGTCGAACTGCTCGCCGAGGCGCGCCAGCATCGGCTGGTAGGCCAGGCAGCAAAAGCCATTGCCGTGCAAAAAATGCAGCAGCGGCTTGCCGCTGGCCGGCGAGCGCCAGCCGCGCAGGGTGAAACCTTCGGAGCATTGGTGAGACCAGGGGATCAACTGCATGGGTTTGCCGTACTCGACGCGTTACGAAAACGCCGATTCTACAAATAGCAGCGGGTAAAGCGATATCACCAGCAGCAAGGCCATCAGGACATTGAACAGCATCAGCCAGCGCGGGTTCTGCAGCAGGTTGCGCAGCGCACTGCCAAACATCACCCACACGCCGACGCTGGGCAGGTTGACCAGGGCGAACACGGCCGCGATGACGATCACGTTCAGCACATAGCCCTGGGCCGGTGTGTAGGTGGTGATCGCCCCTACCGCCATCACCCACGCTTTGGGGTTGACCCACTGGAACGCGGCTGCCCCCCAGAAGCCCAGCGGCTTGCGGGCATTGGACGAATCGGCGCTCAACGGGCCGGAGGTGGCGATCTTCCAGGCCAGGTAGAGCAAATAGGCAGCGCCCACGTAACGCAGCACGGTGTACAACGCAGGCCAGGCCTTGAACACCTCGCCAAGGCCCAGACCAACGGCCAGCCCCAGGACCATGAAACCGATGCTGATGCCCAGGGCGTGAGGGATGGAGCGACGCACGCCAAAGTTCACCCCAGAGGCCAGCAGCATGGTGTTGTTGGGGCCTGGGGTTATCGAGGAAACGAAGGCAAACAGCACAAAGGCCATCAGCAGGTCGAAAGAGGCAAGCATGGCAGGCATTCCAGAATGGTAATGAGTGCTGTCACACTACGGCAGTCGCCTTCCGTACAACCGGTACAGTTACCTTAAATTACGCAGACACACATGACTGTATCGATACGACGCATTGCTTATCAAGGAAGCCCAGCATGAGCCTTACCATTCGCCCCGCAGTACGCACTGACGCCGCACAGATTCTTGCATTCATCACCGAACTGGCCGAGTACGAGCGTGCGCGCCATGAAGTGGTCGCCACCCTTGCCGATATCGAGCACAGCCTGTTCGATGAGGGCAGCACGGTGCACAGCCTGATCTGCGAACGCGATGGCCAGGCAGTGGGGTTTGCCGTGTATTTCTACAGCTATTCGACGTGGCTGGGGCGAAACGGTATTTACCTGGAAGACCTGTACATCACGCCTGAACAGCGCGGCGGTGGCGCGGGCCGCGACCTGCTGCGGCACATTGCCCGCGAAGCCGTAGAGAACCGCTGCGGACGGTTGGAATGGAGTGTGCTGGACTGGAATGAACCGGCGATCGGGTTCTACAAATCGCTGGGGGCCGAGCCACAGGATGAGTGGGTGCGGTACCGGCTGGATGGGGACAGGCTGCTGCAGTTTGCCCGCGGTTGATCGGTAACCTTTGTGGGCTTGCCGAGATGCAGACGCTGCGGTGCAGGGCACCGGCTTTGCCGGTGATCGCCGGCAAGCCGGCTCCTACAGGGACCCCGCTGCTCTCAAGCTCAGCGCGAATCCAGTGGGAGCCGGCCGTCACGCGCCGCTGCGCACCCGTTGCATCACCGCCCCCACCAGTACCACATTGACCAGCGCCAACAGGCACAAGGTCACCAGCACCCCCATCGCGCCAAAGTGCTCGAACAGGTAGCCCCCCACCACCGGCGTCAACGCCTGCCCGATCAGCGACGGCCGCGACATGCGCCCCATCAACAGCACGTATTGCGCAGGCGGCATCATCGCCAAGGGCAACAGCCCGCGCACGATCGCCCGCAAGCCATTACCACAACCGAACACCAGCAGGCCCACGGCCGTGGCCGCCGGCACCAGCGTGACCAGCAGCAGACCGACCAGCACCAGGCTGACCCAAGCCAAGGCCGTCCAGATCGGATGGCGCTGGCCGGCCAGAATCTGCAACACCCTGGAGGCCACCTGGCTGGGACCGAGCATCGCCGCCAGGCCAATTGCCACCGGCAGCGAGTGCCCAAGGCCCTGGAGCACGGCTACCAGTTGCACGGCAATTGCCGTCATGATGATCGCGCCAATAGCGAACATGCTGGTCAACAGCAGGTAAAGCTGGCGGTCGGCCCCGGTCGCGGTGCCTTGATCCTGAGCCTTGCGTACCTCAATCCGCCCTCCGGCCGGCAACACGCGCCAATACAGAGGCGCCACCACCAACAGCAACACGAGCGCATAGCAGCCGCAAGTGGTGCGCCAGCCCAGGTGTTCGATGGCCAAGGCCACGGTCGGCCAAGACAGGGTCGAGGCGAAGCCGGCGATCAGGGTGATGCCCGTGATTGCCTTGCCCGCACCCTCGCCATACAACCCGCCAAGGGTGGCGAACAGTGCCTCGTACAGCCCCATCGCCATGCCGACGCCGATCACCACCCAGGCCAGCAAAAACAGCCCCAGGCCCTGGCTGGCGGCCATGATCAGCAAGCCCACCGCGACCACGGCGCCACTGGCGGCCATCTGCGGACGGCCACCGTAGCGTGCAACAAGGCGGCTGGACAGCGGGGCAAACAGCGCCGAGACCATCAAGCTCAGCGATAGCGCACCGTACACCCACTGGCTGGGCCAGCCGGTGTCGCGGCTGATGGGCTCGGCCATCACCGCCATGAGGAAGAACGAACCGCCCCAGACCAGTATTTGCAGGATGCCCAGGCAGACGATGCCGAGGGGCCCGGGTAGTTGCGGGGAGCTGTTCACGATCGGGCCTTGGTTCACATACGGGGGAGGATCAGAGCCGGCACCCTACCATGCTCGCCATCGATGAAATATCCCGACATATCATTGGGCGTGATAATAACCTTCGCTGCGTTCGATTCGTGCGTCACGCGCAAGGCACTCACACTCCGCCCACTACTAATACTTTGGCGGAGTTCTCCATGGACCACTCACTCAAACCCTTGCGCTTCCCCCTCGCTGCCCTGGCAGTGGTGGTGCTCAGCGCTTGTGGCCGCACCCCAGATGCCGTGCAGGCTCCCGCCGCGCCCAAGGTCACCGTCGCCAAGGTGATCGAGCAGCCGATCAACGAATGGGACGAATTCACTGGCCGCCTCGAAGCCCCGGAAACCGTCGAAGTGCGCCCGCGCGTGTCCGGCCAGATCGACCTGGTGGGCTTCACCGAAGGCGCCCAGGTCAAGAAAGGCGACCTGCTGTTCCAGATCGATCCACGCCCGTTCCAGGCTGAAGTGCGCCGCCTCGAAGCCCAGTTGCAACAGGCCAAGGCCACCGCCATCCGCAGCGCCAATGAAGCTCGCCGTGGCGAGCGTCTGCGTGACAGCAACGCCATCTCCGCCGAGCTTGCCGAGTCGCGCAGCAGCGCTGCCGCCGAGGCCCGCGCCGGTGTCGATGCGATCCAGGCCCAGCTTGACCTGGCCCGCCTGAACCTCAGCTTCACCCGCGTCACCGCGCCGATCAGCGGCCGCGTCAGCCGCGCCCAGTACACCGCCGGCAACATCGTCACTGCCGATGTCACGCCACTGACCAGCGTGGTCTCCACCGACAAGGTCTATGCCTACTTCGATACCGACGAGCGCGTGTACCTCAAGTACACCCAGCTGGCGCGTGAAGGCCAGCGCGGCCAGGCCACCCCGGTCTACCTGGGCCTGACCAACGAAACCGGCAACCCGCACCTGGGCCACATGAACTTCGTCGACAACCAGGTCAACCCGCGCACCGGCACCATCCGTGGCCGCGCCGTGTTCGACAACCGCGACGGCCAGTTCACCCCTGGCCTGTATGCCCGCCTGAAGCTGGTGGGCAGCGCCCAGTACGACGCGGTACTGATCAACGATGAAGCCGTGGGCACTGACCTTGGCAAGAAGTTCGTACTGGTCATGGACAAAGACAACAAGGCGACCTACCGCACCGTGGAACTGGGGCCCAAGCTCGAAGGCCTGCGCATCGTGCGCAGCGGCCTGGGCAAGGATGACCGCATCGTGGTCAAGGGCCTGCAGCGGGTACGCCCTGGCTCGCCAGTCACCCCGCAAGAAACGCCCATGGCCAGCGAGCAGACCCTCGCCGCCCTCGCCCAGCAGCGCCAGGCTCTGGAAGCCAGCAACCCGGCGCCGAAGGTTGCCGGCACCCATGCAAAAGTCGCCGGCGCCCAAGCGCCGCGCGGTTAAGGGACAACACCGATGAACTTTTCGAAATTCTTCATTACCCGGCCGATCTTCGCCGCGGTGCTGTCGCTGGTGCTGCTGATCGCGGGTTCCATCTCGCTGTTCCAGTTGCCGATCAGTGAATACCCGGAAGTGGTGCCGCCTACCGTGGTGGTGCGCGCCAACTTCCCGGGCGCCAACCCCAAGGTGATCGGCGAAACCGTCGCCGCACCGCTGGAGCAAGCCATCACCGGTGTCGAGAACATGCTGTACATGTCCTCGCAATCCACTGCCGATGGCAAGCTCACCCTGACCATCACCTTCGCCTTGGGCACCGACCTGGACAACGCGCAGGTGCAGGTACAGAACCGTGTCACGCGCACCCAGCCCAAGCTGCCGGAAGAAGTGACCCGTATCGGTATCACCGTCGACAAGGCTTCGCCCGACCTGACCATGGTGGTGCACCTGACTTCGCCGGACAACCGCTACGACATGCTCTACCTGTCCAACTACGCCATCCTCAACATCAAGGATGAACTGGCGCGCCTGGGCGGCGTGGGCGATGTGCAACTGTTCGGCATGGGCGACTACTCGCTGCGGGTGTGGCTCGACCCGAACAAGACCGCTTCGCGCAACCTGACCGCCGGTGACGTGGTCGCGGCCATCCGCGAGCAGAACCGCCAGGTTGCCGCGGGCCAGCTGGGTGCCCCGCCCGCCCCCGGTTCGACCAGCTTCCAGCTGTCGATCAACACCCAGGGCCGGCTGGTGAACGAGGAAGAGTTCGAGAACATCATCATCCGCGCCGGTGCCGATGGCGAAATCACTCGCCTGAAGGACATCGCCCGGGTCGAGCTGGGTTCCAGCCAGTACGCCCTGCGCTCGCTGCTGAACAACCAGCCGGCAGTGGCCATTCCGATCTTCCAGCGCCCAGGCTCAAATGCCATCGAGATCTCCGACGAAGTACGGGCGAAGATGGCCGAGCTGAAGAAAGACTTCCCTGAAGGCATGGACTACAGCATCGTCTATGACCCGACCATCTTCGTGCGCGGCTCCATCGAAGCGGTGGTGCACACCCTGTTCGAAGCGCTGGTGCTGGTGGTGCTGGTGGTGATCCTGTTCCTGCAGACCTGGCGCGCCTCGATCATCCCGCTGCTGGCTGTACCGGTGTCGCTGATCGGGACCTTCGCGGTGATGCACCTGTTCGGCTTCTCGCTCAACGCCCTTTCGCTGTTCGGGCTGGTATTGGCCATCGGTATCGTGGTGGACGACGCCATCGTTGTGGTGGAGAACGTCGAACGCAACATCGGGCTGGGCCTCAAGCCGCTGGAGGCCACGCAAAAGGCAATGGGCGAAGTGACCGGACCGATCATCGCCACCGCCCTGGTGCTGTGCGCAGTGTTCGTGCCCGCCGCGTTCATCTCCGGGCTTACCGGGCAGTTCTACAAACAGTTCGCCCTGACCATCGCCATCTCGACCGTGATTTCGGCGTTCAACTCGCTGACCCTGTCGCCGGCCCTGGCCGCCGTGCTGCTCAAGGACCACCACGCACCCAAGGACCGTTTCTCGTGGCTGCTGGAAAAACTGCTGGGCAGCTGGCTGTTCGCCCCGTTCAACCGCTTCTTCGACCGCGCCAGCCACAGTTACGTCGGTGGCGTGCGCCGGGTCATCCGCTCAAGCGGCATCGCCCTGTTCGTCTATGCCGGCCTGATGGGCCTGACCTACCTGGGTTTCTCGTCCACGCCGACCGGTTTCGTGCCAGCGCAGGACAAACAGTACCTGGTGGCGTTCGCCCAGTTGCCTGACGCCGCCAGCCTCGACCGCACCGAGGCGGTGATCAAGCGCATGAGCGAAATCGCCCTGAAGCAACCCGGCGTGGCCGACTCGGTGGCCTTCCCGGGCCTGTCGATCAACGGTTTCACCAACAGCCCCAACAGCGGCATCGTGTTCACCCCGCTCAAGCCGTTCGATGAGCGCAAGGACCCGAGCCAGTCGGCAGCGGCCATCGCTGCGGCGTTGAACGCCCAGTTCGCCGACATCCAGGATGCCTACATCGCGATCTTCCCCCCACCGCCAGTACAAGGCCTGGGCACCATCGGCGGCTTCCGCCTGCAGATCGAAGACCGTGGCAACCTGGGCTACGAAGCGCTGTACAAGGAAACCCAGAACATCATCGCCAAGAGCCACAACGTGCCGGAGCTGGCTGGCCTGTTCACCAGTTACCAGGTGAACGTGCCGCAGGTCGATGCGGCCATCGACCGGGAAAAGGCCAAGACCCACGGCGTGGCGATCACCGACATCTTCGACACCCTGCAGGTTTACCTGGGCTCGCTGTACACCAACGACTTCAACCGCTTCGGCCGCACCTACCAGGTCAACGTCCAGGCTGAGCAGCAGTTCCGCCTCGATGCTGAGCAGATCGGCCAGTTGAAGGTGCGCAACAACCTGGGCGAGATGATCCCGCTGGCGACCTTCCTGAAGGTCAGCGACACCTCCGGGCCTGATCGCGTGATGCACTACAACGGCTTCATCACCGCGGAAATCAACGGTGCGGCAGCCCCGGGCTACAGCTCCGGCCAGGCCGAAGCGGCCATCGAGAAACTGCTGAACGAGGAACTGCCCAACGGCATGACCTTCGAGTGGACCGACCTGACCTACCAGCAGATCCTCTCCGGCAACACCGCGCTGCTGGTGTTCCCGCTGTGCGTGCTGCTGGCGTTCCTGGTGCTGGCGGCCCAATACGAAAGCTGGAGCCTGCCGCTGGCGGTGATCCTGATCGTACCGATGACCTTGCTGTCGGCGATTACCGGAGTGATCGTCTCCGGTGGCGACAACAACATCTTCACCCAGATCGGTTTGATCGTACTGGTGGGCCTGGCGTGCAAGAACGCCATCCTGATCGTCGAGTTCGCCAAGGACGAGCAAGCCAAGGGCCTCGACCCGCTGGCTGCGGTGCTGGAAGCCTGCCGCCTGCGCCTGCGGCCGATCCTGATGACCTCGATTGCGTTCATCATGGGCGTGGTGCCGCTGGTGTTCTCCTCCGGTGCCGGCTCGGAAATGCGCCATGCGATGGGTGTCGCGGTGTTCTCGGGGATGATCGGCGTGACCGTGTTCGGCCTGTTCCTGACCCCGGTGTTCTTCTTCCTGATTCGCCGTTTCGTCGAACGTCGCCAGGCCCGCAAGGCCGAACGCGTTCAATCGCTGGAGAACCACGCATGAAGCTGCTCAAACCCCTGACCCCGAGCCTGCTGGCCCTGGCCCTGGTGGCCTGCGCGGTAGGCCCGGACTACAAAGCGCCGAACACTGAGCCTGCGCGTTTGGCCAGCGACGTGCAGGCCAAGGCCTTCGACCGTAGCCGCTTCGAAAGCGTGTGGTGGAAGCAGTTCGATGACCCGGTACTCAACCAGTTGGTGCAGGCTTCGCTGGACGGCAACCGCGACCTGCGCGTGGCCTTTGCACGGCTCAAGTCGGCGCGGGCGATCCGCGATGATGCCGCCAATGACCAGTTGCCGGTGGTCACCAGCCGCGCCAGCAGTGAGATCGGCAAGGGTCAGGTACCCGGCCAGACCGATCAACGGGTCAACAGCGAGCGTTACGACCTGGGCCTGGACATGGCCTGGGAGCTCGACCTGTTCGGCCGTATCCAGCGCCAGATCGAGGCCAGCGACGCTCAGGCAGCGGCCGCCCAGGCCGACCTGCAACAGCTGCAGGTCAGCCTGATCGCCGAACTGGTCGATGCCTATGGCCAACTGCGTGGTGCACAACTGCGCGAGAAGATCGCCGTGGCCAACCTCAAGACCCAGCAGGAGTCGCGCAGCATCACGGTGACCCTGCGCGACGCCGGGGTCGGCAACGAGCTCGATGTGGTGCGCGCCGACGCCCGCCTGGCCGGGGTCGAAGCCACCGTGCCACAACTGCAGGCCGAGCAGGCACGGGCTCGCCACCGGATTGCCACCCTGCTCGGCCAGCGCCCGGATGCCCTGAACGTGGACCTCTCGCCCAAGGCCTTGCCGGCTATCGCCAAGGCCCTGCCGGTGGGCGACCCGGGTGAGCTGCTGCGCCGCCGCCCGGATATCCGTAGTGCCGAGCGCCAACTGGCCGCAGCCACCGCCAATGTGGGCGTGGCGACTGCCGACCTGTTCCCGCGGGTGAGCCTGAGCGGCTTTTTAGGCTTTACCGCCGCGCGCGGTTCGCAGATCGGTTCGTCGGCAGCCAACGCCTGGGGGCTGGGGCCAAGCATCACTTGGGCTGCGTTCGATCTGGGCAGCGTGCGGGCCCGACTGCGCGGTGCCAAAGCCGATGCCGAAGGAGCCTTGGCCAACTATGAGCAACAGGTACTGCTGGCCTTGGAAGAGTCGGCCAACGCCTTTAGCGACTATGACAAGACCCAGCAGCGGCTGCTGTCGCTGATGCGCCAGAGCGAGGCCAGCCGCAAGGCGGCTGACCTGGCTTCGGTGCGTTACCGCGAAGGTACGGTGGATTATCTGGTGCTGCTCGATGCCGAGCGTGAGCGGCTGAGCGCCGAAGATGCACAGGCGCAGGGCGAGGTTGACCTGTATCGCGGCATTGTCTCGATCTACAAGGCGCTGGGCGGTGGCTGGCAGCCGGACTCGGTGGCCAGCGTGCGCTGAGTTCTCACTTTTTAAACGACTCCTTTGGTTGGCTCCTCCCCCAACCGTTTGCCCCGCTGGCCTTGGCTTGCGGGGCTTTTTTTGGTTTGTTTACAGGTCGCTGATGGTGCGGCCGGGCACATGCCTTGATTGCTGTGCTGCCCTTGCAGCCCACGCCAATCTGCCCCAAGCTTCCACTTCCCCCGCCATGGCCCCCTCCGATGCCCACACGCCACCGCTACCTGATCGCTGCTTTACTGCTGATTCTGGTATCAGTCGGCATCGCCTACCTGCGCCGGGATACCCCGCCAGCACAACCGACACTACCCCCGCACAGCTACGCCAAAGCCCTGCGCCAGGCGCATGAAGGCCAACCGGGCGCCGCGCGGGTGCTCTACCAGCAACTGCAACGCAACGACCTGGCGCCGATCCGCCGCGCAGCCCTGTACGCAGAGCTGCCCAACTACCCCTCGCCACAAGCGCTGAAACTGGCCCGCATGGACCTGGAAAACGATGAGCCCTTGGTCCGTCGAGCAGCCATCGCCAGCATCCGCCGCCTGCTGCCCGCCGCACAACGCAGCCTGGTTCTTGGCCCCCTGCTCGATGATGACGAGCAAAGCGTACGCTTTGCCGCCGTCGATGCCTTGCTAGGCCTGGCCCCCGACGCCATTGGCCTGTACTTCGGCCCACTGCAGGCGGCACTGGAGCAATACCAGCAAACGCTGGAAAAACAACCTGAGGATGCGGCGGCCCAGGTGCACCTGGCACGCCTGTATCTGCATGAGAATGACTACACCGAGGCCGCAGCCGCCCTGCACCGCAGCCTTGCATCAAACCCGGACAACCTCGACGCCCTGGCGACCCAGGTACGCTTGCTCGAACGTCAAGGCCACCACGACCAGTCCCGGCAGGTACTGGCCCAGGCGCTGGCGCTACGGCCGGATTCGGCCTTCCTGCAACACGAACTGGGGCGCTGGCTGATCCGCCATGGCCAGCGCGAATTCGCCCTGCTCGCGTTGTCCCGCGCGGTCGAGCTGGAGCCGGACAATGCCGACTATCGCTATAACCTGGCAGTGACCCTGCACGACCTGGAACAGTCCGATGCAGCGCAAAAGCAGCTTGAAACCCTGCTCAACCGGCAACCGGCCAATCGCCGGGCACGGGTGTTGCTGATTCAATACTGGAAAGAAACAGGTCAATTGCAGAACGTTCAGGTGCTGCTTGCCGAACTGGAGCGGCAAAACCCTGATGACCCATTTCTGCAGCAAGGACTTTAGATACGTTGAACCCTGGGGGTTTGCCTGCGGTCCAGTGGGTAACGGACCACTCACGGCTTGGCCAGGCATGGCCGCCCTTAAGGAGAATCACATTGGCCAGCTCGCTGTCGCTGGACGAACGTGCCTTGATTCTGGCACCCAGGCAACTTGCCACGCACACCTCGACGTTTCTGACGAGCGCTGGCATCGATTGCGTGTGTTCGCGCGACATCACCCACCTGCGGGGCGGGCTGGACAGAGGCGCAGGCTTGCTGGTCGTCGACGAACACACGCTCAACAGCAGCCAAAACGAACTGCTGCAGGCTTTTATCGACCAGCAACCGCCCTGGTCGGACCTCCCCATCGTGCTGCTTACGCAAACCCCACAAGCCTCAGCCAGCCCCTGTACGCCCGCCGACCATCCACTGGGTAACCTGACACTGCTGGCTATTCCGTTCGAAGATGAACAGTTGCTTGAACTGATCAAGTTGGCGCTGCGTCAGCGTCGCCGGCAATACCTGGCTCGCGACCAGTTAGTCGATCTGCAGCAACGCCTGGATGGACACAGCGAGGCACAGCACAGCACCGAGCATGCTATGCACCAGACCCGCAAGATGGACGCCATCGGGCAATTGGCCGGGGGGGTGGCTCACGATTTCAATAATCTGCTGACCAGTATCGGGGGGAGCTTCGAACTGATCGACAGGCGGTTGAAACAAGGCAGCACCAAAGGGTTGGAAGGCCTGCTCAGCAGGGGGCAGGAGGCCGTTTCGCGTGCAGCGCGCCTCACCCATCGGCTGTTGGCGTTTTCGTCCCGACAATCGCTGCACAGCCGTCGCATCGACTTACGGGCACTGCTGCAGCCACAACGGCTGGAGGCCGTACTGCAGCATGGCGTAATACTGCAACTGCAAATACCTGAACACACCTGGCCAGTGGCCGGCGACGACACACAATTGCAAGAAGCCGTGGACAACCTGCTGCTCAATGCCTGCGAAGCCATGCCCAACGGTGGCAAGGTGCGTGTCGAAGCCAGCAATCGAGAGGTAGCAGCGACGCAGTTCGCCGATGGCAGCCTGGCGGTGGGCGACTATACGTGCCTGAGCGTCACTGACGAAGGCCAAGGCATGTCGCAGAGCACGATCGAACATGCCTTCGAGCCGTTCTTCAGCACCAAGCCGGTGGGCCAGGGTATCGGCCTGGGCCTTTCGATGGTCTACGGCTTCAGCAAACAGTCCCAGGGGCATGTGGTACTGCATAGCCAGATAGGCCAAGGTACCCGCGTGGACCTTTACCTGCCGCGCCACTTGGAGCAGGAGCAACCCCAGGTGCAAGCAGCCCCACCACGTTCACAGGGTGGCGGCCGCACGGTACTGGTGGTCGAGGATGATCCGGATGTGCGCCAGTTGTTGTGCCAGACCCTGCAGGAGCAGGGTTTCCCGTGTTGCAGTGCCTGCAATGCCAGTGAGGCCCTGCAGGTATTGCGCTCATCCAAGGCAATCGACCTTTTGGTCAGCGACGTAGGCCTTCCGGGCATGAACGGGCGGCAACTGGCAGAGATCGCCCGTACCTTGCACCCTCACCTGCCCATATTGTTCATCACTGGCTACACCGAAACGGCAATGGCCCGGGAGGGTTTTCTCGGCGCCGGCATGCAACTGATGTGCAAACCATTCGAACTGGCTCAATTTCATGCCCGAGTGATGCAGATTCTCGGTGAGACCTGACGGGCTCAGTCGTCCAGCAACAGCAGTGCCTGGTTGGCCAAGGTCGACAATTCAAAGGGTTTGATCAGCAGCGCCGTGCCTGGCACTTGCAACAGGCCAGGTTCCAGCGGTTGATCGGTATAGCCGGTGATGAACAGCATCTTCTGGCAAGGGTTGACCGTACGCATGGCCTTGGCCAATTGCTGCCCACTGAAGCCTTCAGGTAGCCCGATGTCGGTGATGACCAGATCGTACGGGCCATCGTGACGAAAGCGCTCCATCGCGGTATTGGCGTCGGCCACATCAATTACCGTAAAACCTCGCTCGCGCAGATACTCGCCCATGACCGTGCGCAGGTTATGCTCGTCGTCGATCAACAACACTCGCTGCCCGCTGGCCAGGGAGGCCTGGGGCATCGCCGCCGCAGGCTTTTGCGGTATCGCTTCCAGGCATCGGGGGAAGAGCATGCAGACCTTCGTACCTTGCCCCGGTGACGACTCGATCCATACGTAACCGCCAGATTGGCCGACGAAGCCATGCACCATCGCCAGCCCCATCCCTGAGCCGCGCCCAGTGGGCTTGGTGGTAAAAAATGGCTCGAAGGCCTTGGCCACATCCTTGGCCGGCATGCCATGGCCATCGTCCGTGATCTGCAAGCCAAGATAGTCACCTGGCGCCAGACCGCCCTCTTCAGGGAAGGCCGAGGCCAGCCTGGTGTTGATCGTGCGAATCGCAACGCTGCCGCGGCCCAGGCAGGCTTCTCGCGCATTGGCGCACAGGTTGACCAGGCTGTTTTCCAATTGGCCGACATCCAGACACACGGTCCTTGGGTCGACATCCAGTTCCCAGGACAAACTCATTTCAGTGCCAAGTGCATGGCGCAACATCGGCTCCATGGCGGCCAGGTGGCGGTTCATGTCCAGCGGTGCCGGGGCCAAAGGCTGATGGCGGGAGAAAACCAACAGGCGGTGGGTCAGGTTCATGGCCCGCTGCACCGAGTCGCGCGCCAACGCCACGTAACTGTCAATACGCTCCATGCGCCCCTGGCTCAGACGCCGTTGCAACAATTCAAGGCTGCCGCCAATACCCGACAACAGGTTGTTCATCTCATGGGCCATGCCCCCGGCCAGATGACCGACCACCTCCAGCCTCTGGGTGTTGCGCAGCAAGACCTGAGACTGACGCATGGCCGCTTCACGGTCGCCTGTAATGTCTCGCCCAACGGCAGTCAGCACCGAGCCGTCGAAGCTGCCACTCCAGTGGAACCAGCGGTAATGCCCGTCGACATGGCGCACACGTGTTTCGAGCTCTGCAGGGCCTCTGTCGTTGACGAAATCGATTGCAGCCGCTTCAACTTCATCCCTGTCGGCCGGATGAACCAGTTCCAGGATCGACATGCCCCGCACCTCAACCTCGCTCCAGCCCAGGGCGCGATGCCAGGCCGGGTTGGCTGCCAGCATCTTCAGGTCCAGGCTCACGGTGATCATGGCATCGCGCGACAGGCGCCACATGTAGTCGCGGTCAGCCATGTATCGCGCTATCTGACGCTCGAATGTCTGCGCCTGCTCGCGCCACTTGCCATGTGCAGTCACACCGGCGGAGCTCTGGATCACGGTGTGAAGCATACCTACAACTTCATGGTGCTCGTCACGGATTGGCGCATAACTGAAGACGTACCACGCCTGCCCCCCCGTCTTTGCGCACTTGATCTCATAAGGCTGATCTTCGACAAAACTGGTACCACCCTGCAGTGCCTTGAACACCCATGGACCGATATCGTCCCAAACGTCGCTCCACAACGAATCGAAGCGCCTGCCCAGTGCCTGATCCAGGCCACCCAGCAGCGCCACATAGGAATCGTTGTGAACAACGGTCATATTGGGCCCCCAGACCACGGCACTGGGGAAAGAGGAAAGGAGCATCATGTCGATCGCAATGCGCAACGAAGGCTCCCAGTGCGGCAAGGGCCCAAGGTCCGTATGCCGCCAGTCGAACTGCACGATCCTCTCCCTCATGCCACCGTCCGACTCTTTTGTAGGGGTCAGTAACACGCCGTTCGGCGAGGGATCGTAAGGAGTGCTGTTAGCGACCAAGGTGATGGTTCCACTGTTGCTCAAGACTGACGAAGTGATCCTGCATCATCGGCTCCCCGGTTAACTGCTGCAATAGGCCTTTTGCACCACGCCTGCACTCTGGCACCCAAGAGCGGGCAGTGCAAACAACATCGGCCAGCGCAGGAAGCAGCACCAGGCCACTCCCCATACGCTTGCCCGCAAACGCCAGCTATGCTCTATAGGCTTTGCGTGCCATGAGCTGACTTCCCGTTTGATTACAGGCAGGAGTGTAGTAATGAGCAAGAAAATTCTGGTGGTGCTGACCAATACCGCCAAATATCCGACCCTGAGCAGGGCAACCGGTTTATGGCTGGGTGAAGCCGTGCATTTTGTCGATGTGGTTCAGCAGGCAGGTTTTACGGTCGACTACGTCAGCCCCGGCAGCGGCTACGTGCCAATCGATCCGCACAGCCTGCAGATGGCCCCCGAGCTGGACTGGAGCTATTACAACGACAAGGCCTTCATGAACCGGCTGGGCGCCTCGCTAAGCCCCGGCCAGGTCACAGCAGACGAATACTGTGCCATCTATTACACCGGTGGCCATGGCGTTATGTGGGACTTCCCTGACAACCCGCAATTGCAGGAGCTGGCGCGCAAGATATACGAAAAGAATGGCGTTGTGGCCGCTGTCTGCCATGGGGTGGCAGGCCTGCTGAACATCAAGCTCAGCGATAACAAGTTGCTGCTCAAGGACAGCCAGGTCACCGGTTTTTCCAATACTGAAGAAAAGCTTGCCGAACTCGAGGAGGTGGTGCCGTTTCTCACCGAGAACGAACTGGGAGCACGAGGGGGTATTTACAGCAAGCATGATGATCCCTGGAAGCCTTTTGTAGTCTGTGACGGCCGCCTGATCACGGGCCAAAACCCCGCCTCTACGGGTTTACTGGCAGAGAAGGTAATTCAGACGCTCAATGGGTAATCCTTCTTACGTCTCGACAATGCAAATCCTCAGTCAGACACGGTTGCGGATTACAGTAGGGGCACCCCTGAATACATAGGCTCTTCGGTCAACTGTCCATCCCGGACAACTCGGATCAGGAGGGCTTCAGTCCCATGTCAAAATTCAGGGTTCTCGGTCGAAGCATGATGGCGCTGCTGCTGACACTGGCGATCAGTTCGATACCTGTTGCGTCAGGCTTGATGGTGATGATCTATCAGCACGATAACAAGCTCAAGGAGACGGCTCGCGTATCGTTGAAGGAAGCCGTCTTTTCCATTGATATGTCCCTTAACCGCTTGCACGACGCCGCTTTGGTGGCAATGCCGCTGGCTGGCAGCGCTTGCGAGACAGCCAAGGCGCACCTGTTGAAACAGGTTCAAGACGTCCGTTACCTGCGAGCGCTGGCATTGACCGCCGATGGCCGTATCTACTGTGACACCCTGGTTCCTCCCCGTGCGAAAAACAGGTTCGCGACTGGCTCCGAGGCACCGGTACAACTGATCTTCGATTCTCCTGCAGCGCCCAATGCAGTGCTTGTCGCCTACCAGCTTCGCCGCGAAAATCTGGGTGTGATAGCGTCAACCTACGGCATGGAGCTGCGCAACGAACTGCGTGCATTTCAAACCGGGCTGGTGTTGCTGCTGGAGTTCCAAGATTTTTACATCTGGGCAGATGGCGACAGCCGAGACCCTGCCCGCCCCTCTCAATCCGAGTTCTTCATGACCGGGAAATCGGACAAGTACGGCTACACCGTGAAGGTCGGCTATCCCGACGGCTTTGCCGCTGATGAAAGGCGCCAGATGCTGATGCAGATCCTGCCGTCACTTGCGTTGATCGGCATCATCACAGGTTCGATCTTCTACTGGGGGCTGTTCAGGCAATGGGGTAAGCGTGACTGTACCGCCGCCCGAAAAGCATGACGGCGGTACACTTCACTTATTGAACGTCGAGCACGCCTCGGCGAACCTGGTCGCGTTCGATCGACTCGAACAGCGCCTTGAAGTTGCCTTCGCCAAAGCCGTCATCGCCTTTGCGCTGGATGAACTCGAAGAATACCGGCCCGAGCAGGGTTTCAGAGAAAATCTGCAGCAGCAGGCGCTTGTCGCCTGCCTCGGAAGCGCCGTCCAGGAGAATGCCGCGAGCCTGCAATTGGTCGACCGGCTCACCGTGCCCTGGCAGGCGCTCTTCGAGCATTTCGTAATAGGTCTGCGGCGGCGCAGTCATGAAGCGCATGCCGTAGCCCTTGAGCGCATCCCAGGTCTTGAGCAGGTCATCGGTGAGGAAGGCCACATGCTGGATGCCCTCACCGTTGAACTGCATCAGGAACTCTTCGATCTGCCCCGCCCCTTTGGACGACTCTTCATTGAGCGGGATGCGGATCATGCCATCCGGAGCGGTCATGGCCTTGGAGGTCAGGCCGGTGTACTCGCCCTTGATGTCGAAGTAACGAATCTCGCGGAAGTTGAAGAGTTTTTCGTAGAAGCCGGCCCAGTAAGCCATACGGCCGCGATACACGTTGTGGGTCAGGTGATCGATGATCTTCAGGCCTGCGCCCGCAGGGTGGCGGTCGACGCCTTCGATGAAGTTGAAATCGATGTCGTAGATCGAGCTGCCTTCTTCGAAGCGGTCGATCAGGTACAGCGGAGCGCCGCCAATGCCTTTGATCGCCGGCAGGCGCAGTTCCATCGGGCCGGTTTCGATCTCGACCGGCTGGGCACCCAACTCCAGGGCACGGGCATAGGCTTCATGAGCGTTGCGTACCCGGAACGCCATACCGCACACCGACGGGCCATGCTCGGCTGCAAAGTAGGAGGCGATGCTTTTCGGCTCGTTATTGAGAATAAGGTTGATGCCACCTTGACGATAAAGGTGCACGTCCTTGGAGCGGTGTGTGGCTACCTTGGTGAAACCGAGCATCTGGAACACCGGCTCCAGAACGCCAGGGGTTGGCGAAGCCAGTTCAATGAATTCAAAGCCCATCAGGCCCATAGGATTGTCGAAGATATCAGCCATGTTCGTGTCCTCATCTGCAGCGAAAATTATTGAGTGCGTGGGATGTGGTACGAAAATGGCGGCGAGCAGGGGATGCCGCGCACGCTTCTGGCGAGGAAGTCACCAATGATCAGCTTGAACCCTTGGTTTGTCATATAGTCCCATTCTCGGTGGGGTTGATCCTTCAATGAAGAAAGACCTTATTGTTGTAATCGTAAACCGATTCTACAGTGCGTAAATTTCTTTGTCGCGCATTAGTTCTCCGCCCGCGCCGACAAACGGCTATCCTCAGTCATTTCATGTAAAGATTACGCCAACATGCCCCTGCGCAGTAAAAGTCCCGCCCGCTGGAGCTGGCGCACCCTTCTCCCCTGGGGCGTTGGCATCTTGCCTCTGGCGTTCGGCCTGATCGTGATGAACTGGCAAATCGAGCGCGAACTGCGCGCCAGCAGCCAGGCCACCACGCGGCAAGTGGTCGAACAGGTCGAGCATATTCTCGACAGCCTTTCCGGTGCCGCTCAGGCCCTGCTGCCGTTGGCTGGCAGCCCGTGCGGGCAAGTCGAACTGGCCTTGCGTGGGCAAGTGACGCGCAACGCATTTGTGCGTTCGACCAACCTGTTCCGGCAAGACACGCTGTACTGCACCTCTCTGTTCGGCGAGTTCGACGAGCCGGTGGACGCCCGCGACTACACCGATGGCAAGCTGTGGCTGATGGACGGCAATTCGGTGACACCCGGGCACCCATTGCTGGTGTATCGGGCCAGTGACGGCGACCGAGGCGCCATCACCACCGTGGATGGCGACCATCTACTGACCGCACTGCGCCTTATCGGCCCCAGCGAGGCGCTGCAATTGCGTGTCGGGACGGCGTGGATGGGCAAGGATGGCGTGGTGCATCAAGGCCTACCGCCCACCGCAGCCATTGGCGACGTGACACTCGGATCGACGCACTACCCTTTCAGCGTTCACGGCGGTTATGCCGCCGACAAGCGTGGCGAAGTGCTGCGCAGCCGCTACCCGGCACTGCTCAGCTTGCTGCTGTTGCTCGGCATGGCGGCAGGTTGCGCATGCCGCTGGCAGATCCGCCGCGCCAACTCTCCACGCGCCGAACTGCGCCGTGCGCTGGAAGCTGACGAGTTCATGCCGTACTTCCAGCCGGTGGTGCGCAAAGGCGATTATCGCTGGGCTGGCGCCGAAGTGCTGATGCGCTGGAACCACCCGCACGAGGGCCTGGTGCGCCCCGACCTGTTCATTCCCTATGCCGAACACAGTGGCCAGATCGTCGACATGACCCGTGCGTTGATGCAGCACACGGCGCACAGCCTGGCGCCTTACGCTGCGTTGTTGGAAGACGGCTTCCATATCGGCATCAACATTACGGCCGATCACTGCCGTGACCTCGCCCTGATCGACGACTGCCGCTCATTCCTCGAGCACTTCCCCCCCGGGCGGGTGGTGCTGACGCTGGAGCTGACTGAACGCAAACTGATCGAGGCCACCGGGGCAACCCTCGAACTGTTCGAAAAGCTCCACGAAATGGGCGTGATGATCGCACTGGACGACTTCGGCACCGGCCAGTCCAGCCTCAGTTATCTGCGCCAGTTCAAGGTCGACTACCTGAAAATCGACCAGAGCTTCGTGGCAATGATCGGAGGTGATGCACTGTCGCAGCACATCCTTGACAGCATCATCGAGCTGTCGGCGAAGCTAGGCCTGGGCATCGTCGCCGAAGGCGTGGAAAGCGAAGTGCAGCGCGACTATCTGGCCCGTTATGGCGTGGACTTTCAGCAGGGCTATCTGTTCGCCAGGCCAATGCCGGCCGCGCAATTTCTTCAGGCACTGGCCACGCGCCCCGGCGTGAGACAGTTGCCGCATGACGCGGCCCCTGAGATCATGCGCGGCTGATCCAGCCGCCCATCCCGCTATTCGAGGCATTCGTGTCAAAAGGCATTCTCTGTTCGGTCATGGCCTCCTGCCTGTTCGCCGTGATGTACTTCTATACCTCCCTGCTCACCCCGCTCGATGGCGAAGAGATCTTCGGCTGGCGCACGCTGCTGACGCTGCCCTGCCTGACGCTGTTCATGCTGGCCAGCAAAGACTGGAAACGGGTCGGTGACTTGCTGGTGCGCGTGCGCCAGACCCCAGTGCTGCTGCTGGGCATGGTCGGCACCTCTTGGCTGATGGGCGTGCAACTGTGGCTGTTCCTCTGGGCGCCCCTGCACGGGCGCAGCCTCGAGGTCTCGATGGGCTACTTCCTGCTGCCGCTGGCGATGGTGCTGACGGGCCGCCTGGCTTACGGCGAACGCCTGTCACGCCTGCAAAAAGTGGCAGTGGCCTGCGCTGCGCTGGGCGTGGCGCATGAGCTTTACCAGCACGGCAGCTTTGCCTGGGAAACCATGCTGGTGATGGTCGGCTACCCCGTCTACTTCGTGCTGCGCCGACGCTGCCGCACCGACCACCTGGGCGGTTTGTGGTGCGACATGTGCCTGTTGCTGCCCTGGGCTCTGTACTTCGTCATCCAGGGGCCGTTGTCCAGCGCTGACCTGCTCACGCACCCAGGCCTTTACGGCCTGATTCCGCTGCTGGGTGCGATCAGCGCGTCAGCCCTGATCGCCTACGTGCTGGCCAGCCGACTGCTGCCGTTCAGCCTGTTCGGCCTGCTCAGTTATGTCGAACCGGTGCTGCTGGTGGGCGTTGCGCTGCTGCTGGGCGAAACCATCGGCCCGGATCAGTGGCTGACTTACCTGCCGATCTGGGCCGCGGTCCTGGTGCTGGTGCTTGAGGGTTTCAGGCACCTGCTGCGCCAACGTCGCCGTTCGGTTTGAGCCGCACCTGGCGCACCCGCCGCTCCTCCACCGCCACCACAGTCATGCTCCAGCCGTTCCAGGCCAGGTGGTCACCGACCACCGGCAGGCGGTCGAGCAGGCTCATCACCAAGCCGGCAAGGGTCTGGTAGTCTTCGGTGGCACGCGCGCTGAAGCCGGTGCGCGCCTGCACCTGGCTGAGGTTCAGCGCACCGCTGACGACGAAGCCATCACCGTCCTCGACGATCGCCGGGCCTTCCACCTCGCTGGCATCAGGCAGCTCACCGGCGATCGACTCGAGGATATCGGTCATGGTCAGCAGGCCGGTGAAGTCACCGAACTCGTTCACCACGAAGGCGATGTGCGTCGACTGCCCGCGCATCTGCTCCAGCGCATTGAGAATGCTGAAGCTCTCCAGCAGGTTCAGCGGTGCCCGGGCCATGCGCTCCAGGTCCGGCTGGTTGCCCGAGAGCAGCTCCTTGAGCAGCTCCTTCTTGTGCACGAAGCCCAGCGGCTCATCGATGCGGCCGTCACGAATCAGCGGCAGGCGCGAGTAAGGTGAGTTGGCCAACGCCTCGGTAATGGTTGCAGCAGGCTGCGCCAGGTCGAGGACGTCGACTTCGGTACGGGCAGTCATTACCGTGCGGATCGGCCGCTCGGCCAGGTTCAGCACCCCACTGATCATCACCCGTTCGCGGCGGTCGAACAGCACATGCTCTTCACCTCCGGCGACCAGGTCAGCGATCTCCTCGCCGACCTCGTCAGCCTCCACCCTGCGCCCGCCGAGCAAGCGCAGCACGGCGTGCGCGGTACGCTCACGCAATGGCCGATGCTGCTGCAGGCTTTGCTTGCGGCGGGCACGGGCGAGCTGGTTGAACAGTTCGATGAGGATGGAGAAACCAATGGCCGCATACAGATAGCCTTTGGGGATATGGAAGCCCAGGCCTTCGGCGGTCAGGCTGAAGCCGATCATCATCAAAAAGCCCAGGCACAGCATGATGACCGTCGGGTGGGCATTGACGAAGCGGGTCAGCGGCTTGCTGGCGACGATCATGATACCGATCGAGAAGATCACTGCGATCATCATCACCGACAGGTGTTCGACCATGCCGACGGCAGTAATCACCGCATCCAGCGAGAATACGGCGTCGAGCACCACGATCTGCGCCACGATGGGCCAGAACGCGGCATGGCGCACCGCGCCACTGGCCTGCGTGACATGGCCTTCGAGGCGTTCATGCAATTCCATGGTGGCCTTGAACAGCAGGAACACACCGCCGAACAGCATGATCAGGTCGCGGCCGGAGAAGCTCTTGCCGAACACCTCTAACAACGGCGCGGTCAGGGTGACCATCCACGAGATACTCGCCAGCAAGCCCAGGCGCATGATCAACGCCAGGCTCAGACCGATCACACGCGCGCGATCGCGCTGATGCGGCGGCAGTTTGTCGGCCAGGATGGCGATGAACACCAGGTTGTCGATACCCAGTACCAGCTCGAGGACGATAAGCGTCAACAGGCCCAGCCAGGCCGTAGGGTCGGCTAGCCATTCCATTAGCGGGTACTCACGAAGCAAGCGTCACGAAGACGGGGAAAGGATGGCCAGGACGGCCGAAAACTGGGGGGTTCCGCGAAGGTGCTCATGGGGACCTGGATAGAAAATAGGGAAAATGATCCTACAAGAGCAGAACAATATTCTGATAGCGCCAAACTATTACAAAACCTGTACGCATTTTTGGGGGACTTTTCTTCAATATCTTGGTTTGGCTTCTGGGCAGCATGGCAAACACCCCTTCACACGGACATTCCCGATGAGCCTGTACCTTTCAATGGCTGCGTTTGCGCTGGCAGCATCGATATCCCCCGGCCCTGTCAACATCGTCGCCCTTGGCAGCGGCGCACGTCACGGCCTGCGCGCCAGCCTCGCGCATGTTGCCGGAGCGACCTTGGGCTTTTGCCTGCTGCTGGTGCTGGTGGGCCTGGGCTTGCACGCCCTGTTGTTGCGCTGGCCGTTGCTGGGCGTGGCGCTGCACTGGGGCGGCGTGGCGTTTCTGCTGTACCTGGCGTGGAAGCTGGCCAGTGATGACGGCCAGTTGGGTGGTGAGCAGCAGCAACGTGCACCTTCGGCCTGGGAGGGCGCAGCCATGCAGTGGCTGAACCCCAAGGCCTGGCTGGCGGCGGTGGCGGGCGTGGCTGCCTATACCGGTGGCGAGCAGCAGATGCTGTGGCTGTTCACCTGGATCTATGGGCCGATCTGTTTTGTGTCAGTGGCCAGCTGGGCTTGGGCAGGCAGCATGATTCAGCAATACTTGCGCAAGCCGCGCTACCTGCAGATGTTCAACCGAGGCTTGGCGTTACTGCTGGTGATCAGTGCGCTGTATCTGCTCGTTTGATGCTCGCTGAGCCGGGCCTTCAGGCCTTGCGATAATGCCCTGGTGTCGCCGCCAGATGTTGCTTGAACGCACGCTGCAGATGCGCCTGGTCGGCAAACCCTGCCTCCAGTGCCACCTCGGCAATCGCCCGCCCCGTGCGCAGTTGCGCGCGGGCATACTGCACGCGCTGATCCAGCAGGTAGCCATGCGGCGTCAAGCCGAAACGCTGGGCAAAGGCACGGATCAGATAAGAGCGGGACAACCCGCTGGCAGCACAGATGTCTTGCAGCGTCAGCGGGTCGGTGCGGTGGGCCCGGATGAACGCAGCTGCCGCCTCCAGCTGCGGGTGATGAGCTTGCGTTTTGCCGGTAGCAGCCTGCAGGTAGTCTGGCAGTGCATTGAAAAAACACGCCAGCCGGGCTTCTCGGTCATCCAGGTTGCCGTCGAACAGGTCGGCAAACACTTGCAGCACGGCACTGTACAGTGCCGGCGAGGTACTGCAGGTTTGCGCCGGCAAGTTGAAACCTAGCGCCTTCAGCCACGGCATGTCGACGAACAGCATCAGGTACGACCACCCCTGCCCTGCAATCGGATTGCACGTGTGGACCACACCGGGGTTCATGAGCACCGTGGTACCAGCGCCCACTTCGACTTGGCTGGTCCCACTCAGGTAGGTGCTGCGCCCCCCGGTGATCACGCCGAGCGAAAAGCTCTCATGGGAATGGGCGGCATAGCACACCTGACGCCCATCCCCAACGCGCCTCGCTTCTACAAAAGGCAACGCCGAATCCCGCCAGAACCGCGACACCTCGATCATCGCCCTGCCCTCACCTGCTGCTGTAGCCGGGCCTGTGCTCAGACGCTAACGCCTGCGCGACAAGAGCCACGCTTCGTACCCGGCTCGCCATGATACACACCCGTAAAAGGTGTGTTCAGCCGCGCCTTCTATGAAAGTTCAGCTCAAGGCATCACCGGCGGCACGTACTGCAAGGTCGTACCCAACGCCCACAGCAGCACCAGCACCAGCGGCACATGCACCAGCAGTTGCACGAACGAAAAGCCGATCAGGTCACGCGCCTTCAGGCCCAGCACCCCCAGCAGCGGCAGCATGTAGAACGGGTTGATCAGGTTCGGCAGCGCTTCGGCGGCGTTGTAGATCTGCACTGCCCAGCCCAGGTGGTACTGCAGGTCGTTGGCCACCAGCATCACGTAGGGCGCCTCGATGATCCACTTGCCACCGCCCGAGGGGATGAAGAAACCCAGCACCGCCGAGTACACGCCCATGAGTACGGCATAGGTGTCATGGGTGGCGATCTGGGTGAAGAAAAGCGAAATGTGGTGGGCCAGGGTCTGCTCATCGACCCCCTTCACCTGGGTGAGGATGGCGGCGATCGAGCCGTACAGCGGGAACTGGATCAACACCCCGGTGGTGGTCGGCACCGCACGCGCCACGGCATCGAGGAAGCTGCGTGGGCGCCAGTGCAGCAAGGCACCGAGCATGATGAACAGCAAGTTGTAGGTATTGAGCCCGGAGATTGCAGTAATGGCCGGTTTGGTGGCGAACTCCTGGTACAGCCAGCCGCCGGCCAGCGCCACCATCAGCAGGATCAGGATCGGGCTGTATTCCAGCCATTCACCCGGACGAGTGCGCTGGGGTGCGGGCGGCGCGGTAAAGCTGGGGTCGACACCGCAGTCTTCGGCACTGCGCGCACTGTTCGGGCCGGGTGCGGTCGCGTAGGCGATCACCAGCGAGACGATGACCAGCGCGGCCAGCAACACCCCGGACTGCCAGAGGAAGATGGTCTCGGTGAACGGAATCACGCCGGTTATCGACAGAATGGACGGCGGCAGGCTGGCCGGGTTGGCCTGCAACTGCGCCGCTGAAGACGACAGGCCCAGGGCCCAGACCGCCCCCAGGCCCAGGTAAGCAGCGGCACCGGCGGCGCGGTAGTCCATCTTCAGGTCACTGCGCCGTGCCAGCGCGCGCACCAGCAGGCCACCGAACACCAGGGACAGGCCCCAGTTGAGCAAGGATGCCAGCATCGAGATCAGCGCCACCCAGCACACCGCCGAACGGCCGTTCTTCGGCACCCGCGCCAGGCGGTCGATCAGCCGTGCGGCAGGGGGTGAGCTGGCCACCACGTAGCCGCCGATGACCACGAAGGCCATTTGCATGGTGAAAGGGATCAGGCTCCAGAAGCCATCGCCAAAGGCCTTGGCGGTATCGGTAGGTTTGGCGCCCATGACCATGGCGCCGAGGCATACCAGCACCACTGCCAAGGCAGCGAACACCCAGGAATCAGGGAACCAGCGCTCGGCCCAGTTGGAGCAACGCAGGGCAAAGCGGGCGGAGCGGCTGTCTTGGATTTCAGCGGCCACGGTAACTTCCTTTTATTGGTTTTATGGGGGGCTACGTTTCAAGCACAACGCACAAAACCCTGTGGCAACGACGGCTCCGGCGAAAGCGTTGGTGCATTGACCATCGCATTCGTAGCTGCCGCCGCTGCCACAGGGCTGGGGTGGGTGTATCAGAAGGTCATTTCCTTCACATCATCCGGCACGATCAGCTTGCCGGCGGTTTTAGCGATGATTTCTTCAACACTCACCCCGGGCGCGGTTTCGCGCAGGATGAAGGCGCCGTTGTCGATTTCCAGGTAGGCCAGGTCGGTGAGCACCTTGCGGATGCAGCCGGCACCGGTCAGCGGCAGGCTGCAGCGCGGCAGCAGCTTGGACTCGCCATCTTTCGAGGCGTGGGTCATGGTGACGATGATGTTCTCGGCCCCGGCTACCAGGTCCATGGCGCCGCCCATACCCTTGACCAGCTTGCCCGGGATCATCCACGAGGCGATGTTGCCCTCGACGTCCACTTCGAAGGCCCCGAGCACGGTGAGGTCGACATGGCCGCCACGGATCATGGCGAACGATTGTGCCGAATCGAAGATCGAGGCGCCGCGGCGGGCGGTGACGGTCTGCTTGCCGGCGTTGATCATGTCGGCGTCGATCGTGCTCTCGGTGGGGAATTCGCCCATGCCCAGCAGGCCATTTTCCGACTGCAGCATCACATCCATGTCAGCAGGGACGTAGTTGGCCACCAGGGTGGGGATGCCGATGCCGAGGTTGACGTAAAAGCCGTCCTTCAGTTCACGTGCGACGCGTTGTGCCATCTGTTCGCGGGTCAGTGCCATGGTGAGAATCTCTTTGTTGTTCTGGAGGACGGCGCTCAGGCCTTGACGGTGCGCTTTTCGATGCGTTTTTCGAAGGTGCCCACAATGACCCGGTCGACGAAGATGCCGGGGGTGTGGATCTCGCTGGGCAGCAGCACGCCTGGCTCGACGATCTCTTCCACTTCGACCACGGTGATCTTGCCGGCGGTGGCAGCCAGCGGGTTGAAGTTTTGAGCAGTGTTGCGGTAAACCACGTTGCCGTAGTGGTCAGCCTTCCAGCCTTTGACGATGGCGAAGTCACCGGTGATCGATTCTTCCAGGATGTATTTGCGGCCCTTGAACTCGCGCACTTCCTTGCCTTCGGCAACTGGCGTGCCATAGCCGGTGGCGGTATAGAAGGCCGGAATGCCGGCGCCGCCGGCGCGCATTTTTTCGGCAAGGGTGCCTTGCGGGGTCAGTTCCACTTCCAGCTCGCCACTGAGCAACTGGCGCTCGAACTCGGCATTCTCGCCTACGTAGGAGGCAATCATCTTGCGGATCTGCCGCTCTTCCAGCAGTACGCCCAGGCCGAAGCCATCGACGCCGCAGTTGTTGGAAACCACGGTGAGGCCCTTGACGCCACGGCGCTTGATTTCGGCGATGAGGTTTTCCGGGATGCCGCACAGGCCGAAGCCGCCGGCCAGTACCGTCATGTTGTCGGTCAGGCCTTCAAGGGCCTGTTCATAGGTTGCTACGCGCTTGTCCAGTCCGGCCATGCTGATCCGCCTTTTGTAGTTGTTGACCGACGAGGCTGTCGGTGAGCGTGTGCAGGCATCTTCACCGTTGGCGACTGATTTGTTAATTTTGTTTTCGTCATCGATTGATAACTTTTTCAAAACAACCTGTGAGCCCGCCATGAACGTCAAGCAACTGCGCGCCTTCGTCGCCGTGGCCAAGTACCAGAGTTTTGCCCAGGCCGGCGAACACCTGCATGTCTCGCAACCGGCATTGAGCCTGACCATCAAGGCGCTGGAGGACAACCTTGGCGGCGCCCTGCTCACCCGTACCACACGCAGCGTCAGCCTGACGGCCGAAGGTGAGGTACTGCTGCCACTGGCCCGGCGCCTGCTGGCCGACTGGGACGACACCGAGGAGATGCTGCGCCAGCGTTTCACCCTGCAATTGGGGCGGGTGTCGGTGGCGGCCATGCCGGCTTTTGCCGGCAACCTGCTGCCCCACTCACTCAAGGTGTTTCGCCAACGTTACCCGAAGGTCAACGTCACGGTGCACGACGTGATCAACGAGCAGGTACTGGAACTGGTGCGCCACCGCCGCGTCGAACTGGGCATCGGCTTCGAACCGGAAAACACCGACGGCCTGCGCTTCCACCCGCTGTACCTGGACCGTTTCGTTGCCGTGGTGCCCACCGACTCCCCGTTGGCCGAGCTGGCCGAAGTCAGCTGGGCGCAGTTGCTGGCCGAGGATTTCATCGCCCTGCAGCGCCCTTCGGCCGTGCGCCTGCTGCTGGAGCAGAACGTGGCGGCACTGCACGGCAAGCTGGCGGTGGCGTTCGAAAGCCACCAGCTCTCGACCATTGGCCGCATGGTCGCCAGTGGGCTGGGCGTGAGTGCGGTGCCGGCGCTGTGCATCAACCAGATGCAGGAGCTTGGCGCGCGTTGCATTACCCTGGTAGCGCCCACCGTCGAACGGCGGATCGGCGTAATCGCCTTGAGCGACCATAAACTTTCCACTGCAGCGCAGGCGCTGCTCGAGGTACTGCTTTCCCACACACAGACTCCGGAGGTGACATGCGTTACATGAAACTGGCAGGTTGCAATGTGCCGGCCATTGGCCAGGGCACCTGGTACATGGGCGAAGACCCGGCACGTAGGGCTGACGAAGTGGCCGCCCTGCAACAAGGCATCGACCTGGGCATGAACCTGATCGATACCGCCGAGATGTATGCCGAAGGTGGCGCCGAGGAAGTGGTCGGGCAGGCCATTGCCGGGCGGCGCGATCAGGTCTTTCTGGTCAGCAAGGTGTACCCGCACAATGCCAGCCGGCGCGGCGTACCCGCTGCCTGTGACCGCAGCCTCACTCGCTTGGGCACCGATGTCATCGACTTGTACCTGCTGCACTGGCGCGGCCAATACCCGCTGGAAGAAACCGTCGAGGCGTTCGAGCGCTTGCGCGAACAGGGCAAGATTCGCCACTGGGGTGTTTCCAACTTCGATGTCGACGACCTGCGCGAGCTGGACAACCCTGATTGCGCCACCAACCAGGTGCTGTACAACCCGGTGCAGCGTGGCATCGAGTTCGACCTGCTGCCCTGGAGCCGGCAACGCGGGCTGCCGACCATGGCTTACTGCCCGTTGGCCCAGGCCGGGCAGCTGCTGCAGCATCCGCTATTGCACGAGATTGCAGAGCGCCATGGGGCCACCCCGGCGCAGGTCTGCCTGGCCTGGGTGACGCGCGAAGACGGGGTCATAGCGATTCCCAAGGCGGTGGCGCCGGAGCACGTACGGTTGAATGCGGCCGCCGCAGGCTTGACTTTGACCAGTGAGGACTTGCGGGCCATTGACAGGGCATTCCCGGCGCCAACACGCAAACAGCACCTGGCAATGGTCTGACCACTCGGCCAACAACGGCGACTGCGGCTGCTTTGCAGCCCGTTCGCCGGCCAAATCAATGGAAGTCCCGGCTCCTCACATCCAGCCCCTGCAGCAACACACTGACATCCTCCAACCGCCGTGCAATCAGGTGCCGCACCCCGTTCGCCTGTTCCAGGCGGCCACTCACCTTGAGCAATTGAGACCCCACCAGCGCGCGCCGTTGCCGCTCGGCCAGCTCGCGCCAAACCACCACATTGACCATGCCGAATTCATCCTCAAGGGTCACGAACGTCACCCCGCTGGCGGTCTGTGGCCGTTGCCGCCCCACCACCAGCCCAGCCACGGCGACTGCATCGCCATGCTCAACGCCCGCCAGTTCCTGAGAGCTGCGACAGCCCAGCACCCGAAGGCGCTGGCGCAGCAACGTCAGCGGGTGGGGCCCCAGCGTGGTGCCCAAGGTGGCGTAGTCGGCCACCAGGTCTTCGCCGGCAGTAGGCACAGGCAATGCCACCGCGGCTTCGGGCGTTGCCTGCAGTTCGGCGAACAGGGGCAGTTGCGGCTGCACCGCCGCGACCTGCCAGCGTGCCTGGTGGCGGTCATGTGCCAGGGCGCGCAACGCACCGGCATCGGCCAGCCGGGCGCGGGCTTTGCTGTCGAGGCCGGCACGCAAGCACAGGTCCTCGACATCGCGCCACGGCCTGACCGCCCTCGCCGCTTCGAGCCGCCGAGCATCGGCTTCGGCGAAACCGCGGATCTGCCGCAACCCCAGGCGGATGGCCAAGGCACCCTCGGCGACTGGCTCCAGTGTGCAATCCCACTGGCTGTGGCCTACATCCACCGGCCGTACCTCGATCCCCTGGCGGCGAGCCTCCTGCAACAGTTGGTCGGGGCTGTAGAAGCCCATCGGCCAGCTATTGACCAGCGCACAGGTGAATATCGCCGGCTCATGGCATTTGAGCCAACTGCTGGCATAGCACAGCAAGGCGAAACTGGCCGCGTGCGATTCCGGGAAGCCATAACTGCCAAAGCCCTTGATCTGCTCGAATATGCGCTCGGCAAACGCAAGGTCGTAGCCGTTGCGCAGCATGCCCTGCACCAGCCGTTCGCGGTGTGGCTCCAGGCCGCCATGGCGCTTCCAGGCGGCCATGCTGCGGCGTAACTGGTCGGCCTCGCCGGGGCTGTAGTCTGCCGCCACCATGGCCAGTTCCATGACCTGCTCCTGGAACAGCGGCACGCCCAAGGTGCGCTCGAAGACTTCCTTGAGCTTGAGCGATGGGTAGGTCACCGGCTCCTGCTTCAAGCGCCTGCGCAAGTAGGGGTGGACCATGTCGCCCTGAATCGGCCCCGGGCGCACGATGGCGACTTCGATTACCAGGTCATAGAAGGTGGTGGGCTTGAGCCGCGGCAGCATGGCCATCTGAGCGCGTGATTCGATCTGGAACACGCCCATGGTCTCTGCGCGGCTGATCATCGCGTAGGTGGCCGGGTCTTCGGGGGGGATCGTCGCCAGGGTCAGGTGCCGGCCCCGGTGCTGCTGCAGCAGGTCGAAACAGCGGCGCAAGGCACTGAGCATACCCAGGGCGAGCACGTCGACCTTGAGCAGGCCGACCATGTCCAGGTCGTCCTTGTCCCACTGGATGACCGTGCGTTCAGCCATGGCGGCGTTTTCGACCGGCACCAGGTGGTCCAGCGGTTGCTCGGAAATGACGAAGCCGCCTGGGTGCTGAGACAGATGACGGGGGAACCCTATCAGCTGCGCGGCCAGCACCAGAATGCGCCGCAGCGAAGGGCTGCCGGGCTCGAAGCCGGCCTCGGCCAGGCGTTGCTCGTCCGGGATGCGATCGCTCCAGCGGCCACAGCACTTGGCCAGGGCATCGACCTGATCGGCAGGCAAACCCAGCACACGGGCGACATCACGCACCGCGCCAGCGGCGTGATAGGTGTTGACCACTGCGGTGAGCGCTGCGCGGTGCCGGCCATAACGCCGGAACACGTACTGGATCACTTCTTCGCGACGATCGTGCTCGAAGTCGACGTCGATGTCCGGTGGCTCGTTGCGCTCGCGGGACAGGAAACGCTCGAACAGCAGCCGATGCTCCATCGGGTCGAGCTCGGTGATACCCAGCACGAAGCACACCACCGAGTTGGCTGCCGAACCGCGGCCCTGGCAAAGGATGTGCTGGCTGCGAGCAAAAGCGACGATATCGTGCACGGTCAAAAAGTAGCTTTCGTAGCCAAGCTCTGCGATCAGCGCCAGCTCCTTGGCCAGCACCGCGCGCACCTTGTCGCTTGGCCCCGACGGCCAGCGATGGGCCAGGCCACGCTCGCACAGCTGGCGCAACCAACTGGCCGGGGTTTGGCCCTCGGGCACCAGCTCACGCGGATACTGGTAGCGCAATTCACCGAGGTCGAACTGACAGCGTTCGGCAATGCAGAGTGTTTCGCTCAGCAGGTCGGGCGGATAAAGTTCGGCCAGTTGCTCCAGCGTACGCAGGTGACGCTCGCCATTGGCGAAGAGAAACCGACCTGCCTCGGCGACGCTGCAATGCTGGCCGATAGCGGTCATGCAATCCTGCAAGGCCCGCCGGCCGCGTACGTGCATGTGTACGTCACCGCAGGCCACGGCGCGAATGCCCAATTGCCCAGCCAGGCCGCGCAGCCGGGCCAGGCGGGCCTGGTCATCGCTGCCCCGATGCAGGTGCACACCCAGCCACAAGCGTTCGCCGAACAGGGCATGCAGCCACTGGCCGGTGACCAGGTCGCTGGAGTCCTCGGCAAGCCATAACGCCAGCAGCCCTTGGTGCAGTTCGCGCAGGTCGTCACGGAACAATTGGTAGCTGCCCTTCTCCGCTCGCCGACGGGCGCGGGTAATCAAGGCGCACAGGTTCTGGTAACCACTAAGGTCCTGTACCAGCAACACAAGCTTCGGGCCGTCGTGCAGGCGCACTTCACTGCCGACGATCAAGCGTATCTGCTGCGCTTTGGCAGCCTGCCAGGCACGCACGATGCCGGCCAGGGTGCACTCATCGGTAATCGCCAGGGCTTGGTAACCCTGTTCCCGAGCCCGGCGCAGCAGCTCTTCGGCGCTGGATGCACCGCGCTGGAAGCTGAAGTTGGACAGGCAATGCAGTTCGGCGTAGCCCGGTGCGCTCATGCGAACCAGCCCTGCAGCCACAAGGGGCCGGGCTGGGCCAGGTCGCGATAGGCCCAGCCGCGCAGGCCTTCTCGGGTTTCGATGCGGTAATAGTCGCGGCGCACATCACCGCCATCCCACCAGCCCGACTCGATACGCTCGGCCTGGCCCAGCACCCTGTGAACGCTGGCGTCCAGTGCCAATGGCTGGGGCAACAGCCAGCCAGGCCGGCTCCCGGGCAAGGCGGGCAGGCTGCCCTGCCCGCCTTGCTCGGCGGACTGCCAGGCACATTCGGGGCGGTGGTCGGCTTCAGCGCGCAGGCCCTTGACCGCGTCGTCGCCAAGCCGGGCACGCAAGCGCTCACGCAGTTGCTCCCAGGGTTGGGCCTGCTGGGCGCGTGGGTCGAACAGCGCGTGGTGCTGGGGCACGAAAGCCGGCAAGTCATCGGCCACCAGGCGCAGTTTACGCACCGGTGCCGGAATGCGCAGAGGCTCCAGGCGCCCGCGCGCCAGCTCGAAGAGCATTGCCGCATCACGTTCTGCAGCCAGTAAGCCGACCTGCAGTTGCGTCTCCGGCCCCTCGGCGTGCTCCAGGTACAGGCAAAACCGCTGCACACCGCAGTCTCGCCCGGCGAGGAAAGCGGCCAGGTCGTTGAGCATGCGCCGCAACGGGAACAGCAACGCCTGGTGCGATTCGACGTCGAAGTTGAGCTCCAGTCGCGTTTCGAAACGGTCCGGCGGCTGATAGAAAGCCAAGCCAAGCGTACGCAGGCCCAGCAACTGGTCCAGGTGCAACTGGACCTGGGCACTGAAGCGCCTGGCCAATGCATCACGCGGCAAGGCCAGTACCTGGTCGAGCTGATGCAGCCCCATGCGGGCGAACGCTTCGGCGGCGTCCTGCGGTAAACCCACCCGCGCAATGGGCATGCGCGCAAGCGCCGCCCGGGTTTCTTGCGGGCAGCTCAATGCCAGCCCGTCATGGCCGTTGGCAAGCATGCGCGCCGCCACCGGGTTGGTGGCCAGGACAATCCGCTGACGCAGCCCCAGGGCTGCGAGTTCCCCGCGCAGGCGCGCCTCGAACACCGGCCAGGGGCCGAACAGTTGCAGGCTGGAGCCCACTTCCAGCAACAAGGCACGCGGGTAGTGCAGGCTGACCTGGGCACTGAAGCGGTAGGCCCAGGCCGCCAGCAATTGCTGCAGTTGCTCGATGCGCGCCGGGTCTGCTTCAACACAGGTGAAACCGTCGGCCAAGGCGCGGGCGGCCGTCAGGGTTAGCCCAGCGCGCAGACCGAGCGCCGCCGCAGCGGGGTTTACGGCTTGCACCACACGCCGCTGCACAGGCCCGCCAATCAGCACCAGTGGCGCATCGGCGTCATCGCGTTCACGCAGGATCGAGTCCAGCGCCAACTGCGGCAATAAGATGCAGGCCCAGAGCATGTTGCATCAACCCTGCCCGGCACAGGCTATGGCTGCAGCCGGCGGTAAACCGCCCCGGCACTTGAGCACACGCCATTGTGCGGGCCGCGCGTCGATGGCGATGCGCACCGCGGCCGGTGATGGATTGTGCGCGGCCTGTTGCGGCCTGCAGGCAAAAGCCAGCGCCTGCCCGGTTTCTGCCGCCACCTGCAAGCGCCGCAGCGCACGGTCATCGGCACGCTCCGGCCAGCACAGCACGGCGGCGCAACTGCCAGAGCGCAGGCACTGCTCGGCAGCCCAGAGCGCGTCGGCCTGTTCGGCATCGACCTGGACCAGCCAGCGCAAGTCCACCCCGGCCGCTTGCCAGGCCGGTGCGTAGGGAATGAAAGGGGGCGCCACCAGCACCACTCGCCCGCTATCGGCGGTCAGCCGGGCCAACGAGGGCCACAGCAGTTGCAGTTCGCCACACCCGGGGCTGGCCAGCAGCAACTCGCTCAGCGCAGCCGCGGGCCAGCCACCCTCCGGCAGCCGTTGATCAAGCGCCGCATGGCCAGTGGGCTGCAACCCGGTCGGCCGTACCCGGGCCTGCCGGCCGCGCCAGACCTGGCGCTGGTCCAGCAACCGGTCAAGATCGACCACCGCGCCCATCAGTCGCGCCTCAACAGGCCGCAGAACACGCCTTCGATGAAGAATTCGCGCTCAGGCCCGACATCGATCGGCGCATAGGCAGGGTTGCGTGGCAGCAGCCGGTAGCCGCCCGCTTGGCGTTGCAGGCGTTTGATGGTGACCTCACCGTCGAGGCGGGCGACCACGATCTGGCCATCACGGGCCTCGCCTTGCTGGCGGATGCCCACCAGGTCACCGTCGAAGATACCGTCATCGACCATGGAGTCGCCGCGCACCTTGAGCAGGTAGTCCGGTGTGCGTCGGAACAGGCTGGGGTCAATCAGCAACTGCTCGTGAATGCCCAGGTCCGGGCCAATCGGCGCGCCTGCAGCCACTTGGCCCAGCACGGGCACTTCGAGAATTTCCGGGCGGCGCAAGGGTGCGGCCAGGCGGATGCCCCGTGCCTGGTTGGGCGTGACGTCGATGTAGCCGGCCTGACACAGGGCAGTGATGTGCTTGCGCGCAACGCTGCGTGATGCAAAGCCGAAGCGGATGGCGATGTCGGCAAGGCTCGGTGGCTGGCCATGATCGGTGATGCGTTCACGGATGAAGTCGAGGATTGCGCGGCGTTTGGGGGTGAGATTGTCCATGGAGCACATTTGTACTCTTTTCGTCGAAGGCTGAACAGCCCCCTTCGTCGCCAGGTTTCGTTATCATCCCCTGACATGAGTTTTCTACTGCCTGGATGCCTGATGCTGACTGCACTGCTGTTCGATCTCGACGGGACCCTTACCGACACCGACACCCTGCATTTGCAGGCCTTCCGTCAGTTGTTGCGCGACCATGACGGCCGTGCGCTGACCCAGGCCCAGTTCGATTCGCAGATCAGTGGCCGGGCCAATGGGCCATTGTTTGCCGAGCTGTTTCCAAACGCCGGCGCGCATGAATGCCTGGCGCTGGCTGATCGCAAGGAAGCACTGTTCCGCGAGCTGGCCCCTGCCCTTGAACCCATGCCGGGCTTGCTGCGCCTGCTGCACTATGCCCAGGCGAGCCGTATCGACATGTGCGTGGTGACCAATGCACCCCGGCTCAATGCCGAGCACATGCTCAATGCAATGGGCCTTGGCGCACACTTCGAGCATGTACTGGTGGCCGAAGAGCTGGAACGGCCCAAGCCTGACCCGCTGCCGTACCTGACCGGCTTGCAGCGCCTGGGGGCAACGGCCGAGCAAGCGCTGGCGTTCGAGGATTCGTTGCCGGGCGTGAACGCGGCGAGCGGTGCCGGGATCTTCACCGTGGGGGTGGCGACTACACAGACAGCAGAACGGCTGATGGCTGCGGGGGCCAGGCTGGTGGTGGATGATTTTGACGATCCACGGTTGTGGGAGGTCATTGAAGCGATGCAGTGTGGCGATTGAGCCTCATGGTGTGACTGGGGTGGCGCGGCGCACAACCATTCGTCGCAGCAACAGGGCCTGCTGTCGATCTCACCCCGCCCCGCTCGACCACACTTGAACCCCCGTGCGGAGTCATCCTCATGAACCCTCAAAAGCCCGACATCGTCTCGCGCAGCCAATGGCTGGCCGCCCGCCGTCAGCTATGGCTGCATGAAAAGGCCTTCACCCACCAGCGCGACGAACTGGCCGCCGCCCGCCGCGCCCTGCCCTGGGTCAAGCTGGAACAGCCCTACCGTTTTCAAGGCCCGGACGGCCAGCTGAGCCTCGCCGACCTGTTCGCCGGGCGCAGTCAATTGCTGGTCTACCACTTCATGTTCGCCGAAGGCTGGAGCGAAGGTTGCCCAGGCTGCTCGTTCCTCGCCGACCATTTCGACGGTGCCAACCTGCACCTGGCGCATCACGATGTTTCGCTGGTCGCCGTTTCGCGTGCACCCCACGCTGAGTTCCAGGCATTTCGCCAGCGCATGGGCTGGCGCTTTCCCTGGTACTCGTCAAACGGCAGCAGTTTCAATGAAGATTTCGGCGTCAGTGTCGCCACTGGAGGCAACAGCCAATACAACTACGAACCCTATACCGGCAACGAAAGCGAGCTGCCTGGGTTGAGCGCCTTCTACCGGGACCCGGGCGGCACAATCTTTCATACCTACTCCACCTATGCCCGCGGGCTCGACATCCTGGTCAATACCTACAATTTCCTCGACATCGCGCCATTGGGGCGCAACGAGGCTGGCACCATGGATTGGGTGCGGCATCATGATCGCTACGAAGGCCAGCCCGGCAAACCTCATTGCTGCCATGACTGAACACGCCACAGTGCCGCCTGTGCCATGGCTGAACAGCCCAGGCGGCACAATGGCTGCAGTTCGGCAGAATACGGCCATACTTGAGCCCGTCGCCCTTGCATTACAGGCCCCCCATGCTCAAGCGCTTGCCCATGTTCCACCTACGAACCCTGGTTGTCGGCATTGTCGTGCTGGCGTGCCTGGCAACCCTGTGCAACACCCTCGCTGTCGCCTACCGGGTGCAGCACCGCGCCTTGGTAGACCTTGAGCTGAAGGCCAACCAAGCCTATGCGAGCAAACTGGCATCGGATATCAACGAGTTCCTGCGCTCGGCACACAACCACCTGTCCTACACCGCCGGGCAACTGAACGGTGGCCTGGACGACATGACCATGCTGAAAAGGGAAGCCAAGCGCCTGCAGGTGCAGGACAAGGACTTCAACTCCATCGTCATCGTCAACGCCCAAGGTCAGGTGCTGGTGGCTTATCCGAACATTGAACAGGTCACCAGCCACCACCAGCACTCCAGTGAAATCCGCCAAGCCGTGCAAGCCCGTCAGCCGTGGGTCAGTTCCGCCTACACCTCGCGGGGGGGCGAACTGGTGATCTTCGTTTCGCAGCCGGTCTTTGCCGCAGATGGCCGTTACCTGGGCATTGTCGGCGGTTCGGTGTTCCTCAAGAAAGAAAGCGCACTGCATACGTTGATTGGCCTGCACTACCAACAGGACGGTACCTTCGCTTTCGTCGCCGACGCCAATCGACGCCTGCTGCACCACCCCGACCATGCGCGCATTGGCACCCAGGTCACCAGCAGCCCGACGATCAGCGCGGCCTTGCGTGGCGAGGCAGGCACCCTTGAAGTACCCAACTATATCGGCGTTCCCATGCTCGCAGGCTTTGCCCCGATGCCTGAAGCGCACTGGGCAGTGGTGGTCCAGACACCGCGGGATCTGGCCTTGGCACCACTGGGCGAAATGACCCGCAAAGTGCTGCTTTATATCCTGCCGGTCAGCATTATCGGCTTGCTGTTGATGCTATGGATGACCTACCGCCTGACCTTGCCGTTACGCCAACTGGCACACAGCGCCAGTCACCTGTCCGCCACCCAGACCGGCGAACAGCTGCGCCGTATCGACGCGTGGTACGTGGAGGTCGCTGCCATCCGCCGCGCCTTGTTGACAGGCGAGCAATTGCTGCAGGAAAAATTCGGCAAGCTGCGCCAGCAGGCTCAGAGTGATGCCCTCACCGGCCTTGCCAACCGGCGTGCCATGCAGCTGGCGCTGGATGCCTTGATGCAAAGCTCTAGAGCATTCGCCGTGCTGGCCCTGGACATCGACCACTTCAAACGGGTCAACGACACCTTTGGCCACGATGCTGGCGACGAGGTGCTCAAACACCTCGCCGAGCTGCTGCGTCACAATTCACGCCAGGATGACCTGCCCTGCCGGGTCGGTGGCGAGGAATTCACCATGCTGCTGCCGGACACTGGCCTGGCCGATGCCCGGCGCATTGCCGAACGGATACGCAGCGCAGTCGAACAGGCCGACTCACCCCATGTGGGCAAGCTTAGCGTGTCGATTGGCGTAGCCTGCCGCCGGCCCGATACACAACAGGCCGACAGCGTGCTCAAGCAAGCCGACGAGCAGCTGTACAAGGCCAAGCACAGCGGCCGCAACCGCGTCGAAGTGCTTGACCTCAGCCCCTCACCCCCAGCATTCCCCGCTCCACGATGAAGTCGATCACCGCCTGCAGGCCGTCGCCTTTCTTCAGGTTGCTGAAAGTCCAAGGGCGCTCCGGGCGCATACGCTGTGTATCGCGCTCCATCACCTCCAGCGAGGCGCCGACGTAGGGCGCAAGGTCGGTCTTGTTGATCACCAGGAAATCGGACTTGGTGATGCCGGGGCCGCCCTTGCGCGGGATCTTCTCGCCTTCGGCGACATCGATCACGTAGATGGTCAGGTCGGCCAGCTCCGGGCTGAAGGTAGCACTAAGGTTATCGCCACCGCTCTCCACGAAGATCACTTCAAGGTTGCCGAACTTTCTCGCCAGCGCCTCCACGGCAGCAAGGTTCATCGAGGCATCCTCGCGAATGGCGGTGTGCGGGCAGCCACCGGTTTCGACGCCAACGATGCGCTCGGGCTCCAGGGCGCCAGCCTCGGTGAGGATGCGCTGGTCTTCCTTGGTGTAGATGTCGTTGGTGACCACGGCGATCTGGTAGTGATCACGCATGGCTTTGCACAGGCATTCGAGCAGCGCGGTCTTGCCGGAGCCGACCGGGCCGCCGACGCCGACGCGCAGGGGTTGCTGATAGCTTTGCATTAAGGCAGTCCTCAGGAACGGAACAAACGGGTGTATTGGGTTTCGTGACGCGATGATGCAATGGCCAATAGCGGCAGGCCGCCACCGAGCTGGTCGTCGCCAAGCGCCAGGGCCTGGTCGATGACGCCGGGCAGTATCTCGCCCAGGTCGCGCAGCAGGGTCTGGGCCGCCTGCTGGCCGAAGGGCACCAGTTTGACCCCAGCCATGACCGCGCCCTCCAGCCAGGCGAAGGCATGCCCGAGGGCAAGCTGGCGCAACGGGATCGACCAGTGCACGGCCAGCCAGGCCATGCCGCCCAACTGGCTGAGCTCAAGGCTTGGGCGCCAGGCCGGGGCCTGGCCCAGCTGCCAGCCATCGAGCAAGCGTGCCAGGGCCGCGCCACGCTGCTGCTCTTCCAGGCGCAGCTCGGCGGTTTCGCGGTTGGCCAGCAGAAAGCGGCTCCAGCGCGCAAACGCGTCGGCATCATCGGCCTTGCACGCGTGGTACAGGCGCGCCAGCACCGGCCAGTCCAGGTAAGCGAGGGTGTCGTGCATCTGCTCGCGCTGCCAGGCACTGAAGCTTTTGATGTCACGCACCCAGCCCGCCTCGACGGCCCACTCAAGGCCCTGTGAGTAGGTAAAGCCACCCACCGGCAAGCCGGGGCTGGCCAGCTGCAACAAGCGCAGCAGTGCCAGATCGCTGTTCATCAACCGGCCAGCACAACTGCGGCGCCGGCAAGCATGCCGCCGCCAAAGGCTTTCTGCAGGGCGCTGTGGCGGCGCAGCAGGCAACCGACAGCGAAGCCCACTACCAGCAGCAAGCCGCTGACGGTGACGAAGCCGGCGCTGAACAGCCAGAAGGCGCTGGGTGTGGCTTCCACGCCGTGGGCCCAGCCATGGAACAGGGCAAACACCGGCATGGCCAGCGCCAGCAGCAACTGCCGGCTAGGCAGCAGTACGGCAACGCCAGCCACCAGCACCGACACGGCGATCATGGTTTCCATGCCCAGCACATCACCGAACAGGTGGCCGCATAGCGCACCAGCGAACATTGCTGCCAGGGTTGCCAGCGGCAAGGCCAGGTTGCGCCGGGTCAAGGCCGCCAGTACGCCGGTCCCCAACAGCATCAACAAGTGGTCAAGACCGGTCAGCGGATGCAGCAGGCCATCGTGCAGCGGGTTGCTGTCATGGCCCGGGTGGGCGAAGGCCGGCAGCGCAACCAGCAGCAGGGCAAGGGCAAGCGTTTTTTTCATTGTGGGCTCCAAGGGGCAGTTCAGGAGTGGGCTGGCAGGCGCACGAAGGGGTGATCATGCGCATGGCTGTGGCTGTGGCTATGCGGTGCGCTCTGGTAGGCACCGGCTTCCGGCTCGAACGGCGCCTGCTCGGCCTCGACCGTCAGGCCCAGGCCGCGCAGCATGTCGTCGAGCACGTGGTCGTGCTGGTAACGCAGCAGGCCGGGCTCGATCTGCAGGGGGACGTGGCGGTTGCCCAGATGGTACGCGGCACGCGCCAGCAGGTGCGGGTCGCTGCAACGCACGGTCGATACTGCCTCGGGCGCTGCGAGTACGCGCACCACCTGGCTGCCGGCGGCGTCGGCCAGCAGTTCGCCACCGCGCAGCAGGTGGCCGCGTTCGAGCATCAGGCCGGCCTCGCGGCCGTCGTCGAGGGTTACGCGCAGGCGGCTCTTGATACGGCTGTCGACGTCCAGGGTAACGGTGCCGGTGATAGTGTCGGATGCATCGATCCGGCGGTTCAGGACAATCATCTTCGCTCCTTCAGAACAGGAAATAACGCTGGGCCAGCGGCAGTTCGCTGGCCGGCTCGCAAACCAGCAGTTCGCCGTCGGCGCGCACCTGGTAGGTCTGCGAATCGACTTCGATCACCGGTTGCAATGTGTTGTGGACCATGTCGGCCTTGCGCACCCGGCGGCAGCCGTGGGCCACACCGATCAGGCTCTGCAAACCCAGTTCCTGGGCCAGGCCACGGTCCATGGCGGCCTGGGGCAGGAAGGTCATGCGCGTGGCATGGCGGGCCGCACCGAGCGCGCCGAACATGGGCCGGTAATGCACTGGCTGTGGCGTCGGGATCGAGCCATTGATGTCGCCCATGGGCGCTGTGACGATCATCCCGCCCTTGATGACAAGGGCCGGCTTGACCGCGAAGAAAGCCGGCGACCACAGCACCAGGTCAGCCAGTTTGCCCACCTCCACCGAACCCACCTCATGGGCGATGCCATGGGTGAGCGCAGGGTTGAGGGTGTATTTGGCGATGTAGCGCTTGACCCGGAAGTTGTCGCTGTAGCTGCTGTCCGGTGCCAGCGGGCCGCGGCGCACTTTCATCTGGTGCGCGACTTGCCAAGTGCGCAGCACCACCTCGCCGACGCGGCCCATGGCTTGGGAGTCGGACGAGGTCATGGCGAAGGCGCCCATGTCGTGCAGGATGTCCTCGGCGGCGATGGTTTCACGGCGGATGCGCGATTCGGCGAACGCCACGTCCTCGGCGATGCTCGGGTCCAGGTGGTGGCAGACCATCAGCATGTCGAGGTGCTCATCGACGGTGTTGACCGTGTAGGGCAGGGTCGGGTTGGTCGAGGACGGCAGCACGTTGGCCTGCCCCGCCGCGCGAATGATGTCGGGTGCATGGCCGCCACCGGCCCCTTCGGTGTGGAAGGTATGGATGGTGCGATCACCGATGGCGACCAGGGTGTCTTCAATGCAACCGGATTCGTTGAGGGTGTCGGTGTGAATCGCCACCTGGATGTCCATTTCTTCGGCGACGCTCAGGCAGCAGTCGATGGCTGCCGGGGTAGACCCCCAATCCTCGTGCAGCTTCAGGCCCACCGCGCCTGCAGCGATCTGCTCGCGCAGCGCTTCAGGGCGCGAGGCATTGCCCTTGCCCAGCAAGCCGATGTTGATCGGCAGGCTGTCGGCGGCCTGGAGCATGCGCGCCAGGTACCAGGGCCCCGGGGTGCAGGTGGTGGCGTTGGTACCGGTGGCCGGCCCGGTGCCGCCACCGATGAACGTGGTGACGCCACTGGTCAGCGCCTCTTCCACCTGCTGCGGGCAGATGAAGTGAATGTGCGAATCGATGCCCCCGGCGGTGACGATCTTGCCTTCGGCCGCGATCACTTCGGTGCCCGGGCCGACCGGCACGGTGACGCCCGGTTGCACGTCAGGGTTGCCGGCCTTGCCGATGGCAGCGATGCGCCCGTGCTTGACGCCGATATCGGCTTTCACGATGCCCCAGTGGTCGATGATCAGGGCGTTGGTCAGCACCAGGTCCATGGCCTGGGCTGCAAGCATCTGGCCCTGCCCCATGCCGTCGCGGATGACCTTGCCACCGCCGAACTTGACCTCTTCGCCGTAAACCGTGAAGTCCTTCTCGACCTCCACCCACAGGGCAGTGTCGGCCAGGCGCACGCGGTCGCCGACGGTAGGGCCGAACATGTCGGCATAGGCCCGACGCGAAATGCGGCTCATGCCTGACCCTCCAGTGCGCCCATCACTTTGCCCTGAAAGCCATACACCTCGCGCTTGCCGGCGTAGGCTACCAATTGCACGGTACGCGCCTGGCCCGGCTCGAAACGCACGGCAGTGCCGGCCGGGATGTCGAGGCGAAAGCCGCGGCTAGGCTCACGGTCGAACACCAGTGCCTCGTTGACCTCGTAAAAATGGTAATGCGAGCCCACCTGCACCGGCCGGTCGCCATGATTGGCCACTTTGACACTGACCGTTGCACGGCCGACGTTGAGTTCGATGTCGCCGGCGGCGACCTGGATTTCACCTGGGATCATGCTGGGCTCCTCGGCCAGGTCAGACGATGGGGTCATGTACGGTCACCAGCTTGGTGCCGTCAGGGAAGGTGGCTTCGACCTGCACGTCATGGAGCATCTCGGGAACACCGTCCATGACCTGATCGCGGCCGATCACTTCGCGGCCCAGGCTCATCAGCTCGGCTACCGTGCGGCCATCACGGGCGCCTTCGAGCACGGCGGCACTGATCAGCGCCACCGCCTCCGGGTAGTTGAGCTTCAGGCCACGGGCCAGGCGCCGTTCCGCCAACAGTGCGGCGGTGAACAGCAGCAGTTTGTCTTTCTCTCTCGGGGTCAGCTCCATGGCGCTCTCTCAGGTGGCCCAGATGCGCGGCGGGCACGCCGGCAGGCCGAGAACGGCCGGCCGCAGGACGTGCCAGAGGCGCTGCAGGGTGTGTTGCAGATGTTGGTTGTCGTGGTCCAGCAGGCGAATCACCAGCAGCGAACCCAGCAAGGTGGCGCCGGCGGGCGTTTTCAGTTCCTCGAGCAGAGGCCGCACCCTTTCCAGCACGGATGGGTCTGCCGGGGACGCACAGAAGGTAGCGAGCAACGGGTGGCCGCCGAGCTTGTCGAGCAGGCCACCGGTGATGCGCAGGCGTTCGCACAAGCCAGGGTCATCGGGCAACTCGATGCTCAGACGGCTGTCCAGCGCGCCCTGATCGAATCGCTCGCCCATCACCGGGCGGCCCAGGCACAGCGTTTCCCAGGCCAGCAGGCGGGCACCGGGCTCAAGGGTGAAGCGGCTGTCGAGGCTGGCGCGAGCACCGGAAAAGAAAATGCTGTCCTGGGGCAGCCACTCCAGGGTGCTGCCCGCTTGCAGATGGAAACGTTGGGTCAGCCACGCGGCTGGGCCGATACTTCGATAAAACTTGCTGGCGCCGGGCATGGTCAGCAATGCGTGGCTGCCAGGCTCTAGCTGAATATCCAGTTCCAGGCGGTCACCGGCAACGATGCCCCCTGGCGGGTGCAGCACATAGACGTGGCACGGCGCACCTTCCGGGTAGAACGGCCGCTGCACCAAAAGTGGGCCGAAATGGCGGCGCGCACCAAGACGAGTCACGCCACCACGCTCGACAAAGCGCAACTGCAGGTGGGCACTCCAGCCTGCATCCTGTTCAGATTTTTCGACGCGCTCGGCCAGCAACATCCTATAGCCCCTGATATCCACGGCCTGGTGGCCGTTAAAAGGATCACCGCCGCGCACTGACGTGCTGCAGGCTTGACCACTCGATCAAATTCGATTGGCTGGGATATAGCAGTTTGCGGGCCAACTACGCAGGTGAAGCCACATGAAATATATTGCGCGAGGCTCTGGCGTGGGGCATGCCGGGTCATGACGCACGACACGAGGGCACTCACCAGCCCTGTTTCGGTGCTCGAATCAGCCAAGGTATTGCGCCGCGAACAAGACAGTCCGCCGTGACAATCAGTAGACTGGCAATCCAGTCAAGTACCGCCCACGGCCAAGGAACCGCCATGCCTCTCGCCCCTGCCATCCCCATCCTGCGCATTTTCTCGGTCGAAAAGGCCAAGGAGTTCTACCTCGACTTCCTAGGCTTCACCCTGGACTGGGAGCACCGCTTCAGCCCGGACCTGCCTTTGTATGCGCAAATCCATCGCGACGGCCTGGTCCTGCACCTGAGCGAGCATCACGGCGACGCGTGCCCAGGCTCGACGGTGTTTGCCCGTACCGACGAACTGCTGGCGCTGGAACGTGAACTGCTCGACAAACAGTATGGTTACGCCCGCCCACAGGCCGAGCGCGTCGACTGGGGCCTGCAGATGCAGATACGCGACCCGTTCGGTAACCTGTTGCGTTTCTGCCAGCAGATCGATGACGAGGCCGCGCAATGAAAGCATTGGGCAAACGCGAGCTGGCGCGCCTTGAGCGGGAACTGGTGGCGTGCCTGACCGACGCCTGCGAAACGGCCAAGGCGCAAATCGTCGGGTTCAGCTGGCTGACACATCGCCTGGACCCTGATCAGTTCCCTGCCAGCTTGCGCGTTACGTGGGTCTTCGAGCGCGAGGTGGACAAGGCCGCAGCGCTGGCGGGTGATGCGAAGGCACGCATGCTCAAGCTGACGGCCCAGGCGCTGGACGAGGCAGGTATAAGGCTGGATCACCCGGCATGGCATGTGCGCTTTGACAGCGAAGAGGCGTGTGAGCGTAGCCACGGCGGGGATTGGAACAGGCGGCTTGGTGCCGGGCGGTAGCGCTGGAGGGAGGCACATGGCGCAGTGCTTGCCCTGATCGGTCTCAAGGGCACAGCGAACCCATCGCCAGCCCCGCCCCATCCAATTCGTGACTGGCCGTTCCCGATCCGCGGCGGATGTATTATCGTGGCGAGGTGCGCATATAACAGCAGCCTGAGCGATCGGGCACTTGCAAGACAATCGAGGGTGTCATGAGTAACGAAAGCATTAACTGGGACAAGCTGGGTTTCGACTACATCAAGACCGACAAGCGCTACCTGTCCGTGTGGCGCAATGGTGAGTGGGACAAAGGCACCCTGACCGAAGACAACGTGCTGCACATCAGTGAAGGCTCCACTGCCCTGCACTATGGCCAGCAATGCTTCGAAGGCCTGAAGGCCTACCGCTGCAAGGACGGCTCGATCAACCTGTTCCGCCCTGACCAGAACGCCGCCCGCATGCAGCGCAGCTGCGCCCGCCTGCTGATGCCGCACGTGCCGACCGATGTGTTCATCGAGGCCTGCAAGCAAGTGGTCAAGGCCAACGAGAAGTTCGTCCCGCCACACGGCAAGGGTGCCCTGTACCTGCGCCCGTTCGTGATCGGCACCGGCGACAATATCGGCGTGCGCACCGCCCCCGAGTTCATCTTCTCGGTATTCGCCATCCCGGTTGGCTCGTACTTCAAAGGCGGCATGAAACCGCACAACTTCCAGATTTCCAGCTTTGACCGCGCCGCCCCGCAAGGCACCGGCGCCGCCAAGGTCGGCGGCAACTATGCGGCAAGCCTGCAGCCAGGCGCTGAAGCCAAGAAGGCCAACTTTGCCGACGCCATCTACCTCGATCCGCTGACCCACACCAAGATCGAGGAAGTCGGTTCGGCCAACTTCTTCGGCATCACCGCCAACAACGAATTCATCACGCCGAAATCGGCCTCGGTACTGCCAGGCATCACCCGCCTGTCGCTGATGGAACTGGCGTCCTCGCGCCTGGGCCTGAAGGTGATCGAAGGCGATGTCGAAATCAACAAGCTCGACCGCTTCATCGAAGCCGGTGCATGCGGTACCGCCGCAGTGATCACCCCGATCGGTGGCATCGAGTACAACGGCAAGCTGCACGTGTTCCACGACCTGGAAAAGGTCGGCCCGGTCACCCAGAAGCTCTACAACGAGCTGACCGGTATTCAGAGCGGCGACGTCGAAGCGCCGGCGGGCTGGATCGTCAAGGTCGCCTGAGCCATCGCGCCACGCTGAACCACGGGGCATGCCAGACGCTGGCATGCCCCTTTTTTTGACTGAGCGTTCCGGCCCCATCGCCGGCAAGCCGGCCCACAGGGATTGCGTCATCTTTAGACGTTGAGCAAGACAGTTTGCCCCGCAGCAAACGAACTGCAGCCAGATGAATTTTTCTTAAATTCCCGGCAGTCTATTCTTTGGCACAATCAAGCCTCCACTAGACGCCCAGGAACCAGCATGCCACGCGTACTGACCATCGAAGACGACGCCGTCACCGGCCAGGAAATCGTCGCCGAACTCACCAGCCACGGTCTGGAAGTGGATTGGGCTGACAATGGCCGTGAAGGCCTGGCCAAGGCCATCGGCGGCGGCTACGACCTGATCACCCTGGACCGCATGCTGCCAGAGGTCGATGGCCTGACCATCGTCACCACCCTGCGCAACCTGAAAATCGCAACGCCCATCCTGATGATCAGCGCCCTGTCCGACGTCGATGAGCGTGTGCGAGGCCTGCGTGCCGGTGGCGACGACTACCTGACCAAGCCATTCGCCTCCGACGAGATGGCCGCACGGGTGGAAGTGCTGTTGCGGCGCAACAGCGTGCCGATGACCCAGACCCGGCTGCAGGTCGCCGACCTGCAACTGGACCTGATCAGCCATGAGGCCCGCCGCGGCGAACAGACGCTCAACCTGCTGCCCACCGAGTACAAACTGCTGGAGTACCTGATGCGCCATAGCGGCCAGGTGATCACGCGGATGATGATCTTCGAGGAAGTCTGGGGCTACCACTTCGACCCTGGCACCAACCTGATCGATGTGCATATCGGCCGGCTGCGCAAGAAGATCGATGCCCCCGGGCAGTCGCCGCTGATCCGTACCGTACGGGGCTCCGGCTATGCCATTGCTGAACCCGTCTAAGGGCTGGAGTTCCTCGACCAGCCGCCTGCTGGCGCTGTACAGCTTCCTCTTCGTGGCCTGGAGCAGCATCCTCATGGGGGTGCTGTACTTCGAGGTTTCCAGCTACCTGAACAAGCTGACCCGCCACTCCATGCTGCAGCGCCAACACCTGTTCGCGCACATGAGCGGCAAGCAGTTGGACGACGCGCTGATCGCCAGCCAGGCGTTCGAGGAGCGCGCCTTCGATGCCTACGGCCTGTTCGACGCCCAGCTCAACCCGATCGGCGGGCGTATCCGTGCAATTCCGCCGGAACTCGGGCTGGACGGCAAGGTGCATGAACTCGAGCGGTGCCTGGACGCCGATGACCCGCACATGCCGCGTGACAGCTGCGACGCGGTGGCAATCAAGGTTCAGGACGGCCGCTGGCTGGTACTGCTGCGCGACAACGGCTCGTTGTTCGTGGTGACACGCATCATCCTGCATGCCTTGCTATGGGGCATCTCGCTGACCCTGATCCCAGGCTTCGCCGGCTGGTACCTGCTGCGCCGCAGGCCTTTGAAACGCATTCGGGCCATTCAGGCGCAAGCAGAGCTGATCGTCGCCGGCGACCTCACCCACCGCCTGCCGCTGTCGGCCCGGCGCGACGAGCTGGACATGCTGGCCGCCATCGTCAACGCCATGCTTGACCGGATAGAACGGCTGATGCATGAGGTCAAGGGCGTGTGCGACAACATTGCCCACGACCTGCGCACACCACTCACCCGCCTGCGTGCACAGCTGTACCGCATCCGCCAGCAGACCGGGCTGGATTCGGCACAAGCCGAGGCACTGGACCAGGCCATCGGCGAAACCGATACCCTGATGGCACGTTTTCGCGGCCTGTTGCGCATCAGTGAACTGGAGGATCGCCAGCGCCGCGCCGGCTTCGTTCAGCTGGACCCGCGTGAGCTTCTGGTGGAGTTGCACGATTTCTACCTGCCCCTGGCCGAAGATGGCGGTATCCGCCTGCATCTGCAACAGCCTGAGCACTTGCCGGCGCTGCATGGGGACCGTGAATTGCTGTTCGAAGCGCTGGCCAACCTGGTGGGCAATGCCATCAAGTTCACGCCAGAAGGTGGCCAGGTGGCCATTACGGCTACGCAGGACGAAGCAGGCGTGCATATCGCTATCGAGGACAGTGGGCCTGGGATTGCGGAAGAAGAGCGCACTGCCGTGCTGAAGCGCTTTTATCGCAGCGAGGAAGGCCACCGCCACCCGGGGTTCGGGCTGGGTTTGTCGATCGTTGCGGCGATCGTCGACCTGCATGGGTTTGGGCTGGAGGTGGGTGACAGTGAGCTGGGTGGGGCTAAGCTGGTGTTGCATTGCGCGTTGGCGGGGTTGCCCAGGTAAAAGCGGGGGCTGCTATGCAGCCCATCGCCGGCAAGCCGGCTCCCACCACGACAGCACAACCTTCAAGCCCTGCGTAATACCTGTCGCCGGCTTGCCGGCTCTCACCACGACCGCGCAACCTTCAAGCCCTGTGCAATACCTGTCGCCGGCTTGCCGGCTCTCACGACCGCGCAACCTTCAAGCAAGCCCTGCGCAATAC
>NZ_JBHFCS010000014.1:0-136000 GCF_044143025.1 Pseudomonas sp. TR47 | reverse complement strand
GAATGCAATAGTAGAAGGGGCCTACGTTTATGATCTTGATTAGGGTGTCAAGTCACTGATTTTATTGGGCTGGCAGCTGGCCAGTAAATTTTTTTAAAAAAACCCTCAAGCAACACGGCCTGACGACGATAACCATTACGAAGGTTCTCTGTGCCACACCCGGCGAATTGCCAGGGCCGGAAGCCGTAGTACCCAATATACGAGGAATTCGTCATGGCTTTGACTGTTAACACCAACACCACCTCCCTGGGCGTTCAGAAGAACCTGAACCGTGCTACCGATGCCCTGAGCACTTCGATGACCCGTCTGTCCTCCGGCCTGAAAATCAACAGCGCCAAAGACGACGCCGCCGGCCTGCAGATCGCTACCCGCATGACCTCGCAGATCCGTGGCCAGACCATGGCGATCAAAAACGCTAACGACGGTATCTCCATCGCCCAGACCGCTGAAGGCGCGATGCAAGAACAGACCAACATTCTGCAGCGTATGCGTGAACTGGCAATCCAGGCCAACAACTCGTCGAACAGCGACAAGGACCGTGCTGCTCTGAACACCGAGTTCGCCTCGATGTCGGACGAGCTGACTCGTATCGCCAACAGCACTCAGCTGAACGGTAAGAATCTGCTCAACAGCGGCGTTACCATGAGCTTCCAGGTGGGTTCCAACACCGGTGCAGAAAACCAGATCACCATCAAGCTAGCTGACCTGACTGCATCCGCTCTGGGTGTCAACTCGGGTGCGATCGCCATTTCGGGTGCAGACAGCACCATCAGCGCCAACTTCAGCGCCGCTGTCAACGCTATCGACTCCGCTCTGCAGACCATCAACAGCACTCGTGCTGACCTCGGTGCCGCTCAGAACCGTCTGACCAGCACCATTAACAACCTGCAGAACATCAACGAAAACGCCGAAGCCGCTCGTGGCCGAGTGCAGGACACCGACTTCGCTGCTGAAACTGCCCAGCTGACCAAGCAGCAGACCCTGCAGCAAGCGTCCACCGCTGTTCTGGCTCAGGCCAACCAGCTGCCATCCGCCGTTCTGAAGCTGCTTCAGTAATCGTTGATGGTCGCTGACGGGGAAGCGCACTTTGAGGCGCTTCCCCGTCTATTCATTGCGAGGTGGTGGACATGGATATGAGCGTCAAGCTGAACCTGTCTTATCCGGCCGCACGTTCGGCCGAGCAGGTTGCCGAAAAGCCGGTTGCCCGGGCGACGGAAGCAGTAAAATCCGAGCGTGAGCATAAAGAACCGCAAGCGGTACAGGATGCCGCCAAGGTCAAGGGCGCCGTTTCGGAGATCGAAAAGTTCCTGAAGGCGTCACAGCGCAATCTGGAATTTTCCACGGATGAAGAATCCGGCAAGATAGTTGTCAAAGTCTTCGCCAGTGATAGCGGTGAGTTGATTCGCCAGTTACCCTCGGAAGAGGCTCTGCGGATCGCTCACAGCCTGAGTGATGTCAACAGTGTTCTGTTCGACGCCAAAGTGTGATGGGCGGCGAGCACCAATGAAGTGAAGCATGTCAGCGCTGCATGAGCGGGGCTGACGCGTTGAAGAGAGGGACAACAGCATGGCAAGCCCGATTACTTCCAGTACAGGTCTGGGTTCTGGTCTCAATATCACCGAGATCGTTACCGCCCTGGTCAATTCCGATACTGCGGCCAAACAGGCACAGATCACTCGGCAGACCAGCAACAATACTGCGTACATTTCCGGGGTTGGTGCGCTGCGCAGCGCGCTCACGGCGTTCACTACGGCCATGACCAAGCTGAACGACAAGACCGCGCCCTCTTTCAACGCCTTTGCAGCCACATCCGCGAGCGAAACTATCGTCAAGGCTACTGCCAGCAATACCGCTGTGGCCGGTACTTACAGTATCGAGGTCAAAAATCTGGCCACGAGCTCCAAAGTGGCGAGTTCGGCTTTTGCGGGTGGCGCGACTGCCGCCATTCCTGAGGGTGATCTGGTGATCAGCCAGGGCGGCAAGGACTACACCGTCAAGGTAGGGGCCGATGCCACGTTGCAGAGCGTTCGTGACCAGATCAACAAAGAACTGGGTGCCAACGGCATTTCTGCCAACATCATCACAGGTGCCGATGGTGCGCGCCTGGTGCTGGGCTCCACCACTACTGGCGCCGGGTCGGATATTTCCGTGAGTGGCATCGCTGAGCTCGAGATTGACGGTACCAAGTCGATGGCCGATAACGGTGCCGGATACATCACGGCTGCAGCCAAAGATGCAGTGGTCCTGATCGATGGCCTTGAGGTGAAAAGCGCCTCGAATACCGTTGAAGATGCAATCAGTGGTATCAAGCTGGAGCTGACAGGCGCCAGCGCGACCGGCGTCGCCACCAAGGTGACGGTTGCTGTCAACAACGATGGTCTGAAAACCTCGGTGCAAGGCTTTGTCGATGCCTATAATACCTTGCAGAAGGCGATTACTTCGCTGACCAGTACCAGCACCGATGAAGATGGCAATACTGTGTTGGGGTCGCTGACCAATGACCCGACCACGCGCTCGCTTCTGGCTGATATCCGGGGTGTGCTTTCGGAGGTCGGGGCGGGGGATCAGTTGACCACGTTGAGCCAGCTTGGCATCAATACCCAGAAAGATGGCACGCTGGAGTTCAACAGCACCAAGTTCACGGCTGCGATGAACGACAAGAAGCTGGGTGGCGAGGTGCAGAACCTCTTCACCGGTACCAATGGTATCTTTGAGCGTATGAACAAGGCCATTGACCCATATAATGGCACCGATGGCAGTCTTGCATCGCGTAAGGCCAGCCTCGACGAGGTTGCCAAGAACTTGGCTGAGCAGCAGGCTGCCCTGGATCGCCGCACCGAGTCGCTGACCACGTCACTGACCAAGAAATACGTGGCCCTGGATACCGCGCTCGGCAAGATGAAAGCCCAGGCCGACCAGATTACTTCGATATTCGAGGCAATCAACGCCCAGGCCAATAACTCCTGATCGGCCTTGCGTGACAAAAGCCCGGCAGCGTCTCCCGACGCGCCGGGCTTTTTGTTTTGGCCCTAAAGTTTTTTGACGTGCCGGCGATACACAGGTACAAGCAACCTTTTTCGCAGCAACGAGGTAGATCCATGAACCCGATGTTGGCCCTTCGGCAGTATCAGAAAGTCAACGGTGTGGCCCAGACGTCCGAAGCCAGCCCGCACCGCCTGGTACAAATGCTCATGCAGGGCGGTCTTGATCGCATGGCTCAGGCCAAGGGCGCCATTGCGCGCAATGATGTCGCCCAGAAGGGTATCCTCATCGGCAAGGCCATCGACATCATCGGTGGCCTGCGTGAAGGCCTGGACCTTGAAAACCACGCTGACAGCCTGACCGAACTGGACAACCTCTACACCTACATGAGCCGTCGGTTGATCGAGGCCAATGCCAAGAGCGACCCTACCATCATCGATGAAGTGGCGCGCTTGCTGATCACCGTCAAGGAAGGTTGGGACGCGATCGGCGATCCGTCGGCGGCTTCCTGAGCAAGGAGGATGACATGAGCGAAGTAATCACCCGTATCGAGCAAACCCGTGAGTTGCTGCTTTCTGCGCTGGCCAGTCGGGACTGGGGTGCGGTGGGGGAGCTGGACCTGGAGTGCCGTCTGCGCATCGGTGACTTGCTCGGCGACGCTCAGGGCAAGGAAGTCGAAGTACGTGACAGCCTGGAGCAGTTGCTGGGCGTTTACCGGCAATTAATCGAGGTTGCAAGTGGTGAACGTCAATCAGTAGTCGACGAGATGGTGCAAATCCGTCAGGCGAAAAACGCCGCTAAGGTATACCATCTGTTCACTTGACCACAGATGTCCTAAAAGCCATGCGCCATTAATTTGACTGCATGCTTTTTTTTGACTTTACTAGTGGCTGTTTTCGAATTTCAGACGTCCGAACACTGACCATTCAGTCTGAATGATGTCGAGCACGCCCTCGGGCGCCGATATGACTAGGGAAGTTGCTATTGCATGTGGCGTGAAACCAAGATTCTCCTGATCGATGACGACAGCGCCCGCCGCCGCGATCTGGCGGTGGTTCTGAACTTCCTCGGCGAAGAAAACCTGCCCTGCTCCAGCCAGGATTGGCAGCAGGTGGTGGGGGCATTGTCTTCCAGCCGTGAAGTGCTCTGCGTGCTCATCGGAACCGTGAATGCTCCAGGCAATGTGCTTGGGTTGCTTAAGACAGTGGCCGGGTGGGATGAGTTCCTTCCGGTATTGCTGATCGGCGAAATTTCTTCTGCGGATTTCCCCGAAGAGCTTCGCCGTCGCGTGCTGGCCAACCTTGAGATGCCGCCCAGCTACAGCCAGCTGCTCGACTCCCTGCACCGTGCCCAGGTCTATCGCGAGATGTACGACCAGGCCCGTGAGCGTGGCCGTCAGCGCGAGCCCAACCTGTTCCGCAGCCTGGTGGGCACCAGCCGCGCCATCCAGCATGTTCGGCAGATGATGCAGCAGGTCGCCGACACCGACGCCAGTGTGCTCATTCTTGGTGAGTCCGGTACTGGCAAGGAGGTGGTCGCGCGCAACCTGCATTACCACTCCAAGCGCCGCGAAGCGCCGTTCGTGCCGGTCAATTGCGGGGCGATCCCGGCCGAATTGCTGGAAAGCGAACTGTTCGGCCACGAGAAGGGTGCGTTCACGGGCGCCATCACCAGCCGTGCCGGGCGTTTCGAGCTGGCCAATGGCGGTACGCTGTTCCTTGACGAGATCGGCGACATGCCGCTGCCGATGCAGGTCAAGCTGCTGCGTGTGCTGCAGGAGCGTACTTTCGAGCGGGTGGGCAGCAACAAGACCCAGAGCATTGACGTGCGCATCATCGCCGCGACCCACAAGAACCTCGAGACCATGATCGAGGGTGGGACCTTCCGCGAAGACCTGTACTACCGCCTCAATGTATTTCCGATCGAGATGGCGCCGTTGCGTGAGCGTGTGGAAGACATTCCGCTGCTGATGAACGAGCTGATCTCGCGTATGGAGCATGAGAAGCGCGGCTCGATACGCTTCAACTCTGCTTCGATCATGTCGCTGTGCCGGCATGGCTGGCCGGGCAACGTGCGCGAGCTGGCCAACCTGGTCGAACGCATGGCGATCATGCACCCGTACGGGGTGATTGGTGTGTCGGAGCTGCCGAAGAAATTCCGCTACATCGACGATGAAGACGAGCAGTTGGTCGACAGCCTGCGCAGCGACCTCGAAGAGCGCGTGGCGATCAACGGCCACGCGCCGAGCTTTGCCAACCATGCCATGCTGCCGCCTGAGGGCCTGGACCTGAAGGATTACCTGGGCAGCCTGGAGCAGGGGCTGATCCAGCAGGCGCTGGACGACGCCAACGGTATCGTGGCGCGGGCGGCTGAACGTTTGCGTATTCGGCGTACCACCTTGGTGGAGAAGATGCGCAAGTACGGCATGAGCCGCCAGGGCGGTGAGGAGCAGGCTGAAGATTGACTTCGCCTGTACCGCCACAATCGCCGGCAAGCCGGCGCCCACAGGTCCCCCACAGCCTTTGAATGCTGTGGGGGACCTGTGGCCGTTTTGACGGCGATAGGGCCAGGCCTGAAAAGCACAAACCCCCATCCCCGGCACGGCTATTGCTACACCGCTGGCACCACACCGTTTTTATGACGGTCAGCCACGCGAGAGAGCACGATGCCCCAGGCCGCCCATGTTTCCCGAGTCCCTGATCCGCAGGGGCCTACCCCCGTCGAACAGGAGAGTCGACAGGGGCTTGAGCAGGCGTTCGCCCTGTTCGACCAGGTCTCCACCCAGCTCAACCAGTCCTACAGCATGCTCGAGGCCCGCGTCAGCGAACTCAAAGGCGAGTTGGCGGTGGTCGGCGCCCAGCGCATGGCCGAGCTGAACGAGAAAGAGCGCCTGGCCAATCGCTTGCAGAACCTGCTGGCCCTGCTGCCCGGCGGGGTGATCGTCATCGATGACCAGGGCCTGGTGCGCGAAGCCAATCCGGCGGCCTGTGAGCTGTTGGGTGAACCCTTGCTCGGCCAGTTGTGGCGCCAGGTGATCGCCCGCAGCTTCGCCCCGCGCAAGGATGACGGGCATGAGGTGTCACTGCGCGATGGCCGTCGCCTGTCCATTGCCACGCGTTCGCTGGATGCCGAGCCAGGCCAGTTGGTGCTGCTCAACGACCTGACCGAAACCCGTCGCCTGCAAGACCAGTTGGCACGCCATGAACGCCTGTCTTCGCTGGGGCGCATGGTCGCTTCGCTGGCCCATCAGATACGTACGCCGCTGTCGGCAGCCATGCTCTATGCCAGCCACCTGGCGCAAGACGAGCGTGAGCTTGCGCCAGAGACCCGCCGGCGTTTCGCCGGCAGCCTCAAGGAACGTCTGCACGAATTGGAGCACCAGGTGCGCGACATGCTGGTGTTCGCCCGCGGCGAGCTGCCACTGGGTGACCGGTTGAGCCCAAAGGGCCTGTTCCAGGCCTTGCAGCAGGCTGCCCAGCCTCATGTCCAGGGCCATGCCGTGCGTTGGCAGTGCGACAGCCACCTGGGTGAGTTGCTGTGCAATCGCGACACCCTGGTCGGTGCCATGCTCAACCTGATCGAGAATGCCCTGCAGGCAAGCGTTGGCGCTGCGCGGCTCAAAGTGCACCTGTATCGGCGCGCGCACACCCTGCACCTGTGCGTCAGCGATGCCGGCAGCGGCATCGATGCCGACCTGTTGGGTCGGCTGGGTGAGCCGTTCCTGACCACCAAAGCTACCGGCACCGGGCTCGGCTTGGCGGTGGTCATGGCCGTCGTGCGGGCGCACCACGGCAAGTTGCAGCTGCGCTCCAGGGTAGGGCGTGGCACCTGCGTCAGGGTGGAGTTGCCGTTGATCGGCGGGCAGCCTGCGGAGGTCGCATGATGCTCATCAAGGTGCTGCTGGTCGAGGATGACCGCGCGTTGCGCCAGGCGCTTGGCGATACCCTGGAGATCGGCGGTTTTGCCTATCGTGCTGTCGGCAGCGCGGAAGAAGCGCTGGAGGCGGTGCAGAGCGACGCGTACAGCCTGGTCATCAGTGATGTGAACATGCCGGGGATGGATGGGCATCAGTTGCTGGCGCACCTGCGCCGCCAGCACCCGCAATTGCCGGTGCTGCTGATGACCGCTCACGCTGCCGTGGAGCGCGCTGTCGAGGCGATGCGCCAGGGCGCTGTGGATTACCTGGTCAAACCCTTCGAGTCCAAGGCGCTGCTGAGCCTGGTCGAGCGCCATGCCGCCGGGCGCCTGAGCGCGGTCGAGGACGAAGGGCCGGTGGCCAGCGAGCCTGCCAGCCGCCAATTGCTGAAGCTTGCTGCGCGTGTGGCCCGCAGCGATTCGACCGTACTCATCTCGGGTGAGTCGGGCACCGGCAAGGAAGTGCTTGCGCGGTACATTCACCAACAGTCGCCGCGTGCAGCGCAGCCATTTGTCGCGATCAACTGCGCGGCCATCCCGGACAACATGCTCGAGGCGACCTTGTTCGGTCACGAGAAAGGAGCCTTCACCGGCGCCATTGCGGCGCAGGCCGGCAAATTCGAGCAGGCCGAGGGTGGCACCTTGCTGCTCGACGAGATTTCCGAAATGCCTCTGGGCCTGCAGGCCAAGCTGTTGCGTGTCTTGCAGGAACGTGAGGTCGAGCGGGTAGGGGGGCGCAAGCCGATTGCCCTGGACATCCGCGTGCTGGCAACCAGCAATCGCGACATGGCCGGTGAAGTGGCGGCCGGGCGGTTCCGCGAAGACCTGTTCTATCGCCTGTCGGTGTTCCCGTTGGCCTGGCAGCCGCTGCGTGAGCGTGCCGGTGACATCCTGCCGCTGGCCGAGCGCTTGCTGGCGCGGCATGTGGCGAAGATGAAGCATGCGCCGGTGCGCCTGTCTGCTGCGGCGCAGGCCTGCCTGCAGGCCCATGCCTGGCCAGGCAATGTGCGTGAGCTGGACAACGCTTTGCAGCGGGCGCTGATCCTGCAGCAGGGCGGGGTGATCGAGGCGGCGGATTTTTGTCTGGCCGGCGCCACTCCCTTGTCGGCGGTTGCACCAGCCGCGGCGTTGCCCGTGGCGGTCGAGCCGGCAGGTGAGGCCGGTGGCCTGGGCGATGACATGCGCCGCCATGAGTTCCAGATGATCATCGACACCTTGCGCGCCGAGCGCGGTCGCCGCAAGGAGGCTGCCGAGCGGCTTGGCATCAGCCCGCGTACCCTGCGCTACAAGCTGGCACAAATGCGCGATGCCGGGCTCGACGTGGAAGCCAGCCTGTACGGGTGAGCTACAAGCTACAAGCAAGCGCAAGAGCACCGCAGCCTGGCTTGAAGCTTGAAGCTTTCAAAGGCTGGCACTGTTGTTGCTTAGAGAGGCTATCCGCCGCATGAGTGTCAAAAAAATGCGGCCGCCGGAGAGAGAAGTTCATGAGCCAAGGTGTTGAATTCAATCGTCTGATGCTGGACATGCGTGCCATGCAGGCCGATGCCATGTCGCTGCCAAAAGCCACTGCTGCCCCCGAATTGGCAGAAGGCCAGAGCAGCTTCGCTGACATGCTCGGCCAGGCCATCGGCAAAGTGCACCAGACCCAGCAGGCGTCGACCCAGCTCGCCAATGCTTTCGAGATCGGCAAGAGTGGTGTCGACCTGACCGACGTGATGATCGCCTCGCAGAAAGCCAGCGTTTCCATGCAAGCGCTGACCCAGGTACGCAACAAGCTGGTCCAGGCGTACCAGGACATCATGCAGATGCCGGTTTGAGGACGGAAGTAAGTCATGGCTGAAGCAGTCGTCGATAACGCCCCTGCCAAAAGTGGCCCGCCAGCGTCCAAACCGCCGCTGTTCGGCATGGCGTTTCTGGAAAACATCTCGCAGATGCCCATGCTGCGTCAGGTCGGCCTGCTGGTCGGGTTGGCGGCGAGCGTGGCGATCGGCTTCGCCGTGGTGCTGTGGTCGCAACAGCCGGACTACCGCCCGCTGTATGGCAGCCTGGCGGGCATGGACACCAAGCAGGTCATGGATACCCTGGCCGCTGCAGACATCCCCTACAATGTCGAGCCCAATTCCGGTGCTCTGCTGGTCAAGGCCGACGACCTCTCCCGTGCGCGCCTGAAACTGGCAGCCGCAGGCGTTGCGCCAAGCGACGGCAATGTCGGCTTCGAACTGCTCGACAAAGAGCAGGGCCTGGGTACCAGCCAGTTCATGGAAGCTACCCGTTACCGTCGCAGCCTGGAAGGCGAGTTGGCCCGTACGGTCTCCAGCCTGAACAACGTCAAGGCGGCGCGCGTGCACCTGGCGATTCCGAAAAGCTCGGTGTTCGTGCGCGATGAGCGCAAGCCAAGCGCCTCGGTCCTGGTCGAACTGTACCCGGGCCGTTCGCTGGAAGCCGGCCAGGTGATGGCGATCGTCAACCTGGTCGCCACCAGCGTGCCCGAGCTGGACAAGTCGCAGGTCACCGTGGTCGACCAGAAGGGCAACCTGCTCTCCGACCAGTTGCAGGACACGGCGTTGACCATGGCTGGCAAGCAGTTCGACTACAGCCGCCGCATGGAAGGCATGCTCACCCAGCGTGTGCACAACATCCTGCAACCCGTCTTGGGCAACGACCGTTACAAGGCCGAGGTGTCTGCCGACCTTGACTTCAGCGCAGTGGAGTCCACTTCCGAGCAGTTCAACCCGGACCAGCCGGCGCTGCGCAGCGAGCAGTCGGTCAACGAGCAGCGCGCCAGCAGTTCGGGGCCGCAAGGTGTGCCGGGCGCGCTGAGCAACCAGCCGCCGGCAGGTGCCGCGGCGCCTGAAAACGCCACCACCGCAGCCCCTGCTGCCGGTGCCATCCAGCCTGGCCAGCCGCTGGTGGATGCCAACGGCCAGCAGATCATGGACCCGGCCACCGGCCAGCCAATGCTCGCGCCATACCCGGCCGACAAGCGTCTGCAGACCACCAAGAACTTCGAACTGGACCGCTCGATCAGCCACACCCGCCAGCAGCAGGGTCGCCTGACCCGTCTGTCGGTGGCGGTAGTGGTCGATGACCAGGTCAAGGTCGACGCCGCCGGCGAGACCACCCGTGCGCCGTGGGGCGCCGAAGACCTGGCGCGCTTCACTCGCCTGGTACAGGACGCCGTTGGCTTCGATGCCAGCCGTGGCGACAGCGTGACGGTGATCAACGTGCCGTTCGCCGCCGACCGTGGCGAAGAGATCGCCGACATCGCGTTTTACCAGCAGCCTTGGTTCTGGGACATCGTCAAGCAGGTGTTGGGCGTGGTGTTCATCCTGGTACTGGTGTTCGGCGTGCTGCGCCCGGTACTCAACAACATCACTGGCGGCGGCAAGCAGGCTGCTGCAACGGACAGCGACATGGAGCTGGGCGGCATGATCGGTCTGGATGGCGAACTGGCCAACGACCGCGTCAGCCTGGGTGGCCCGACAAGCATTCTGTTGCCAAGCCCGAGCGAGGGTTACGAGGCACAGCTCAACGCAATCAAAGGCCTGGTGGCCGAAGACCCGGGCCGTGTCGCCCAGGTCGTGAAAGAGTGGATCAACGCCGATGAGTGATAACCGAGCCGTTACCGCCAAGCTGAGCCGCACCGACAAGGCGGCAATCCTTTTGCTCTCGCTGGGTGAGACCGATGCCGCCCAGGTACTGCGGCACATGGGTCCCAAAGAAGTGCAGCGGGTCGGTGTGGCCATGGCTCAGATGGGCAACGTGCACCGCGAGCAGGTCCAGCAGGTGATGAGCGAGTTCGTCGAGATCGTCGGCGACCAGACCAGCCTGGGCGTAGGTTCCGACGGTTATATCCGCAAGATGCTCAACCAGGCCCTGGGCGAGGACAAGGCCAACGGCCTGATCGACCGCATCCTGCTGGGCGGCAACACCAGCGGCCTGGACAGCCTCAAGTGGATGGAACCACGGGCGGTGGCGGATGTGATCCGCTTCGAGCACCCGCAGATCCAGGCCATCGTGGTCGCCTACCTCGACCCCGATCAGGCTGGCGAAGTGCTGAGCAACTTCGACCACAAGGTGCGCCTGGACATCATCCTGCGCGTGTCGTCGCTCAACACCGTTCAGCCTGCCGCGCTCAAGGAACTGAACCAGATTCTCGAGAAGCAGTTCTCGGGGAACTCCAATGCCGCACGCACCACCCTGGGTGGCATCAAGCGCGCCGCCGACATCATGAACTTCCTCGACAGCTCTGTGGAAGGTGCGCTGATGGACTCGATCCGCGAGGTCGACAACGACCTGTCGGAGCAGATCGAAGACCTGATGTTCGTCTTCAACAACCTGGCCGATGTCGACGACCGTGGCATCCAGGCGCTGCTGCGCGAAGTGTCCTCCGATGTGCTGGTGGTGTCGCTCAAAGGTGCCGACGAGCGGGTCAAGGACAAGATTTTCAAGAACATGTCCAAGCGTGCTTCGGAACTGCTGCGCGACGACCTCGAGGCCAAGGGCCCGGTGCGCGTCAGCGACGTGGAAACGGCGCAGAAGGAAATCCTCACCATTGCCCGACGCATGGCCGAGGCCGGCGAGATCGTGCTCGGCGGCAAGGGCGCCGAGGAAATGATTTAAGCGGCAAGCCACAAGCTGCAAGCTACAAGGGAAAGCCAGACGCTGCACAGCCTGCTTCTTCTTGCAGCTTGCAGCTAACAGCTTGCAGCTCATCCCGCTTTCAACACCAGGCATGCCAATGTCCAGCAAAGAAACTCACCCCAGCGACCTGATTCGTGCACGTGACCTGGAAGGCGTCGATGTGTGGGCACTGCCCAGCTTCGACCCTGAGCCGGAACCGGAGCCGGAACCGGAACCCGAAATCATCGAGGAAGAGGTCGAGGAAGTGCCGCTGGAGGAAGTCCAGCCCCTGACCCTTGAAGAGCTCGAAGCGATCCGGCAGGAGGCCTACAACGAAGGTTTCGCCACCGGCGAGCGTGAGGGTTTTCACAGCACCCAGTTGAAGGTGCGACAGGAGGCCGAGGAGGCGCTCAATGCCCGGCTGGCTGACCTGGAACAACTGATGGCACACCTGCTCGAGCCTATCGCCGAACAGGACACACAGATCGAGAAGACCCTCGTTCACCTGGTGGCGCACATGGCGCGCCAGGTGATCGGTCGCGAACTGCGCAGCGACTCCAGTCAGATCACCCAAGTACTGCGTGAAGCGTTGAAGCTGCTGCCCATGGGTGCGGACAATATCCGCATTCACCTCAATCCTCAGGATTTCGAGCTGGCCAAGGCCCTGCGCGAACGCCATGAGGAGAGCTGGAAGCTGCTTGAGGATGACGCTCTGCTGCCAGGGGGGTGCCGTATCGAGACTGCGCACAGCCGCATTGACGCGACCATGGAAACCCGTATCGAAAAGGCCGTGGCCCAGCTGTTCGACCAGTTGCACGACCAGTCCCTGCACCCGGCGGCGCCGGATGTATCGATCGAGTTGGGCGCCAACGATGCGCCTTGACCGCACCAGCTTCGGCAAACGCCTGGGTGGCTACGCCGAGACGATCAAGCTGCCCGTGCAGCCGGTGGTCGAAGGCCGCCTGCTGCGCATGGTCGGCCTTACCCTGGAGGCCGAGGGGCTGCGCGCCGCAGTGGGCGCACGCTGCCTGGTGATCAATGACGACTCGTACCACCCGGTGCAGGTCGAAGCCGAAGTCATGGGCTTTGCTGGCAGCAAGATCTTCCTCATGCCGGTCGGCAGCATCGCCGGTATCGCGCCCGGGGCGCGGGTGGTGCCACTGGACGACAGCGGCCGTTTGCCCATGGGCATGAGTATGCTCGGCCGGGTGCTCGATGGCGCCGGTCGCGCCCTGGACGGCAAGGGCGGGATGAAGGCCGAGGATTGGGTGCCGATGGACGGCCCGATCATCAACCCGCTCAACCGCGACCCTATCAGCCAGCCACTGGACGTGGGCATTCGCAGCATCAACGGCCTGCTCACCGTCGGCCGGGGCCAGCGCCTGGGCCTGTTCGCCGGTACCGGTGTCGGTAAGTCGGTGTTGCTCGGCATGATGACTCGCTTCACCGAAGCCGAAATCATCGTGGTTGGCCTGATTGGCGAGCGGGGCCGCGAGGTGAAGGAGTTCATCGAGCATATTCTGGGTGAAGAGGGGCTCAAGCGATCGGTGGTGGTCGCATCCCCGGCCGACGACGCGCCGTTGATGCGTTTGCGCGCGGCCATGTATTGCACGCGCATTGCCGAGTACTTCCGCGACAAAGGCAAGAACGTCCTGTTGCTGATGGATTCGCTGACCCGTTTTGCCCAGGCCCAGCGTGAAATTGCCTTGGCAATCGGCGAGCCGCCCGCTACCCGTGGTTATCCGCCATCAGTGTTCGCCAAGCTCCCCAAGCTGGTGGAGCGCGCCGGTAACGGTGAGCCGGGTGGTGGCTCGATCACGGCCTTCTATACCGTATTGTCCGAAGGTGACGACCAGCAGGATCCGATTGCCGACTCGGCGCGGGGCGTGCTCGATGGCCACTTCGTCTTGTCCCGGCGGCTGGCCGAGGAAGGCCATTACCCCGCTATCGACATCGAAGCCTCGATCAGCCGGGTAATGCCCCAGGTGGTCGATGCCAATCACCTGCGCCAGGCGCAAAAATTCAAGCAGCTGTGGTCACGCCTGTCGCAAAGCCGCGACCTGATCAGTGTTGGTGCCTATGTGGCAGGCGGCGATCCGGAAACCGACCTGGCCATTGCGCTGCAGCCAAAACTGGTGGACTTCCTGCGCCAAGGGCTGGATGAAAATGTCGGTATGGACCAGAGCCGACAGCAGTTGGGGGCGATCTTCACGCCTCCGGCGAACGGTTGATAGGCCATGAGTACGCCTAGCCGTGCCGCGCGCCTGGCGCCAGTGGTGCAGATGGCCGAGGAGGCCGAACGCAAGGCAGCCCAGCGGCTGGGGCACTTTCGGCAGTTGGTGGCTCAGGCCCAGGCCAAGCTGGCCGAACTCGAGTCGTTTCGTGAGGGTTACCAGGCGCAATGGATCGACCGCGGTGGCCAAGGCGTCAATGGCAGCTGGCTGGTCAACTACCAGCGCTTTCTGGGGCAGCTTGAAACGGCCATGACCCAGCAGCGCCAGAGCCTCACATGGCACCAGAGCAACCTGAAGAACGCCAGGGGCACCTGGCAGCAAGCCTATGCCCGGGTAGAGGGCCTGCGCAAACTGGTGCAGCGTTACCTGGAAGAGGCGCGGCGGGCCGAGGACAAACGCGAGCAGCGCTTGCTGGATGAATTATCACAGCGGTTGCCAAGGCAAGGCCACATCTAGCTTGCAGCTTGCAGCTTGCAGCTTGCAGCTCTGCCCCCCGCCTGCTAAACCTTGAACTGTTGCATTCGCCATCATCGAAGGAATCGCTAGCATGGCAGTCGAGACTGATTTTTCGCAGGACGAGAAAAAGCTGACGATCAAGATCAAAGGCCGCTTCGATTTCGGTAAGCATCAGGAGTTTCGCGATGCCTACGAGCGCCAGCCCAAGCGCCCGGACTCGGTGGTGGTCGACCTCAAAGACACCACTTACCTGGACAGCTCCGCCCTCGGCATGTTGCTGCTGCTGCGCGATCACGCCGGTGGCGATGAATCGGACGTGCGCGTGGTGCATGCCAGTTCAGATGTGCGCAAGATCCTTGCCATCTCCAATTTCGACAAACTGTTCGCTATCAGTTGAGCGTCATGACGCCGGCCGAACAGCCGTTGACTGTGCTGGTGGCCGAAGACGGGGCCACGGATAGGCTGTTGCTGGCCCAAATCGTCCGGCGCCAGGGGCATCACGTGTATACCGCCGAAAACGGCCAGCAGGCCGTTGAGCTGTTTGCCGAAAAGCGCCCGCAGCTGGTTCTGCTCGATGCCCTGATGCCGGTCATGGACGGTTTCGAAGCTGCGCGGCAGATCAAGGCATTGGCCGGCGAGGCCCTGGTGCCGATCATCTTTCTTACCTCGCTCAACGAGGAAGATGCCTTGGTGCGCTGCCTGGAGGCCGGTGGTGACGACTTCATGGCCAAGCCCTACAGTGCGGTGATCCTTGGCGCCAAGATCCGCGCCATGGACCGCCTGCGCAGGTTGCAGGCCACGGTGCTGGAGCAGCGTGACCAGATCACCCGGCATCACCATCACCTGCTCAACGAGCAGCGGGTGGCCAAGGCAGTGTTCGACAAGGTTGCCCATTCTGGCTGCATCACGGCGCCGAACATTCGGTACCTGCAGTCGCCTTACGCGTTATTCAACGGCGACTTGCTGCTGGCCGCGTTCACTCCATCCGGCGTCATGCATGTGCTGCTGGGTGACTTTACCGGGCATGGGCTACCCGCCGCAGTCGGTGCCATGCCCCTGGCAGAAGTGTTTTATGGCATGACTGCCAAGGGCTACGGCCTGGCGCAGATGCTGCGCGAGATGAACGCCAAGCTCAAGCGCATCCTGCCGGTAGACATGTTCTGTTGCGCGCAGCTCCTCAGCCTGAGCGTGCAGCGCGGCTCGGTGGAGGTCTGGAACGGTGGCATGCCGGATGGTTACCGGCTGTCGGCCGGCGGTGAGGTGCTTTCCATGCTGGGTTCGCGCCACCTTCCGCTGGGTATCCTGGCACCGGAGCGCTTCGATGACAGTACCGAGGTGTGGCCGCTGGCGCCGGGGGAGCGGCTGCTACTGCTGTCCGATGGCGTTGTGGATACAGCCGACGAAGCGCAGACGTTGTTCGGTGTCGAGCGCTTGCGCGCGGTGCTGGCGGCCAATCGTGACCCGGCGCGGCTTTTCGACGAGGTGATGGAGGCGCTGGAGCGCTTCGGCGGGCGCCCCAGGGATGACATCAGCCTGTGCGATATCCGCATGTTCACTGCGCAGGAGCGGGTGCCGGCCCCAACCATCTATTCTGATAGTGGGCGCTCCAGCCCGCTGGACTGGTCGCTGAGATTCGAGTTGCGCGGTGAGAGCCTCAAACGTTTCAACCCGGTGCCGTACCTTGTGCAGTTGCTGCAGGAAATCCACGGTTTGCGGCCCCGCACCGGCGCCCTGCACAGCGTGCTAAGCGAGCTGTATTCCAATGCGCTGGAGCACGGTGTGCTGGGCCTGGATTCGCGGCTCAAGCGCGATGTGCATGGGTTTGCCGACTATTATCAGGAACGCACCCGCAGGCTCGGTGTGTTGACCGAGGGCAGCGTGCGCATCGATCTGAAGGTGGAACCGATGGCTGCAGGCGGTCGTCTGATGATCGAAGTTCGTGACAGTGGTGCTGGGTTCGATGTGCAGCGGGTGCTGGCGCGTCCTTCCCGTGAGCATGGATTGAGTGGTCGAGGGTTGCACCTGGTACGGCGCCTTGGTAGTAGTGCCGGGTGGCGGGACGGTGGCCGTTGCGCATGGGTGCAGTTCGATTGGTGAGCTGTTTGGCGCTTGAGGCATAATTCTGCTTGATCAAGGAGTGAGCAAGTGACTGACATGCATATTGATCACAGGGTGCTCAGTGAGCTGCAGGAGGTCATGGAAGATGGCTACCTGCAACTGCTGGAAACCTTTCTGGAAGACTCCGGGCGGCGTCTTGAGGAACTTCATGGCGCCAGGAACGCCGATGAGTTGGGCGTGGCTGCGCACAGTTTCAAGGGCAGCAGCAGCAACATGGGTGCGGTCGGGCTGGCGCAGCTTTGCCATCAGTTGGAGGAGCGGGTCAAGCAGCGCTCGCTGCATGGCGTAGAAGAGCTGATCAACCGCATCGACCAGGAGTATCTTGAGGTGCAGCGTTTCTATCAGGGCGAGCGCAAGCGGGTTTCCGCAGGCTGATCGGCCAGTTGGCTCGACTTTTGCTTGTATGTGCCTGAACGATACCTTTGTTTCTGGCGCGGAGACCCTTCAATGCCTGTCGCACCTAATCCTTTGTTGCAAACCAGTACGCTGAGCAAGCCGTCGCGTGCGGGTGCCTCGCAGGTGGACAAGCCGCTGCAGGCCTCGGGCGGGCAGGGCAGCGGCTTCGATCAGGTCATGGCCAAGCAGGGCAATGACAAAGCGCCGGTACGCGATGACAAGGTTGCCCAGGCCAAGCCCAAAGACAAACCCGAGGTCGCCCACGGCGGCAAGAAAGAGGCGGCCGACAAGCCGGCGGTTGCCGATGACGGCAATAAGTTGCCAGCTGACGATCAGGCGCAAGCCGGTGCCGATAGTGCGCCTGGCAGTGAATCGACCTCGCTGGACGCCAGCCTGGTGGCGGGCCAGGTGACCGATGCGCAGCCGGGGGCGCAGTTGCTGCAAGCCCAGGCTGAAGCCGTGGCGCCGGTGCTTCAGGCAGCGGTCCAGTTACCGCAAGCCCCGACAACTGAAGAGCTGCCCGAGGACCCGGCAGCGCAGGCCTTCGACCCTGATGCCGACCCATTGGCCAACTTGCCGACCCTGCGCCTGGCGCTGGAGCAAACTGCCCAGGCCAAGGGCACGACCTCGGCCCACGCCGCCGATCCTTCCCAGGCCGGCGCCGAGGATGGTCAGCCAGCCGTCAATCCCTTGGCGACCTTGATGGACAAGGTCGAGGCTGAGGCAGGGCAATCGGAGAGCGGGGACAAGGCGTTTGGTGCGTTGCTCGAAGATGGCCTCAAAGACACCAAGAGCGCCTCCACTGACACCCGAATCGACGATTTCGCCAACCGCTTGGCGAGCCTGACCCAGGCTGCCACGGCCAAGACGGCCAATGCCGTACCGGTGACCGGCAATCCGCTGCACCAGCCGTTGCCGATGAACCAGAACGCCTGGGCCGAAGGTTTGGTCAACCGCGTCATGTACCTGTCCAGCCAGAACCTGAAGTCGGCGGACATCCAGTTGGAGCCGGCCGAGCTTGGCCGCCTGGATATCCGCGTCAACGTGGCGGCCGACCAGGCCACCCAGGTGACCTTCATCAGCGGCCACGCGGGCGTGCGTGATGCGCTGGACAGCCAGGTGCATCGCCTGCGTGAACTGTTTGCCCAGCAGGGGCTGGCGCAGCCGGACGTCAACGTGGCTGACCAGTCGCGCGGGCAGCAACAGCAAGCCCAGCAGGACGGTTCACAGCTGTCCGGCGTTGCCGCACGGCGGGCGCAGAATGGCGGTGGTACCGAGCAGGGTGAGCTTGCCGATGCCTCACGGCCGGTGGAGCAGCAGGTGGTCGTTGGCGACAGTGCGGTCGATTTCTACGCGTGAGTTGCTGATGGCCCTTTCGCAGGCGATAGGGCCGGTACAGGCAAAAATTCCCAATCTGGCATAACACTTGCTCAAGCCACGTCATCCTCATTTGAAACCCCGATGGACGACGGATTATTGGCATGGCGAAGAGCGACGCAGTGAAAGACCCCGCCACTAAAGGCAAACTCAAGCTGATCCTGCTGTTGGTGCTGGCCCTTCTGCTGGCGGTCGGCCTGTCGGTAGGCGCGACCTGGTTCTTCATGCACAAGAGCGAGTCGGCGCCCGCGGCCGACCCGGCAGCGGCCAACGTCAAGCCGGCGGCGATCTACGAGCCCCTGGCGCCGGCCTTCGTGGTCAACTTCAACCAGAACGGCCGCCAGCGCTACATGCAGGTGAGCATCACCCTGCAGGGCCGCAACCAGGCCGACCTTGATGCCCTCAAGGTGCATATGCCGGTGATCCGCAACAACCTGGTGATGATGTTCTCCGGGCAGGGCTTCGACACCTTGGCCGCCAGCTCCGTGGGCCAGGAAATGCTGCGCCAGAAAGCCACCGCAGTGGTTCAGGAAGTGGCGCAAAAGGAAGTCGGCAAGCCGGTGATAGACCAGCTGCTGTTCACCAATTTCGTATTGCAGTAGGAGTCCGCAATGGCCGTACAGGACCTGCTGTCCCAGGATGAGATCGACGCCCTGTTGCATGGCGTCGATGATGGGCTGGTACAGACCGAGAGCGCTGCCGAGCCTGGCAGCATCAAAAGCTACGACCTGACCAGCCAGGATCGGATCGTGCGGGGGCGCATGCCGACCCTCGAAATGATCAACGAACGTTTCGCCCGCTACACCCGTATCAGCATGTTCAACCTCCTGCGCCGCTCCGCCGACGTGGCGGTTGGGGGTGTGCAGGTGATGAAGTTCGGTGAGTACGTGCATTCGCTGTACGTGCCGACAAGCCTCAACCTGGTCAAGATCAAGCCGCTGCGCGGCACTTCGCTGTTCATTCTGGACGCCAAGCTGGTGTTCAAGCTGGTGGACAACTTCTTCGGTGGTGACGGTCGTCACGCAAAGATCGAAGGCCGCGAGTTCACCCCCACTGAGCTGCGGGTTGTGCGCATGGTGCTGGACCAGTGCTTCATCGACCTCAAGGAAGCCTGGCAGGCGATCATGCCGGTCAACTTCGAGTACATGAACTCCGAAGTCAACCCGGCCATGGCCAACATCGTCGGGCCGAGCGAAGCAGTGGTGGTGTCGACCTTCCATATCGAACTGGACGGTGGCGGCGGCGACCTGCACGTGACCATGCCCTACTCGATGATCGAGCCGGTGCGCGAAATGCTCGATGCCGGTTTCCAGTCCGACCTGGACGACCAGGACGAGCGCTGGGTGAAGGCCCTGCGCGAAGACGTGCTGGACGTTTCCGTACCGCTCAGTGCCACGGTTGCCCGCCGCCAACTCAAATTGCGCGATGTGCTGCACATGCAACCGGGTGACGTGATCCCGGTGGAGCTGCCGGAGCACCTTGTGCTGCGTGCCAATGGCGTACCGTCGTTCAAGGCGCGCCTGGGTTCGCACAAGGGCAACCTGGCGCTGCAGATCATCGACCCGATCGAACGCCGCTGACGGCGTGCCGGTCGCTCACTACGAATTGAATGCCTGTCGAGGACATCATGGCTAACGAAAACGAGATCACCTCCCCGGAAGACCAGGCCCTGGCCGATGAATGGGCGGCGGCGCTGGAAGAAACCGGTGATGCCGGCCAGGCTGACATCGACGCGCTGCTCGGTGGCGACGGCGGTAGCGCCGGTGCCGGCCGGTTGCCGATGGAAGAGTTCGCAAGCTCGCCACGGCCGAAAGAAAACGTCAGCCTGGAAGGCCCGAACCTGGACGTGATCCTGGACATTCCGGTGAACATCTCCATGGAAGTGGGCAGCACCGAAATCAACATCCGCAACCTGCTGCAGCTCAACCAGGGCTCGGTGATCGAGCTCGACCGCCTGGCCGGCGAGCCGCTGGATGTACTGGTCAATGGCACCCTGATCGCCCACGGCGAAGTGGTTGTGGTCAACGAGAAGTTCGGCATCCGCCTGACTGACGTGATCAGCCCCAGCGAACGTATCAAGAAGCTGCGCTGAGTGAAGGGCACGATACGGGCTGTCACGGCCCTTGCCGCGCTGCTCGCCAGCGAAGTGGTGATCGCCGCTGCCGCGCCGGCCGTGGTGGCCACGCCGCCAGCTGCGGCGCCCGGCAGCCTGGGTGGGCAGCTGGCGCAAATGGTGCTGGGCTTGCTGCTGGTGGTGGGCCTGATCTTCTTCCTGGCCTGGTTGCTGCGCCGTATGCAGGGCGCGGCACCCAAGGGTGGCCAGGTGATCGAAGTGATCGGCAGCCGCGCCATCGGCCCGCGTGACCGGCTGTTGCTGGTGCAGGTCGGCAAGGAGCAGATCCTCATCGGCCATACCCCAGGCAGCATCGAGGCCTTGCATGTGCTGGCCGAGCCCGTGGAAGTGCCTGCCAGCGCCCGCCAGGCGACGCCGGAGTTTGCCCAGCGCCTCATGGAGCTGATGGGCAAGGATCATAAGGACAAGAAGTGATGAGCGGCGCGCTACGTACCCTGTCGGGCCTGTTGTTGATGCTGGCGCTGCTGCTGGCCGCGCCGTTGGCCTTGGCCGCCGACCCGCTGTCGATCCCGGCCATTACCTTGTCCAACGGCCCGGACGGGCAGCAGGAATACTCGGTCAGCCTGCAGATCCTGTTGATCATGACGGCGCTGAGTTTCATACCTGCGTTCGTCATCCTGATGACCAGCTTCACCCGAATCATCATCGTCTTCTCGATCCTGCGCCAGGCCTTGGGCTTGCAGCAGACACCGTCGAACCAGGTGCTGACCGGCATGGCGCTGTTCCTGACGATGTTCATCATGGCCCCGGTGTTCGACCGGGTGAACCAGGATGCACTGCAGCCGTACCTTAAGGAGCAGATGACCGCCCAGCAGGCGATCGACAAGGCCCAGGGGCCGCTCAAGGACTTCATGCTGGCGCAGACCCGGCAGAGCGACCTGGACCTGTTCATGCGCCTGTCCAAGCGCACCGATATCGCCGGGCCTGATCAGGTACCGCTGACCATCCTGGTGCCAGCGTTCGTCACCTCGGAGCTCAAGACGGCGTTCCAGATCGGTTTCATGATCTTCATCCCGTTCCTGATCATCGACATGGTGGTCGCCAGCGTGCTGATGGCCATGGGTATGATGATGCTGTCGCCGTTGATCATCTCGCTGCCGTTCAAGATCATGCTGTTCGTTCTGGTCGATGGCTGGGCGCTGATCATGGGCACCCTGGCCGGCAGTTTCGGCGGCGTCTGACGCCGTCAAGGAGAGCCTTGCATGACCCCTGAAGTTGCCGTCGACCTGTTCCGCGACGCCCTGTGGCTGACCACGCTGATGGTGGCCATCCTGGTGGTGCCGAGCCTGCTGGTCGGCCTGGTGGTGGCGATGTTCCAGGCCGCCACGCAGATCAACGAACAGACCCTGAGCTTCCTGCCGCGCCTGCTGGTGATGCTGGTGACACTGATCGTCGCCGGGCCGTGGCTTACGCAGAAGTTCATGGAATACATCACGGGCCTGTACACCAGCATCCCGCAGCTGATCGGTTGAGGCTGCCATGCTGGAGCTGACCGACGCACAGATCGGCACCTGGGTCGCCACCTTCATCCTGCCGCTGTTCCGGGTGACCGCGGTGCTGATGACCATGCCTATCTTCGGTACCCGCATGCTGCCGGCGCGCATTCGCCTGTACGCGGCAGTGGCCATTACCGTGGTGATCGTGCCAGCGTTACCGCCGTTGCCTGAATTCGACCCGCTGAGCTTGCGCGGCCTGTTGTTGTGCGGTGAGCAGATCATCGTCGGGGCGTTGTTCGGTTTTTCGTTGCAGTTGCTGTTCCAGGCGTTCGTCATCGCCGGGCAGATCATCGCGATACAGATGGGTATGGCCTTCGCATCGATGGTCGACCCGGCCAACGGCGTAAACGTGGCGGTGGTCAGCCAGTTCATGACCATGCTGGTGAGCGTGCTGTTCCTGGTGATGAACGGCCATCTGGTCGTGTTCGAGGTGCTGACCGAAAGCTTTACCACCTTGCCGGTGGGCAATGCGCTGGTGGTCAACCACTTCTGGGAGATGGCCGGGCGCCTTAGCTGGGTATTTGGTGCCGGTCTGCTACTGATCCTGCCGGCAATCGCTGCGCTACTGGTGGTGAACATCGCCTTTGGCGTGATGACCCGCGCCGCACCGCAGTTGAACATCTTCTCTATCGGTTTCCCGCTGACACTGGTGCTGGGTATGGGCATCTTTTGGGTGGGCCTGGCCGATGTTCTTTCCCACTACCAGGCATTGGCCAGCGAAGCGCTGCAATGGCTGCGTGAACTGGCGAGGGCGCGCTGAGCATGGCTGAGAGCGAGAGTGGTCAGGACAAGACAGAAGACCCCACCGACAAACGCAAGCGCGACGCGCGCGAAAAAGGTGAGATCGCCCGGTCCAAGGAGCTGAACACGGTGGCGGTGACCCTGGCGGGTGCCGGCGGTTTGCTGGCGTTCGGTGGGCACCTGGCCGAGACGCTGCTGGAAATGATGCGCCTCAACTTCAGCCTGACCCGTGAAGTGATCGTCGACGAGGGTGCCATGGGCGCCTTCTTGCTGGCCTCGGGCAAGATGGCGATCTGGGCAGTGCAGCCGGTGCTGATCTTGCTGTTCGTGGTGGCATTCATTGCGCCCATCGCGTTGGGCGGCTTTCTGTTCTCCGGCAGCCTGCTGCAGCCAAAATTCAGCCGCATGAACCCGCTGGCGGGGATCAAGCGCATGTTCTCTATGAATGCCCTGACCGAGCTGCTCAAGGCCGTTGCCAAGTTCGTCGTCATCCTGGTGGTGGCGTTGGTGGTGCTGGCCAACGACCGCCAGGCGTTGCTGGCGATCGCCAACGAGCCGCTGGACCAGGCGATCATCCATAGCGTCCAGGTGGTGGGGTGGAGTGCATTGTGGATGTCGGCGGGGCTGTTGCTGATTGCCGCAGCAGACGTGCCGTTCCAGCTTTGGCAGACGCACAAGAAGCTGAAGATGACCAAGCAGGAGGTCAAGGACGAGTACAAGGACAGCGAAGGCAAGCCTGAGGTCAAGCAACGGATTCGCCAGTTGCAGCGCGAGGTGTCGCAGCGGCGCATGATGGCTGCCGTACCCGATGCGGATGTGATCATCACCAACCCGACCCACTATGCCGTGGCGCTGCAGTATGACCCCGAGAAGGGTGGGGTGGCACCGCTGCTGCTGGCCAAGGGTACGGATTTCATTGCCTTGAAAATTCGCGAGATCGGGGTCGAGCACAAGGTGCAGATTCTAGAGTCGCCTGCGCTGGCGCGTGCGATCTACTACTCCACCGAAGTCGAGCAGGAGATTCCCGCAGGGTTGTACCTCGCGGTGGCGCAGGTGCTGGCGTATGTGTTCCAGATCCGTCAGTACCGGTCCGGCAAGGGCAAGCGGCCGGAGCCGTTGAAGGAAGATCTGCCGATACCGCCGGATTTGCGGCGTGATGGTTGAGGTATACAGGTAATTGGCCTCTTTTTTGTAGGAGCGGCCTTGCGTCGCGAAGGGGCTGCGATGAGTCCCCTGGTTGTCAGCGGCGCTGCATGAATTGCCGGGGCTGCGATGCAGCCCTTTCGCGACGCAAGGCCGCTCCTACAGGCAAATAAAAGTGACCTGAGCAAAGTTGGAAAGCTTCTTGCAAAGCCACACCCAAGCGCCCCTTGGGCGTCAAAGTTTTGCTTGAAGAGGGCTCTCGGTGGATCGCAGTCAGTTAATCAACAACGCACGCCACAACCTGGCCGGCCTGGGCCGGGGCAACCTGGGTGTGCCGCTGTTGCTGCTGGTGATGTTGGCAATGATGATGTTGCCGATACCGCCGTTCCTGCTCGACGTGTTCTTCACCTTCAATATCGCGCTGTCGATCGTGGTCCTGCTGGTCTGCGTGTATGCCTTGCGGCCACTTGATTTTGCCGCCTTCCCCACCATTTTGCTGGTCGCGACGCTGCTGCGACTGGCGTTGAACGTCGCCTCCACGCGCGTGGTCATGCTCCATGGCCAGGAGGGCCATGGTGCCGCAGGCCAAGTGATCCAGGCTTTCGGTGATGTGGTGATCGGCGGCAACTATGTGGTCGGTGCGGTGGTGTTCGCCATCCTCATGATCATCAACTTCGTGGTGGTCACCAAGGGGGCCGGGCGCATCTCTGAAGTGAGCGCGCGTTTCACCCTCGACGCCATGCCCGGCAAGCAGATGGCGATCGACGCCGACCTCAACGCCGGCCTCATCGATCAGGCCCAGGCCAAGGCGCGGCGCGCTGAGGTCGCCCAGGAGGCCGAGTTCTACGGTTCGATGGACGGTGCCAGCAAATTCGTGCGCGGTGACGCCATCGCCGGCCTGTTGATCCTGTTCATCAACCTCATCGGCGGCATGCTCATTGGCATGCTCCAGTACAACATGTCCTTCAGCGAGGCCGGCAAGGTCTACGCGCTGCTGACCATCGGTGACGGTTTGGTGGCGCAATTGCCATCACTGCTGCTGTCCACCGCTGCCGCGATCATGGTGACCCGTGCCTCCGGCTCCGAGGACATGGGCAAGCTGATCAACCGGCAGATGTTCGATTCGCCCAAAGCGCTGGCGGTGTCGGCAGGCTTGATGATCGTCATGGGCCTGGTGCCGGGCATGCCGCACTTCGCTTTCATCAGCCTTGGCCTGTTGGCCGGCGGTGGTGCCTATCTGGTGTGGAAGAAGCAGCAGAAGGCCAAGCTCGCCGCGCAGCAAGAGGTGCAACGCCAGCAGGACCTGTTGCCGTCGCCGCAACGGGCGATGGAAACCAAGGAGCTTGGCTGGGATGACGTGACGCCGATCGACATGATCGGCCTGGAGGTCGGCTACCGCCTGATCCCGCTGGTCGATCGCAACCAGGGTGGGCAGTTGCTGGCCCGGATCAAGGGGGTGCGCAAAAAGCTCTCCCAGGACCTGGGCTTCCTCATGCCCACCGTGCACATCCGCGACAACCTCGACCTGCAGCCCAGCGCCTACCGCCTGACGCTGATGGGCGTGATTCTGGCCGAGGCCGAGATCTACCCGGACCGCGAGCTTGCCATCAACCCGGGGCAGGTATTCGGCACCCTCAACGGTATCGCCGCCCGTGACCCGGCCTTCGGCCTGGAAGCGGTCTGGATCGATATTGGCCAGCGCGCCCAGGCGCAGTCGTTGGGCTACACCGTGGTCGATGCCAGTACCGTGGTTGCCACGCACCTCAACCAGATCCTGCAGAAGCATTGCCATGAACTGATCGGCCACGAGGAAGTGCAGCAACTGCTGCAGGTGCTGGCCAAGGCTTCGCCTAAACTTGCCGAAGAGCTGGTGCCTGGTGTCATTTCCTTGTCGGGGCTGCTCAAGGTCCTGCAGGCACTGCTCGCCGAGCAGGTGCCGGTGCGTGACATTCGCAGCATTGCCGAGGCCATCGCCAATAATGCCGGCAAGAGTCAAGATACCGCCGCGCTGGTGGCGGCAGTGCGCGTCGGATTGTGTCGCGCCATCGTGCAAAGCATTGTCGGCGTTGAGTCCGAGCTGCCTGTGATCACTCTTGAGCCAAGGTTGGAACAGATTTTGCTCAATAGTCTGCAAAGGGCCGGGCAAGGTCAGGAAGACGGTGTTCTTCTGGAGCCGAGCATGGCCGAAAAGCTGCAGCGTTCGTTGATCGAAGCGGCCCAGCGTCAGGAGATGCAGGGCCAGCCGGCCATCCTTCTGGTTGCCGGCCCGATCCGAGCCATGCTGTCGCGCTTCGGCCGCCTGGCTGTACCGAATTTGCATGTTCTGGCGTATCAGGAAATACCGGATAACAAGCAAGTCACCATCGTTGCCACCGTGGGCCCCAACGGCTGAGGTAGTGGGTTATGCAAGTTAAGCGTTTTTTCGCCGCCGATATGCGCCAGGCCATGAAGCTGGTCCGTGATGAGCTGGGCTCCGACGCCGCCATCATCGGTAACCGGCGCATCGCTGGCGGTGTCGAACTGACGGCCGCGCTGGACTACAAACTGTCCGCGTTGGCCCCGCGCGTGCCCAATGCCGAGCTCGAGCACGAGCTGCGCAAGACCCAGACGCGCATCGCCACTGCCCAGGCCGAGCTGGACAACCGCAGTGATGCCACCGAAGGCAGCCGCCAATTGTTCGCCGGCCAGTCGCTGACCGCCTCGCAGCCGTTGATCGAACCGCATGTGGATGTACCGGCCCCTGCAGCACCTGCTGCGCCGGCACCGGTCGACCCGCGCCTGTTCGATGCCATGCGCTCTGAGCTGTCGGGCCTGCGCGAGCTGCTTGAAGTGCAGCTTGGCTCGCTGGCCTGGAGCCAACTGCAAGGCAGCAAGCCGGCGCAGGCCAACCTCTGGCGCCGGCTGCAGCGCATCGGCCTGTCCGGGCCGATCGCTCGCGAACTGCTTGACCTCACCGCCGAAATCGAGGAGCCGCGCCAGGCTTGGCGAATGCTGCTGGCGCACTTGGCACGCATGATCGAAGTGCCTGAGATCGAACCGATCGAAGAGGGTGGTGTGATCGCCATGGTCGGCCCCGCCGGCATGGGCAAGACCACCACCCTGGCCAAGCTGGCGGCGCGCTATGTGCTCAAGTACGGCCCGCAGAACCTGGCCCTGGTCAGCATGGACAGTTTCCGCATTGGTGCCCAGGAGCAGCTCAAGACCCTGGGGCGCATCCTCAACGTGCCGGTGACCTATGTAGACCCCGGCCAGTCGCTGGCCCAGGCGTTGGAGCCGCTGCTGCGCAAGCGCGTGGTGCTGATCGATACCGCCGGCCTGCAGGCCAGCGACCCGGCCCTGCGCATGCAGCTGGAAAGCCTCGCCAGCCGCGGCATCGCCTCGAAGAATTACCTGGTGCTGGCCACCACCAGCCAGAAGCAGGTGCTGACGGCTGCCTATCACAGCTACAAACGCTGTGGGCTGGCCGGCTGCATCCTGACCAAACTCGATGAAACGGCGAGCCTCGGCGATGTGCTGAGCCTGGCCATCAGTCATGAACTGCCCGTTGCCTATCTTACCGATGGCCCGCGCATTCCTGACGACCTGCACTTGCCGCGGGCGCACCAACTGGTTACCCGCGCGGTCAATGTGCAGTTGCAGGACGAGCCCAGCGAAGAGGCCATGGCCGACATGTTCGCTGATCTCTATCACAACCCAAGGAGAGCGGGTTGATGATCAAGCGTATGCAAAATACCTACACCAAGGGGGCCGTAGTCATGCCCCACGTGTGGCTTGGGTCCAAGCGAGACAAGGTGAACAACGAACATGGGTAGCATGCATCCCGTACAGGTGATCGCCGTAACCGGTGGCAAAGGTGGCGTCGGCAAGACTAACGTTTCAGTGAACCTGTCCCTGGCGCTGGCCGAGCTCGGCCGCCGGGTCATGCTGCTGGACGCCGACCTGGGCCTTGCCAACGTCGACGTATTGCTGGGCCTGACCCCCAAACACACCCTGGCCGATGTCATTGAAGGGCGCTGTGAGCTGCGCGACGTGCTGCTGCAGGGGCCGGGCGGCGTGCGCATCGTGCCGGCGGCCTCTGGCACGCAGAGCATGGTGCACCTGGCCCCGGCCCAGCATGCCGGGCTGATCCAGGCCTTCAGCGAGATCGGCGACAACCTCGACGTGTTGGTGATCGACACCGCTGCGGGGATTGGTGACTCAGTAGTCAGCTTCGTCCGTGCAGCCCAGGAAGTGCTGCTGGTGGTGTGCGACGAACCCACCTCGATCACCGATGCCTACGCGCTGATCAAGCTGCTCAATCGCGATTATGGGATGAACCGTTTCCGCGTGCTGGCCAACATGGCGCAGAGCCCGCAGGAAGGGCGCAACCTGTTCGCCAAGTTGACCAAGGTCACCGACCGCTTCCTCGACGTTGCCCTGCAATACGTCGGCGCCGTGCCGTACGACGAGTGTGTGCGCAAGGCGGTGCAGAAGCAGCGGGCAGTCTACGAAGCCTTCCCCCGTTCCAAGTGTGCGCTGGCCTTCAAGGCCATTGCGCAGAAGGTCGACAGCTGGCCGTTGCCGGCCAACCCGCGCGGGCATCTGGAGTTCTTCGTCGAGCGCCTGGTGCAGCCCACCAGCGCAGGGCCGGTCCTATGAGTGCGAGCGGGTTCAAGATGTACAGCAAGGCGTCCAAGGACGCCCAGTACGATCTGGTTGAACGCTACGCGCCGCTGGTCAAGCGCATTGCCTACCACCTGCTGGCGCGCTTGCCTGCCAACGTGCAGGTGGAAGACCTGATCCAGGCCGGCATGATCGGCTTGCTTGAGGTGGCCAACAAATACGACGCCAGCAAGGGCGCCAGCTTTGAAACCTATGCTGGCATCCGCATCCGCGGCGCCATGCTCGACGAGGTACGCAAAGGTGACTGGGCACCGCGCTCGGTGCACCGCAACACGCGCATGGTCAGCGATGCGATGCGCGCTGTGGAAGCAAGAACCGGCCGTGACGCTAAAGATCATGAAGTTGCGGCCGAACTCAAGTTGAGTCTCGATGATTACTACGGGATTTTGAACGATACCCTGGGTAGCCGCCTGTTCAGCTTCGACGACCTGTTGCAGGACGGCGAGCACGAAGGGTTGCACGAGGAGGGCGCCAGTGGCCAGGTCGAGCCGTCGCGCGACCTGGAAGACGAGCGCTTCCAGGCCGCACTGACCGATGCCATCGCCAACTTGCCGGAGCGCGAGCGGCTGGTGCTGGCGCTGTACTACGACGAAGAGCTGAACCTCAAGGAAATCGGTGAGGTACTGGGGGTCAGCGAATCGCGTGTCAGCCAGTTGCACAGCCAGTGCGCCGCGCGACTGCGCAGCCGTCTTGGGGAATGGCGGGCGCGTTGAGCTCGGGGTCGTTGCAGTCGTTTTCACGTTGTACCGAATTGATTGAATGCGCGCTCGGGGCCGAGCGCGTTTGAGACTGCTTGGAGGTCTAATTGAACAAAGACATGAAAATCCTCATCGTTGACGACTTTTCGACGATGCGGCGGATCATCAAGAACCTGTTGCGTGATCTGGGCTTCACCAATACCGACGAAGCCGACGACGGCACCACGGCATTGCCGATGCTCGAAAGCGGCCATTACGACTTCCTGGTGACCGACTGGAACATGCCTGGCATGTCCGGCATCGACTTGCTGCGCAAGGTACGTGCCCACGACCGCCTGAAGGCCATGCCGGTACTGATGGTGACGGCCGAAGCCAAGCGCGACCAGATCATCGAAGCGGCTCAGGCCGGCGTGAATGGGTATGTGGTCAAGCCGTTCACCGCCCAGGTGCTCAAAGAAAAGATCGAGAAGATCTTCGAACGCGTCAACGGCTGAACAAAGTCAGGGGGCGCCATGGAATCAACACAAACGTCTTTGGGGGAGTTTGAGTCAACCCTGAAGAAGCATGCCCAGGAACTGGTCGAAAGCCTGGAACGGGGCCGGTTCGGCGAGGCGGTGCAGCTGATTCATCAGCTCAACCAGACCCGCGACCGCGGCTTGTATCAGGAAGTCGGCAAGCTCACCCGCGAGCTGCACAGTGCGATCGTCAGCTTCCAGATCGACCCGCACATGCCGCAGGCCGAGGAAGTCTCGCAGATCACCGACGCCACCGAACGTTTGTCCTATGTGGTCAAGCTTACCGAAGGCGCCGCCAACCGCACCATGGACCTGGTGGAGGAGAGCACGCCCGTGCTCAACGACCTGGCCGCTGAGGCGCAGAACCTGAGTGTCGACTGGCAGCGCTTCATGCGCCGCGAAGTCGCTGCGCCGGAATTCCGCGAGTTGGTCAAGCGTGTCGACAGTTTCCTGACGCACAGCGCTGAAGGTAACCGCAAGGTATCTGGCCACCTCAATGACATTCTGCTGGCTCAGGACTATCAGGACCTGACCGGCCAGGTGATCAAGCGGGTGACCGCGCTGGTGACCGAAGTCGAAAGCAATCTGCTCAAGCTCGTGCTGATGGCCAGTCAGGTCGACCGTTTTGCCGGTATCGAACATGACCACCAACAGCTGCGCGCTGAAAAAGATGAAGAAAAATATCCGGCTCGGGGTGAAGGTCCGCAGATTCATGCCGATAAGCGTGAAGACGTTGTGTCCGGTCAGGACGATGTCGATGATCTGCTGTCCAGCCTGGGTTTTTAAGGAGCACGTTTAATGAGCTTCGGCGCCGATGAAGAAATCCTTCAGGATTTCCTGGTAGAAGCCGGCGAAATTCTTGAGCAACTGTCCGAGCAACTGGTCGAGCTGGAAAGCCGGCCCGATGATGCCGACCTGCTCAATGCGATCTTTCGCGGTTTCCACACTGTAAAAGGGGGCGCCGGCTTCCTCCAGCTCAATGAGCTGGTGGAGTGCTGCCATATCGCCGAGAACGTGTTCGACATCCTGCGCAAAGGTGAGCGCCGGGTCGACGCGGAACTGATGGACGTGGTGCTCGAAGCGCTGGACACGGTCAACAGCATGTTCGGCCAAGTGCGCGAGCGCAGTGAAGTGACCCCGGCCACGCCTGAGTTGCTGGCGGCCTTGGCCCGCCTGGCCGAGCCGGGTAGCGCCGAAGCTGCTGCGCCGGTGGCCGAGGCTGCGCCTGCGCCGGCCGAGCCTGCTGCCGAGGCAGACATCACCGACACCGAATTCGAGCAGTTGCTCGATTCGCTCGATGCGGTCAAAGCCCAAGCAGCGGCTGCCGAACAGCAGCTGCAGGGCGAAACGTTGGCCGGCTCCGGTGACGAGATCACCGACGACGAATTCGAGTCGTTGCTTGACCAGTTGCACGGCAAGGGCCAGTTCTCGGCCGAAGTCGTTGCCACAGAGCCCGTGGCCGCTGCAGCCAGCGCGCCAGCCAGCGACGAAATCACCGACGAAGAGTTCGAGTCGCTGCTGGATCAGCTGCACGGCAAGGGCACGTTCCAGGCGGACGCGCTGCCTGCTGCCGTTGCTCCGGTGGCCGGTGAAGTGCCAGCTGCCGGTAGCGGCGATGAAATCAGCGAGCACGAGTTCGAGGCATTGCTCGATCAGTTGCATGGCAAAGGCAAGTTCACCGGCGATGCCGTGACCGCTGAAGCGCCCGCCGCCGTTGCCACCCCTGTCGCCGCCAAGCCGCAAACCCAGCCTGTGGCCAAGCCGGCACTGGCACCGGCACCGGCACCTGCTGCTGCGGCCAAGCCTGCCGCGCCGGCCCGCGCGCCCGCACCGGCTGCCGAAAAACACGCGGTAAGCGAAGCGGAAACCACCGTGCGCGTCGACACTGCGCGCCTGGACGAGATCATGAACATGGTCGGCGAGCTGGTGCTGGTGCGTAACCGCCTGGTGCGCCTGGGCCTGAACAGCGGTGACGAGGCCATGTCCAAGGCCGTGTCGAACCTCGATGTGGTCACGGCCGACTTGCAGACTGCGGTGATGAAGACCCGCATGCAGCCGATCAAGAAAGTCTTCGGCCGCTTCCCGCGCCTGGTCCGCGACCTGGCCCGCCAGTTGAAGAAAGAGATCAACCTGGAACTGGTCGGTGAAGAGACCGACCTGGACAAGAACCTGGTCGAGGCATTGGCCGACCCGCTGGTGCACTTGGTGCGCAATGCGGTTGACCACGGTGTCGAGATGCCTGAAGAACGTGAAGCCTCGGGCAAGGCGCGTACCGGCCGCGTGGTGCTGTCGGCCGAGCAGGAAGGCGACCACATCCTGCTGTCGATTTCCGACGACGGCAAAGGCATGGACCCTAACATTCTGCGCGCCAAGGCCGTGGAAAAGGGCTTGATGGACAAGGACGCCGCCGACCGTCTGAGCGAGTCGGACTGCTACAACCTGATCTTCGCTCCGGGCTTCTCGACCAAGACGGAAATCTCCGATGTGTCCGGCCGTGGTGTCGGTATGGACGTGGTCAAGACCAAGATTTCCCAGCTCAACGGCTCGATCAACATCTTCTCGGCCAAAGGCCAGGGTTCGAAGATCGTCATCAAGGTGCCGCTGACGTTGGCGATCATGCCGACCCTGATGGTGATGCTGGGCAACCAGGCGTTCGCCTTCCCGCTGGTCAACGTCAACGAGATTTTCCACCTGGACCTGTCGCGCACCAACGTGGTCGACGGCCAGGAGGTGGTGATCGTACGCGACAAGGCGCTGCCGCTGTTCTACCTCAAGCGCTGGCTGGTTCAGGGCCAGGTGCATGAGGAGCAGCGCGAGGGCCACGTGGTGATTCTGTCTGTGGGCACCCAGCGCATCGGCTTCGTGGTCGACCAACTGGTGGGCCAGGAAGAAGTGGTGATCAAGCCGCTGGGCAAGATGCTGCAGGGCACCCCGGGCATGTCCGGCGCCACCATCACCGGCGACGGTCGCATTGCGCTGATTCTCGACGTACCGAGCATGCTCAAGCGTTACGCGGCGCGGCGTATTTGATTTCGGTGGCGCGCCCTTGCCGGCTGCGCCACCTAATGGAGTGTTTATGGCAGTCAAGGTCCTGGTGGTGGATGATTCGGGTTTCTTCCGCCGCCGCGTCTCGGAAATCCTCTCGGCGGACCCGACGATCCAGGTCGTCGGTACCGCGACCAACGGCAGGGAAGCGATCGACCAGGCGCTGGCGCTCAAGCCCGATGTCATCACCATGGACTACGAAATGCCCATGATGGATGGCATCACCGCAGTGCGGCACATCATGCAGCGCTGCCCGACGCCGGTGTTGATGTTCTCCTCGCTGACCCACGAAGGCGCCCGGGTGACCCTCGACGCGCTGGATGCCGGTGCGGTGGATTACCTGCCGAAGAACTTCGAGGACATCTCGCGCAACCCGGAGAAGGTCAAGCAGATGCTGTGCGAGAAGGTTCACACCCTTTCGCGCAGCAACCGCCGTTTCGGTGGTTACGCAAGCCCCGCTGCGGCGGCTGCGCCGGCACCTGCCAGCGTTGCGCACACCGCCACCAGCAGCCTGGCCAGCCCGGCGCCAACGCGCAGCGTGGCGCCTGCCCGTGCGGCGGCGGCACCGGCGTCAACCCATTCGCCAGCGCCCAAGCGCAAGCCCTACAAACTGGTGGCTATCGGTACGTCGACCGGTGGCCCGGTCGCCCTGCAGCGGGTACTGACGCAACTGCCTGCCGGGTTCCCGGCGCCGATCGTGCTCATCCAGCACATGCCGGCGGCGTTCACCAAGGCTTTTGCCGAGCGCCTGGACAAGCTGTGCAAGATCAGCGTCAAGGAAGCCGAGGACGGCGACTTGCTGCGCCCAGGCCTGGCCCTGTTGGCCCCCGGTGGCAAGCAGATGATGATCGATGGCCGGGGCACGGTGAAGATCCTGCCCGGTGACGAGCGCCTGAACTACAAGCCCTGCGTGGACATCACCTTCGGTTCGGCAGCCAAGTCGTACGGTGACAAGGTGCTGTCGGTGGTGCTTACCGGCATGGGCGCCGACGGCCGTGAGGGCGCGCGCCTGCTCAAGCAGGGCGGCAGCACCGTGTGGGCCCAGGATGAAGCCAGTTGCGTGATCTATGGCATGCCCATGGCCATCGTCAAGGCCAACCTGGCCGATGCGGTGTACAGCCTGGATGAGATCGGCAAGCACTTGGTCGAGGCGTGTGTCTGATGGATGTCCTTAGCCTGATCGGTCTGATCCTGGCCTTCGTCGCCATCGTCGGTGGCAACTTTCTCGAAGGGGGCCATGTCGGGGCGTTGCTCAATGGCCCGGCAGCCCTGATCGTGTTGGGCGGTACCCTGGCGGCGGCGCTTTTGCAGTCACCGTTGTCATCGTTCAAGCGTGCCTTGCAGATCTTGCGCTGGATCATCTTTCCGCCAAGGGTTGACCTGGCTGGCGGTATCGACCGGGTGGTGAACTGGAGCCTGACCGCACGCAAGGAAGGCCTGCTGGGCCTGGAGGGTGTGGCCGATGGCGAGCCCGACCCGTATGCCCGCAAGGGCTTGCAGTTGCTGGTCGACGGCGCCGAGCCCGAGGCCATTCGCAGTATCCTCGAAGTCGATTTTCTCACCCAGGAAGGCCGCGATATCCAGGCTGCCAAGGTGTTCGAAAGCATGGGTGGCTATGCGCCGACCATAGGTATCATCGGTGCGGTGATGGGCCTGATCCACGTGATGGGCAACCTGGCCGACCCGTCGCAGTTGGGCAACGGCATCGCTGTGGCGTTCGTTGCCACCATCTATGGCGTGGCCAGTGCCAACCTGATCCTGCTGCCGGTCGCCAGCAAGCTCAAGGCCATTGTCATGCGTCAGTCGCGCTACCGCGAAATGCTGCTCGAAGGCCTGTTGTCGATCGCCGAGGGTGAGAACCCGCGTTCGATCGAGTTGAAGCTGCAAGGCTTCATGGAGTAACCCATGCGTCGCCGTCGCCATACCGAAGAACACGAAAATCACGAGCGCTGGCTGGTGTCGTACGCCGACTTCATTACCTTGCTGTTCGCTTTTTTCGTGGTCATGTACTCGATTTCCTCGATCAACGAGGGCAAGTACAAGGTCATTTCGCAAGCACTGCTCGGGGTGTTCAACGACCCTGAGCGGAGCATGAAGCCAATCCCTATCGGCGATGAGCAACCGCTCAGCATCAAGCCGGCCGAGCCGTTGATCAAGGACAGCGAGCAGACCGACGCAGGCCTTGCGCAGAGCAGCGTCGACCCACTCAAAGCCATCAGTGACGACGTACGCGATGCCTTCGGTGACCTGATCAAGTCCGACCAGATGACCATCCGCGGAAACGAGCTGTGGGTGGAGATCGAGCTGAATTCCTCACTCCTGTTCGGCAGTGGCGATGCCATGCCCAGCGACAAGGCTTTCGACATCATCGAGAAGGTGGCGAATATCCTCAAGCCGTTCGCCAACCCGGTGCACGTCGAAGGCTTTACCGACAACCTGCCGATCCGTACCGCGCAATACCCGACCAACTGGGAGCTGTCTTCGGCGCGGGCGGCGAGCATCGTCCGCCTGCTGGCGATGGAAGGCGTCAACCCGGCGCGCATGGCCTCGGTGGGGTATGGCGAATATCAGCCTGTGGCCGGCAATGACACTGCTGAGGGCCGGGCGCGAAACCGCCGTGTGGTGCTGGTGATCTCCCGCAACCTTGAAGTACGCCGCAGCCTGACCGGCTCCGGCAGTGCCAACGCCACACCGGACGCTGCCTTGCGCCGCGCTGGCACACAAAGTGCACCGGCAACCCCAGCAGCGATGGCGGGGCAGTGACTCGTCAATTCTCTGTCACCGCAAACCCATTGCGGTCCGGAAAACCGGATCGCACAGGGGGCAGCGGCCTCCATGAATCAAGAGTTGTCCTATGAGAGTCTGGGCAGTAGCCAATCAGAAAGGCGGGGTCGGCAAGACCACCACCACTATCGCCCTGGCCGGTTTGCTGGCCGAGGCGGGCAAGCGCGTGGTCGTCGTCGACCTCGACCCGCATGGTTCGATGACCAGCTATTTCGGGCACAACCCCGATGCTCTGGAGCACAGCTGTTACGACCTGTTCCTGCACAAGGGCCAGGTGCCGGATGGCTTGCCCGGGCAACTGCTGCTGCCCACCAGCGACCAGCGTATCTCGCTGCTGCCCTCGAGTACCGCATTGGCGGTGCTGGAGCGTCAGTCGCCGGGGCAGAGTGGCCTGGGCCTGGTGATCGCCAAGAGTCTGGCGCAGCTGTGGCAGGACTTCGACTTCGCCCTGATCGACAGCCCGCCGCTGCTCGGGGTGCTGATGGTCAATGCACTGGCCGCCAGCCAGCAACTGGTGATTCCGGTGCAGACCGAGTTCCTCGCGGTCAAGGGCCTGGAGCGCATGATCGGCACGCTGGCCATGATCAACCGTTCGCGCAAGCAGGCCTTGCCGTACCAGATCGTGCCGACCCTGTTCGACCGCCGTACCCAGGCCTCGCTGGGTACGCTGAAAGTGCTACGTGATGCCTATGAGCATCAGGTATGGCAGGGCTACATTCCGGTCGATACGCGCTTGCGCGATGCCAGCCGCAACGGCGTCACGCCGTCACAGTTCGATGGCAAGAGCCGCGGCGTGATCGCTTACCGGGCATTGCTCAAGCACCTGCTCACCTACAAGACTGCAGTACAGGTGGCTTCATGACGGTGAAGACCGGTACCCGGCCGCAACTGGCCCTGCAATCCTATCTGGATGGTCTGCTGCAGGAAGCCACCGAGGCTGAGGGCATTCTTGACCTGCCGGCTGCGAGCGACGAATTTGCCGCTGCCGTGCGCGAAGAACAGGCCCGAGATGCGCAGCCGCAGGTCCAGAGCCCTGCAGTCAGCATCCCGGCAAGGCCTTTTGCCGAACCGCAGGGCGGGGTGCTTGCGACCGTCTTGCCGGTCGAAGCGCCGGTCGTGGCGGTGGTCGAGACCAAGGTGGTGGCCGAAGCCGCCATTCCTGTACTGACCCAGGTTCAATCGCCCGAGCCCGTCGCGCCGCTGGTTGAAGTCAACCTGCCCGCGCCGAGTGCGCCCGTGCCACCGGCAACGGTCGATGGTCGCCCGGCCTGGGCGGCCGAGCCCTTCGAGTGCCTGCTGTTCGACGTCGCCGGGCTGACGCTGGCGGTGCCGCTGGTGTGCCTGGGCTCTATCTACAGCCTGGAGGGCCAGGAGCTGACGCCGCTGTTCGGCCAGCCGGACTGGTTCCTTGGCATCCTCACCTGTCAGGCGGGCAACCTGAAGGTGCTGGACACGGCGCGCTGGGTCATGCCGGATCGCTACCGGGACGATTTCCGCCAGGGCCTGCACTACGTCATTTCCGTTCAGGGCTACGAATGGGGGCTGGCGGTGCATCAGGTCAGCCGTTCGCTGCGCCTGGACCCGTCCGAGATCAAATGGCGCAGCCAGCGTGGCCAGCGACCGTGGCTGGCCGGCACGGTGATCGAACACATGTGTGCGCTGCTGGACGTCGCCGAACTGGCCGAGCTGATCGCCAGTGGCGCGGTCAAGCAGTTGCATGCCAAACACAAATAACTGCGAACACACCGCCATCGGCGGAATTTGAGGGCTAGGGGAATGAAAAAGTCGTCTGCACAAGGTTCGGAAGATCCGATTCTGCAATGGGTAACCTTCCGTCTGGACAACGAGTCCTACGGCATCAATGTCATGCAGGTGCAGGAAGTCCTGCGCTACACCGAGATCGCCCCGGTACCGGGTGCGCCGAGCTACGTGCTGGGTATCATCAACCTGCGTGGCAATGTGGTGACGGTGATCGATACCCGTCAGCGCTTCGGCCTGATGCCTACCGAGGTGACCGACAACACCCGTATCGTCATCATCGAGGCTGACAAGCAAGTGGTCGGCATCCTGGTCGATAGCGTCGCCGAGGTGGTCTACCTGCGTCAGTCGGAGATCGAGACTGCGCCGAACGTGGGTAACGAAGAGTCGGCCAAGTTCATCCAGGGTGTATGCAACAAGAATGGAGAACTGTTGATCCTGGTCGAGCTGGACAAGATGATGACCGAGGAAGAGTGGTCCGAGCTGGAGAACATCTGAGTTGATTTTCGAGGTTGCTGTCATCTTCCTGGCGCTGTTGTGGGCGCTGAGCCTGTGGTTCTTCCTCAACTACAGCAAGCGCCAGCGCGAACTCGCTGCCCAGCAGGCCCAGGGCGATGCGGTGCGTGACCAGCGCATCAAGGACCTGGCCAAGCGCCTGGATGACTACCAGAACGGTACCGTGCGCATGGGTGAAGCCATCCATGAGTTGCGCGCGGTGGTGGCCACCTTGCCAGACCGGTTGGAGCGTCTGGAGCAACGCGACCCGAGCAATGTCACCTTCAGCCAGGCGGCCAAACTGGTAGGGATGGGGGCGAGTGTGTCGGAGTTGACCGAAAGCTGCGGATTGACGCAAGCCGAGGCCGAGCTGATGAGCAAGTTGCATCGCAGCGAGTAGTTGAAGCAGCGAGTAGTTGAAAAGGCGACCCAGGTCGCCTTTTCCTTTTCTGTACCGGCTCGTTCAAGCCAGCCTGCGGCTCACACAAACCCAATGAATATGCCGCTCAGGGCCTGACCCAGGAATTGAATCCGCCGATCCTGGCAACCCGGTCAAGCGGGAGCATCTGCCTTTGCACCGCCCGCAAGTCAGTAAGGTTCACGAACTGCCATGAGTGGGTTCGGGGGAAGGCGTACAGGTTGATGATCTGGCGCATGACGCCGAGCTCTGGCAGGTGGCGATCGACCATGTCGGTGAGCAGCCTCGGCCCGGTGAGGCGGCAAAGGGTCTGGGCATATTGATAGAAGCCGTGCGGGTCAGTCTGCAGGGTAGGCTTGCTGTCGTAGAAGCCTGGTTCCTCCAGGTAGCGCGCATGCATCTCTTCGAGGATTGCCCTTAGTGTCGGATTACCCGCATGGCTGCCTATCAGGCTGCTGTTATAGAGGGTGTTCATGCCCATTTTTTCATTGGACACAGGGGGGTAGAGCAGCAGGCCGCTTTCGGTGGTGGCGAGTGTCACGTCATCAAGCCGCTCACCCGGTTGCCCCCTGGGTACACCGTCGATGACCAAAGGGTACTCACCCGGTGCCAGCAATGCATCGTCGATGTCCATGTACAAGCCTCCCTCGTGCTCTAGCAGGGCAAAGCGCAAGATGTCTGCGGCGGAGGCAAAGTTGCTGGCCACGCCGCCGTTCCCGTTGATCGCCGCCTGATACTGGGTGTAGTTGACGCTGCCCCGCAAGCTTGCATAGAACGGCTGGTCTTCAAGTGCCAGTACCTCGACCCCCGGGGCATGCGCTGTCAGGCGAGCCAGGTTTTCCTGGAAGGCAGCAGGCTCGGCCCTGGAAAGATAGAGACGCAGCGCGTACTGCGTATCCTGCACTTTCAGGGCGTTGCTGGCGACGTTGTCGATCAACAAGTCTGGAATGACCTTGTCGCCCACCCACACGTTGAGGATCTGCTTGGGGATCGGGCGCAGGTCTGCGGCGTGTGGCGCGGGCAAATCGATGGGGAGCTCCAAGTCCACGCCCAATGCACGCAGGGTTGCCATGCGCATGGCATTGGTGACCGGACGCGTTCGCACATCTACTTCAACCAGGTTGAGCGAGCCCGGCGTTGCGATGTAATAGGTCGGCTCGACTTCATTGAGATCGCTTTGCAGGCGAAACGCATCTGTTTGCATGTCGTAAAGCATTTCTGCCTGATAACCCCCGATCATTGCGGCTAGCAGGTCAGGCGTACCGTCGTAGCGAGGAGTCCTGATGATTGCCCCGGCAACGGCAGTGTTTGCGTCAGCCAGTGGTGCAATAGGGTCCGGGATATGGAAATAATCAGCCACTTCGGCCAGCGGCAGGTGGGGCGGCGTGATGGGGCTCAATGGGTAGCCAGGTTTCCCGTTGACCCTGCTGGGTAGCACGAAACCATCGTTTTTGATGCGCAGCAGCGTGGGGGCTTCGGACAAGCCGGCAGTGATCAGCGGCGCGGCATTGAGCAACCCGAAGACCGACGTACTGACGCCTTCGGCTTTCTGTTGTGCGCTCTTGCCTTCAATGGCCTGGTCCAGGCCCAGGCCAAACTGGGCGACGCCGCCCAGGGCGAACAGCGGGGCCAGCTCGGGGACCACCAAAGCCAGGGGTGCCAGCAGGTTGATCGCTGAGTTCAGGTAGCCGCGCCACCTGGCCTTGGTCACCTCTCGGTCGCTGGTGATGATGAAACTCGCATCCTGGTAGCTGCGCTGCTTCTGGCGTTTGGCCAAGGTAAGGAACAGGTCGCCCTGGATCAGCGGGCTGTAGTCCTTGGCCTTGTAGTTGATGTAGTCCTTTGGTGGCCAGATGCCTTCTGCCGTGAAACCGGGGCGGTTGCTGTCCAGATGATAGGGTTCTGGATAGCTGCCAAGGCCACATAGGGCAGTGTGAAGGCCGCTGTAGCTCAAACCGTCTTCGCGGTCAGCAAGCGCGAAGTGGGCTTGAAGAGCATCGCGTTTATCGGGTGCGCGGCATTGTTCGGCGAACCAGTCCAGCAGCGCCTGTTTGCCCCTGAACTCATGCAGCGGCGAAGCGTTGCCCGGAATGTAGAGCAGAACCAGGTCGCTGACGGCGTCGTTGATACATAGCAGGTCGGTGGCCGCATAACCGTACACATTCAGCAGCCTGGCCCGCACCCTCGGTTTGCTGCTGGCCGTGCCGTCGCTGCGCAGTACCGGGGCCGCAGCTTCCAGGCCGCATGCCTGCCAGGCCAGTTGCCTGCCAGCGTCAGTGAGGCTGCCTTCGGCCACTTGCTTGTTGCAGGCGGCGATGAAGTTGATTTTTGCACCGATGCGGTAGTGGTCGAAGTGAGCATCCCAGTAGCTGTCGAGCATCGACTTGTAATGCTCGTGCAAGTCCAGTTCCCAGATAAAGGACTCAAAGGCCTCGGCGTCCAGTGGTACATGGGTGCTGGTGTTGTATTGCTGCTTGTCGCTATGCCTGAACAGGCCGTTGTAGACGCCATACGGTGAGTGGTTGTCCAGCAGGCTTTGTTCGCGCAGGCTGTCGACGATGGTCAGCGGGCCATCGGGTAGATGTCCGGCCCAAGGCGCACCGATTGCCGCGCCCAGCCAGTTGTTGGCCGATTCACCTTGCCAGTTCGACAGCACCGCTTGGGTCAGTGTCATTTTCTGCGCAATGACGGCAACCCAGCCGAGCTTGGGGTTGAACTGGCAGTGCAGCGTGACGGCATCGACCCTGTCGGGGTCAAGGTCTATGGTGCGTTCTTTGGCCCACTGGCGTATGGCGTCGGCTGCTGCCCGGTCCGGGCGCGGAAAACCGGCGAGGCTGTCGCGCACATATTGCACACCCTTGGCATTTACGTATTGGTTCTTCATGGTATTCACTTTCGCAGCGGGGAAGGGCTGGCAAAAGTGACTTGTGCTGAGAGGGGGGTGGGGCTAATTAATTGTGGGGTTGTTCACCGGCCTTTAGCGATGCGCCCGCGCGCCTCACCGTATCAACCCGAGGGCAGACGCAATGTTTGCGGGGTGATGTCACGGCTTGGGGCTGGCTCGTCGTCGAAGCCAACAGGGACTTTACCGCGCAATTGCCAGGCGAAGGCGATGATCTCGGCGATGGTCAGGTACAGCGCTTCGGGAATCTGCTCGCCCAGCTCCAGGCGAGCCAGCAGGCGCACCAGCTCGGCGTTCTCGTAGATCGGCACTTCATGTTCACGTGCCAGCGCCAGGATGGCCTCGGCCAGTTCATCGTCGCCTTTGGCACTCAGGGTGGGGGCTTGCTGGCCATCGTAGCTCAGGGCGATGGCCTGACGCGGTTGCTTGCTGCTCATGCGGTTTCGTCCACCCAGCGTTGTTCCACACGTGTGCGCGGCCCTTGAGGCGGGATGCCGGGATGACATTCGAGGTCGCCAACGTCCAATCCGCGGGCCAGAAGGCGTTCACGCAGCGCGCCGAGCTGGCTGTCGATCAGCCGGGCGGTTTGTTCACGTTCAGCCCACAACTGGCCGGACAGCCGGCCCTGGCTCAGTTGCGCCTGCACCTGCAGGGGGCCGAGCGGTGCCAGGTCGAAGGCCAGGTCGATGCGCCACAGCGCCTGCAGTGGGTCCTGTTGTTCACGCTCCCGGTCAGCTTGTTGCTGTGCGGTTTCCTCGCGCTGCAGCTTGACCTGAAGCGGGATGAAATCCAGGCCATGGCGCACGGGTATCTCGGTTTGCCAGGTGGTCTGCAGGTTGCCGTTTTCCAAGCTGCCGGATTGTTGCAGGCTGCTCAGGGCGTGGCTTTGCAGGCGCGAGATGGCCGCAGCGGCGAGGCGCAGCAGCTGCTGCAGGTCGCCTTCGTGTTCCATGGCCTGCAGTAACCGGGAGGGCAGCGGAAACCCGCCTGGCTGTTGCTTCGGGCTCGCCCGCTCGAGCATGCCCAGGGCGCCGCGTGCCATGGTTGGCAAAGCCTGGGCCAAGGTGGTCGAGACGAAGGCAGGACTTGCCGGTGCGTACGCCGAGGCCTGGGCCACCAGCCTGATCAGATGGGCCTTCAGGTCGGTTGCCACGTGTGTGCTCTGGCCGCCAAGCAGTTTCGCTTCAAGGAATGCCCCGCTGTTGCTCAAGGCCTGGGCAAACGCTTTGCCATCGCCCAGTTGGCGAGCGTCCGGCAGGCTGGCCAGCAGGCGCTCGGCGCTGGTGCGCAGTTCGCCGTTGCCGCTCGGGTCGCTGGCTATTCGCTGCAAAGCGTTGAGCAGGCCGGGCAAGGAGGCCTGGCGGCCCTGTTGGGTGAGCAGCTGCTGGGCGATGTTCAATTGCTCCTGACGGCCGCTGAGCGGCATGAAGCGTAGCGACTGGTCGCCTTGCACCAGCGCGCTGAGCAGGCTGCCGACCGGCAACGGGCGCGGGCTGTCGATGGTCAGGACGGCGCCTGCCTGTGCGCTGTTGAGCAAGCTCACCAGCGCGCGAAAGCTGGTGGCGGCACCAGGGCCAAGGGCAAGTGCCTGGTTGATCAGGACCTTGCCTTGCAGGAGGGTGCCGACTGGCACCTTGCTGGTATCGAGTTGAGTGAGGAGGGTGACGTTGCTGGCGCTGGCCTGTTGCACCATTACCGCGAGGCGGTTGCTCTCTGGCTGGCTGACGGTGATCTGGCTGCCTTGGGGGATGGGTTGGCTGGTGGTGACCTGCAGCTGGTTCTGCTTGCCGTTGGCCTGGATCAGCTTGAGCACCAGTTGAAACTCGCCACCTGACTGGCGCAGCGTCAGTACCTCGGCCTGGGCGGTCTCGCCAGGCTTGAGCAGCCCGGGTTGTGCCTGGGTCAGGTTCAGCAGCTCGCCGGTCAGCGCCGCCTTGATCGCCTGCGGGTTGACGACGTTTTGTGCGCCGAGACTATTGATTTCAGTCATGATTGTATACAACCTGTCGAGCCCGCCCTCTTGGCAGCGGGGCAGCGCATGTAATAATGCCGGCCGTCCGCCACTGCCAGTATAACGGCAGCCTGGGGGGCGACTTGAGCCGTAAACTGGATAAGGCGAAACCGTGACCCTTCACCTCCAAGCCGTGGGCCTGGCCTGCGAGCGCGACTGGCGCCTGCTGTTCGAGCACCTGGATTTCGAGCTGCGGCCAGGCGACATGCTGCAGATCAGCGGCCCCAACGGCAGCGGCAAGACCAGCCTGCTGCGCCTGTTGGCCGGGCTGATGCAGCCGACTGCCGGGCAGATCCTGCTGGGCGGCAAGCCGTTGGCCGAACAACGCCATGCGCTGGCCAGCATCCTGCTGTGGATCGGCCATGCTGCCGGTATCAAGGACTTGCTCAGCGCTGAAGAAAACCTGGCCTGGCTGTGTGCCTTGCACCAGCCTGCCACAGCCGAAGCGATCTGGGCTGCTCTGGAAGCGGTCGGCTTGCGCGGTTTCGAAGATGTTCCCTGCCATACCCTGTCTGCCGGGCAGCAGCGCCGTGTAGCGCTGGCCCGGCTGTACTTGCACAGCCCGCCGTTGTGGATCCTCGATGAACCCTTCACCGCGCTGGACAAGCAAGGGGTCGCGCAGTTGGAGGCCCATCTGGCACGCCATTGCGAGCGCGGCGGCACGGTGGTGCTGACCACCCACCACACGCTTGACCAAAAGCCCTCCGGCTATCGCGAACTGAACCTGGGGCAATGGGCGGCATGAGCGTATTCATTCTGTTATTGCGCCGTGAAGCGCGCCTGTTGTTCCGCCGCCCGGCGGAACTGGCCAACCCTTTGGTGTTCTTCGCTATCGTGGTGGCGCTGTTCCCGCTGGCGGTTGGGCCGGAAAGTCAATTGTTGCAAACCTTGTCGCCCGGTTTGGTCTGGGTGGCGGCCCTGCTGGCAGTGCTGCTGTCGCTCGATGGCCTGTTTCGCAGCGATTTCGAAGACGGCTCGCTGGAGCAGTGGGTGCTGTCGCCGCACCCTCTGGCAGTGCTGGTGCTGGCCAAGGTGCTGGCGCACTGGATCTTTTCCGGGCTGGCGCTGGTATTGTTGGCGCCACTGCTGGCACTGATGCTGGGGCTGCCAAGCCATTGCCTGCCGGTGCTGCTGGGCTCGCTGTTGCTGGGCACGCCGGTGCTGAGCCTGCTGGGTGCGGTAGGTGCGGCGCTGACGGTTGGCCTCAAGCGCGGTGGGTTGCTGCTGGCATTGCTGATTCTGCCGTTGTATATCCCTGTATTGATCCTGGGCAGTGGTGCGTTGCAGGCGGCGTTGCAAAATATGCCGGCGACCGGCCATCTGCTCTGGCTGGCCAGCCTTACGGCCCTGGCGGTGACACTGGCACCCTTTGCGATAGCGGCCGGCCTGAAGATCAGCGTCGGTGAATAACGAGTCCCGGGCTCTCAAGCCCGGCTAATACCCTGGATGTACCCTGATGAAAATTAGCTGGACGTGGTTCCACAAGCTTGGCTCCCCAAAATGGTTCTATGCCATCAGCGGCCGCATGCTGCCGTGGCTGACCGTATCGGCCATCCTGCTGCTGGTGACGGGGGTGATCTGGGGCCTGGCCTTTGCCCCCCAGGACTACCAGCAGGGCAACAGCTTCCGCATCATCTATATCCACGTGCCGGCGGCCATGCTTGCACAATCGTGCTACGTGCTGCTGGCGGTGGCTGGCGTGGTGGGGCTGGTGTGGAAGATGAAGCTGGCGGATGTGGCCCTGCAGTGCGCAGCGCCCATCGGCGCCTGGATGACTGCCGTGGCGCTGGTGACCGGGGCCATCTGGGGCAAGCCGACCTGGGGCAGCTGGTGGGTCTGGGATGCGCGGCTCACGTCGATGCTGATTCTGCTGTTCCTGTACTTCGGCATCATCGCCCTGGGCCAGGCAATCAGTAACCGTGACAGCGCGGCCAAGGCCTGTGCCGTGCTGGCCATCGTTGGGGTTATCAATATCCCGATCATCAAGTATTCGGTGGAGTGGTGGAACACCCTGCACCAGGGCGCCACCTTCACCCTGACCGAAAAACCGGCCATGCCCGCCGAGATGTGGCTGCCGCTGCTGTGCACGGCGCTGGGCTTCTACTGCTTCTTCGGCGCCGTGCTGTTGCTGCGCATGCGCCTTGAAGTACTCAAGCGCGAAGCGCGTGCCAGCTGGGTCAGGGAAGAAGTATTGAACAGCCTGGGCCGGAGGGCCGTGTGATGAGCTTTTCTTCATTCGGCGATTTCCTCGCCATGGGCCACCATGGCCTGTATGTCTGGTCGGCCTACGCCATCTGCATGGCAGTGCTGGCGGTCAATGTCGCCGCGCCGTTGCTGGCCCGCCGTCGCTATCTGCAAGATGAGGCGCGCCGTCTGCGCCGGGAGAACAACCAGTGAATCCGCAGCGCAAGAAACGCCTGTTCCTGATACTCGGCCTGCTGGTCGGGGTGGCGGTTGCCGTCGGCTTTGCCCTGAGCGCCCTGCAACAGAACATCAACCTGTTCTACACACCGACGCAGATCGCCAATGGCGAGGCGCCGCTGGACACCCGCATCCGCGCAGGCGGCATGGTCGAGAAGGGCTCGCTGCAGCGCTCGGGCGACTCCCTTGATGTGCGTTTCGTGGTCACCGACTTCAACAAGTCGGTGCCAATCACCTACCGCGGCATCCTCCCCGACCTGTTCCGCGAAGGGCAGGGCATCGTCGCCCTGGGCAAGCTCAATGCCGAGGGTGTGGTGGTGGCCGATGAAGTGCTGGCCAAACACGATGAGAAATACATGCCGCCAGAAGTCACCAAGGCCCTGAAGGAAAGCGGCCAGGCCGCCAGTGCCGCGGAGGCCAAACCATGAATGCGGCGTTGGTGATCCCTGAACTGGGCCAGTTGGCGATGATCCTGGCGATCTGTTTCGCCGTTGTGCAGGCGACCGTGCCGTTGCTCGGCGCCTGGCGCGGCGACAGCCTGTGGATGAGCCTGGCACGCCCGGCGGCCTGGGGCCAATTTGCCTTCCTGGCCTTTGCTTTCGTTTGCCTGACCCACGCCTTCATGACCGACAACTTCTCGGTTGCGTACGTGGCCAGCAACTCCAACAGCGCCTTGCCCTGGTACTACAAGTTCAGTGCCGTGTGGGGCGCGCACGAAGGCTCGTTGCTGCTGTGGGCGCTGATTCTCGGTGGCTGGACCTTCGCCGTGTCGGTGTTCTCGCGCCAGCTGCCGCAAGTGATGCTGGCGCGGGTGCTGGCGGTGATGGGCATGATCAGTGTGGGCTTCCTGAGCTTTTTGATCATCACCTCCAACCCGTTCCAGCGCTTGCTGCCGCAAGTGCCGACCGATGGCCGCGACCTCAACCCGCTGCTGCAGGACTTTGGCCTGATCGTTCACCCGCCGATGCTGTACATGGGTTATGTGGGCTTTTCGGTGGCCTTCGCCTTCGCCATCGCCGCGCTGCTGGGCGGGCGCCTGGATGCTGCGTGGGCGCGCTGGTCGCGGCCCTGGACCATCATTGCCTGGGCGTTTCTCGGCGTGGGCATCACCTTGGGCTCCTGGTGGGCCTATTACGAACTGGGCTGGGGCGGCTGGTGGTTCTGGGACCCGGTGGAAAACGCTTCTTTCATGCCTTGGCTGGTGGGCACGGCACTGATCCACTCGCTGGCGGTGACGGAAAAACGCGGCGTGTTCAAGAGCTGGACCGTGCTGCTGGCGATTGCCGCGTTCTCGCTGAGCCTGCTGGGGACGTTCCTGGTGCGTTCCGGCGTGCTGACCTCGGTGCATGCGTTCGCCTCCGACCCTTCACGTGGCGTGTTCATCCTGATCTTCCTGCTGTTCGTGGTCGGTGGTTCGCTGACCCTGTTCGCCCTGCGTGCCCCAGTGGTCAAAAGCCAGGTGGGCTTTGCCCTGTGGTCGCGCGAGACGCTGCTGCTGGCCAACAACCTGGTGCTGGTGGTGGCGGCTTCGATGATCCTGCTCGGCACCCTCTACCCGTTGGTGCTCGATGCCCTGACCGGGGCCAAGCTGTCGGTGGGCCCGCCGTACTTCGATGCCTTGTTCCTGCCGCTGATGGCACTGCTGATGGTGGTGCTCGGCATCGGTGTGGTGGTGCGCTGGAAGGACACCCCAGGCAAGTGGCTGGCGAGCATGATGACGCCGGTACTGATCGCGAGCGCAGTGCTGGCGCCAGTGGCCGGTTTCATCGTCGACGACTTCGACTGGCCGACCCTGACCGCTTTTGCCCTGGCAGCCTGGGTGGTGCTCAGCGGGTTGCGCGACATTTTCGACAAGACCCGCCACAAGGGCCTGGCCAAAGGCGTGCGTGGCCTGACGCGCAGCTACTGGGGCATGCAACTGGCGCACTTGGGGCTTGCGGTGTGCGCCCTTGGCGTGGTGCTGTCGAGCAACAACAGTGCCGAGCGTGACCTGCGCCTGGCCCCGGGTGAAAGCGTGGAGCTGGGTGGTTATCAGTTCCTGTTCCAGGGCGCCAAGCACTTCGAAGGGCCGAACTTCATTTCCGACAAGGGCACCGTCGTCGTCAGCCGTGATGGCCGAGAGGTGACCACGCTGCACCCAGAGAAGCGGCTCTATACCGTGCAGCAGTCGATGATGACCGAGGCCGGCATCGATGCCGGTTTCACCCGCGACCTGTACGTTGCCTTGGGCGAGCCGCTGGACAACGGCGCCTGGGCCGTGCGCGTGCATATCAAGCCTTACGTCCGCTGGATCTGGCTGGGCGGTCTTTTGACTGGCCTGGGCGGTTTGCTGGCGGCCCTCGACCGGCGCTACCGCGTCAAGGTCAAGACCCGGGTGCGTGATGTCCTGGGCGTGTCTGGAGCAGCTGCATGAAGCGTTGGATCATGGTGGTGCCACTGGCGGTATTCCTGCTGTTGGCCGTTTTCCTCTACAAGGGCCTGTTCCTCAAGCCCGACGAGCTGCCCTCGGCAATGATCGGCAAGCCGTTCCCGGCGTTTTCCCTGGCCTCGACCCAGGGCGATCGCACCCTGACCCAGGCCGACCTGCAAGGCCGCCCGGCGCTGGTCAACGTATGGGCCACCTGGTGCCCGTCGTGCAAGGTCGAGCACCCTTACCTCAACCAGCTTGCCGGGCAGGGCGTGGTGATCTACGGCATCAACTACAAGGACGACAATGCTGCCGCCCTGAAGTGGCTGGCCGAGTTCCACAACCCGTACCAGCTGGATATTCGCGACGAGCAGGGCAGCCTGGGCCTGGACCTGGGCGTCTATGGCGCGCCGGAAACCTTCCTGATCGACGCCAAGGGCATCATCCGCTACAAGCATGTGGGCGTCGTCGATGCCACCGTGTGGCGCGAGCAACTGGCACCGCTGTATCAGGGCCTGGTCGACGAGGCCAAGCCATGAGGCGCTGGCTTGCGGCCGTAGTACTGGGTTTGAGTGTTGCCGGCATGGCCAGGGCGGCCATCGATACGTACCAGTTCCGCGACGACGCCGAGCGTGGGCGTTATCAGCAACTGACCAAGGAACTGCGCTGCCCCAAGTGCCAGAACCAGGACATCGCCGACTCCAACGCACCGATTGCCGCCGACCTGCGCCGCGAGATCTTCCGCATGCTGGGCGAAGGCAAGAGCAATCAGCAGATCGTCGACTTCATGGTCGACCGCTATGGCGACTTCGTGCGCTACAAGCCTGCCCTCACTGGGCGTACCTGGCTGCTCTGGTTCGGCCCGGGCATTCTGCTGGTCGGTGGCTTTGCGGTGCTGGCGGTGATTGTCCGCCGCCGCCGTGTGCCGGCTACCCAAGGCTCGCACGAGTTGTCTCTCGAAGAACGCGAGCGTCTCGCCAAACTGCTGGATAAAGAACAGAACCATGACTGAATTCTGGCTTGGTGCGGGCCTGCTGCTGCTCGCCGCCCTCGGCTTTCTGCTGATCCCGACCCTGCGTGGCCGTCGCCAGCAGCAGGAAGAAGACCGTACTGCGCTGAACGTGGCGCTGTATCAGGAACGTGTCGCCGAACTGGCTGCCCAACAGGCCGCCGGTGTGCTGGATGACGCGCAACTGGCCAGCGGCCGCGATGAGGCCGCCCGTGAACTGCTGGCCGATACCGAAGGCGCCGAAGCGCCGCGCCAGGGGCACTTGGGCAAGGTGCTGCCACTGCTGGCCGCAGTACTGGTGCCGGTGGTGGCGCTTGGTCTGTATCTGCACTTTGGTGCTGCGGACAAAGTGGAGCTGACTCAGGAGTTCGCTGCTGCGCCCAAGACGATGGAAGAAATGACCACGCGCCTTGAGCGCGCCGTCCAGGCTCAGCCGGATTCGGCCGAAGGCCTGTATTTCCTAGGCCGCGCCTACATGGCCGAACAGCGCCCGGCAGATGCGGCCAAGGCCTACGAGCGCGCCGTGGCCCTGGCCGGTCGCCAGCCCGAATTGCTCGGCCAATGGGCCCAGGCCCTGTATTTCGCTGCCAACAAGCAGTGGAGCGCACAGGTGCAGGCGCTGACCGACGAGGCGCTCAAGGCCGACCCGAACGAAGTGACCAGCCTTGGCCTGCGCGGCATTGCGGCCTTTGAGGGCGAGCGCTACCAGGAAGCCATCGACTACTGGAACCGCCTGCTGGCGCAGTTGCCTGAGGGCGATGCCTCGCGGGCGGCCTTGCAAGGCGGCATCGACCGTGCGGCAGAGCGCCTGGGTGGCAATACCGGCAAGCCCGAGACCCCGGTGGCGGCACGCCTGAAGGTGCGGGTAGAGCTTGCACCGGCGCTCAAGGACAAGGTCAAGCCCGACGACACTGTGTTCATCTTCGCCCGCGCCACCAGCGGCCCGCCCATGCCGCTGGCGGCCAAACGGGTGACCGTTGCCCAATTGCCGCTGGAGGTAGAATTGTCTGACGCCGATGCGATGATGCCGCAGATGAAACTGTCCGACTTCGCCGAAGTCCAATTGGTTGCAAGGGTATCGCGCGCAGGCCAGCCCACCCATGGTGAGTGGATCGGCCAGGGCGCACCGCTGCCCAGCAAGACCCAGGCCACCCAGCTCCTGACCATCGACAGCCCCGACCCGTAAGAGAACCCTGCCATGCGAAACGCCGTCCGCCTGACCCTGATCACCCTGGCCCTGGGTTTGTCTGCGTGTACGGTGCGCGAGCCGTACGAACAGCCGGCGCCACCGATCGAAACGGTGCCGCCGCACAAGGGGCCGGTGGTCAAGCCACTGCCTGGCGGCCAACCGGCCACGCAGCCGAGCAAACCGGCAGCGACCCCCAAACCGATGCCGCGGACCTCCGCAAGCTTTGCACCGCCGCCGGGGGGCGCCAGCCATTGGGATCCGAAACTGGGTGTTTATGTATTGGAGAAGAAGCCCAATACGTTCTATCGGCAGCGCACCTACTACCGTTATGACAATGGCTGGAGCTGGTCTTTGAGCCCGGATGGCCCGTGGCAGGAGACCGACAGCAGTGGTGTACCCGGTGGGCTGGGCCGGGCGTTCGCTCAGTAATGGTTTTGCCGTTTTCGGCCAACCGATACAGTACAGTTGACCCGCGATTTACAGATTGACTGTACCGCCCGCCGACTCCGCATAATGCCCCTTCGAATTTGAGCCGGAGGGGTGCATGAGCAAGACAGTCCTGGTTTTGGTGGAAACCGTCGATGATTACCTGCCCCTGCTCGAACAGGCCGGCTACCGGCTGATCCGTGCACCGTCCGCGCCACTGCGTGCCGACGCCATTCAGCGCCAGGGCGCTGAGATCGATGCGGTGCTTACCCGCGGCCCGCTGGGCCTGACCGCTGTGGAAATCCAAGCGTTGCCCAACTTGCAGATCATCTGCGTGATCGGCGCCGGTTACGAACACGTCGACCTGGCCGCCGCCGCTGCCCGTGGCATTACCGTCACCAATGGCGCGGGTGCCAATGCCGCCGCCGTGGCCGACCACACCCTGGCGATGCTGCTGGCCCTGCTGCGCGACATTCCCCGCGCCGATGCCGGTATCCGCCGCGGCGAGTGGCACCGGGTCATCAGCCCCTCGGTTAGTGGCAAGCGCCTCGGCATCCTCGGCCTGGGCGCAGTTGGCCTGGCTATCGCCAAACGTGCCAGCCTCGGCTTCGACATGAACATCAGCTACCACAGCCGCACACCGCGCCAGGGCGTGCCTTACACCTGGTACGACAGCCCGTTGCACCTGGCCGATGCCGTCGACATTCTGGTCGTGGCCACCCCGGGCGGTGCCAATACGCACCATCTGGTCGATGCTCGGGTGCTCGAGGCTTTGGGCCCCGAGGGCTATTTGGTGAACATCGCCCGTGCCAGCGTGGTGGATACCCAGGCCCTGGTCGGCGCGCTGCAGCGCGGGCAAGTTGCGGGTGCAGCACTTGATGTGTTCGATGACGAACCGGCCGTGCCCGATGCCCTCAAGGCCCTCGGCAATACGGTGCTCACCCCGCATGTGGCCGGGCAATCCCCTGAAGCGGCGCGCGACACGGTGGCCTTGGTCCTGCGCAATCTACAGGCCTTCTTTGCCGGCGAACCGGTACTCACACCAGTCCATCCGTAACCTTCGTTTAAGTTTCTGCCCGGCGCTGCCCGGGCCACAAGGAGTGTTCGCATGCAACTCGAGATCTTCCAGGTCGATGCCTTTTCCGCCGAACCGTTCGGTGGCAACCCGGCAGCAGTGATCGCGCTTGAAAGCTGGCTGCCTGATGACGTGCTGCAGCGTATCGCCGAAGAGAACAACCTCTCCGAAACCGCCTATTTCGTGCGCAATGGCGAAACCTTCGACCTGCGCTGGTTCACCCCGGCGGTGGAGGTCGAGCTGTGTGGCCATGCCACTTTGGCGTCGGCCTATGTGCTGTTCGAGCAGTTGGGCGAGCAGGCAGAAGTACTGCGCTTCAACACCCGCAGCGGTGAATTGCGGGTTAGCCGCGGGGCCGACGGCTTGCTGGCCATGGACTTCCCGGCCAAGCAGCCGCTGGCCGTCGAGGCGCCCGCCGGTTTGCTGAAGGCGCTGGGGTTGAGCGGGGCGAGTGCGGTGTATCAGTCCGACGACTATGTCGTGATGATCGATGACGCCTCGCTTTTGGACCCGCTGCAGCCTGACTTCGTCGCCTTGTCGGCCTTCGATGTGCGTGGCATCGCCGTGACCGCGCCCGGGCGCGGATACGATTTCGTCACGCGCTGGTTCGGCCCGCGAGTCGGTGTCAACGAAGACCCGGTCACAGGTTCTGCGCACACCTCGCTTGCGCCTTTGTGGGCGCAGCGGTTGGGCAAGCGCACCCTGACCTGCGAGCAGGGCGGCGCGCGCAAGGGCCAGCTGCACTGTGAGGTGCCAGGTAATGGCCGAGTGATCATCAGCGGGCGGGCGGCGTTGTACCTGCGCGGTACTGTCTACATCTAGACGTTTGTGTAGTCCACTGTAGGAGCGGCCTTGTGTCGCGATGGGCTGCAAAGCAGCCCCCTGGTTTAATGATGATTGCGTAACTCGAGAGGCCGCGTTGCGGCCTGATCGCGACACAAGGCCGCTCCTACCGGGCATCTATAATTGCTGGCCCAATCCTCGCTAATGGAGCACCCCATGGTCATGGAGAAACAAGGCGCCTGCCTGTGCGGCGCCACGAAGCTCACGGTCACCCTCGACAACACCCATATCAGTGCCTGCCATTGCAGCATGTGTCGCAAGTGGACCGGTGGGCCGTTGCTGGTCGTTCACTGTAGCCAGCCGCCGGTCATCGAAGGGCGTTCGCCCGGCGTCTACGATTCATCCGATTGGGCCCAGCGCGGCTTTTGCGGGCGCTGCGGCACTCACCTGTATTACCGGCTCAAGGCCAACGATTTCTACGCGGTGCCGGTGGGCCTGCTGGACGGCGATGAGGCTTGGGATTTCGACCTGCAGATATTCGTCGAGCAGAAACCTGCCTGGTACTGCTTCGCCAACCAAACCAAGGAATTGACTGGACAGCAAGCCTTCGAGCAGTTGGGTTGAGCCTGGCGGCTTGCCAAACCCGTGCATTCCTGAGAAAAGGGCGGCCTTGAATTTCAGCGTTGGAGCATGCCCATGAGCAGCGAACTGCAAATCACCGACCTCGTCGAAGGCGACGGCAAGGCCGCCGTCAAAGGCGCCCTGATCACCACCCAGTACACCGGCTGGCTGGCCGATGGCAGCGAGTTCGACTCGTCCTGGTCGCGCGGCAAGCCGTTCCAGTGCGTGATCGGCACGGGCCGCGTGATCAAGGGCTGGGACCTAGGCCTGATGGGCATGCGCGTGGGGGGCAAACGCACGCTGCAGGTGCCGGCGCACCTTGGCTATGGCGAACGTAGCGTGGGCGCGATCCCGCCGAATTCGGACCTGACGTTCGAGATCGAATTGCTCGAGGTGTTGACGCGGGATGACTGAGTGTCGGATGCGGCCGGCAGGCTTTAAATAATTCGGCAACATGTATGCCTTAACGTAAGTCTTGCCCAGGGAGGAACCAAACGCGTTGAGGGCACTCTGACCCCTACTCGTTGGCCAGGGATGGCATTCACTACAAGGTTGCCTTGCGGCTTGAGCCTCAGGGCAATGTGGCGGGTCGACCCGAAACTGTCTGCCACAAGAGCCTGCCTACATGAAGTTGCCACCGTTTGTTCGCCGTAGTCGCCACCTGCTGCTGAGCCTCGCACTCGTCGCTGCGGCGGTGCCCTTGGCACTGGAAGTGGTCGAAAGCCGCGCTCAACCGGTCGACGGCACCCAGACCCTGGTGTTTCTGCGCCATGCCGAGAAACCCGGCGAAGGGTTGGGGCAGTTGAACTGTCAAGGCCTCAACCGTGCACTGGACTTGGCCACGCTGCTGCCCGAGCGCTTCGGCAACGCCGATTTCGTCTTCGCAGCCAACCCGACTCGAGAGGTCGAGGAAGGCAGCAGTGACCAGAGCTACAGCTACATCCGGCCACTGATGACCATCACCCCGAGTGCGATACGTCTCGGCCTGCCGGTGAATATCGATTACGGTGCAAACGACACCGATGAGCTAGCCGATGAATTGCTCAGTGGCAAGTACCGCAACGCCACCGTCTACACTGCCTGGTCCCATGGTTACCTGCCGGAGCTGATCAATACTGTCGCCGGCAAGGCGCTGGGTGAGGACCGGGTGATCACCGAAGATTGGCAGGGCGATGACTTCGACACCCTGTATGTTCTGACCTTGACCTGGCGCGACGGCAAGGCCAGCCTGCTCAGCCGCAACATACGCCAGGGCCTGGATGGCGGTGCGCATAGCTGTCCGACCTGATCTGCTGTTACTGTCTTGGCAAGCAAGCCGACTCCCACTGGGTTGAGCTGAATTTGAGAGCAGCGGGGCAACCTGTGTGAGCCGGCTTGCCGGCGATAGGGCCGGCGAAGACCCCTGAGGCTTTACCGCCCGAACCGCATCGGCCAGCCCACCACTTTCTTCGCCCGCGGGGTGGCATAGGTCCGCACCTTGGACGTGCTCAGCCCCATCCGCACCAACGATTCGGCAATGGACACCGCCGCGCTCACGCCATCGACCACCGGCACCCCGGTACGTTGGCGAATCTGCTCGTCCAGCCCGGCCATGCCGCCACAGCCAAGGCAGATCACCTCGGCCTTGTCTTCGCGCACCGCCCGTTCGGCCTGTTCGACGATGGCCTGTACCGCACGCTGCGGGTCTGCCTCCAGTTCCAGCACGGCCAGGCCACTGGCGCGCACCGAGGCGCAGCGGTCGTATAGCCCCGAAAGCTTCAGGCGGTCTTCGATAAGTGGCACGGTACGGTCCAGGGTGGTCACCACCGAGTAGGCGTGGCCCAGGTACATCGCAGTGCTGGCGGCGGCATCTGTGATGTCCACCACCGGCACGTTCAGCAGTTCCTGCAGACCTTCGCGGCCATGTTCGCCGTAGCCGGCCTGGATCACGGCATCGTACGGGCCCTCGTAGGCCAGCACGCGGTCCATCACGGCAATGGCGGCCAGGTAGCTCTCGAAATTGCCCTCCACCGACTCGGCACCGAACCATGGGGTCAGGCCGATGATCTGCGTGCCGGGCGACGCCACGCTGCGGGCCTGTTCGGCGATGGCCTCGGTGATGGCTTCGGTGGTGTTGACGTTGGCGATCAGAATACGCATGAACACTGCTCCTTGATCAGTGGCTGCTGTGGTCGACGGCGATGCATTCGCCGCTGACATCAGCGTAATGGCGGTTGCGCGGGGCGATCAGCAGGTACAGCGCAGCGGCGATGCCGGCACCGATCAGCCAGGAAAAAGGCGCGATGGCATGGAAATTGGGCACCAGCGCCAGGACGATGGCCAGCAGCGCGGCCGGCAGGAACGCGGCGACCGCCCGCAGGTTGATGCCCTTGCTGTAGTGGTAGGCCCCGGCCGGGTGTTCGCTGTACAGCTCCGGCACGTTGATGCAGCCTTTGCGCAGCAGCCAGTAGTCGGCCATGATCACCCCGTACAGTGGGCCCAGCAGGGCGCCCAGGCCGGACAGGAAGTAGACGATCACCAGCGGGCTGTTGTAGAGGTTCCATGGCAGGATCAACACGGCCAGGGTGGCGCTGATCAACCCCGCGCGGCGAAAGTTCAGGTGCCGCGGCGCCAGGTTGCTCAGCACGAAGGCCGGGGCGACGAAGTTGGCCATGATGTTCACCGCAACGGTGACGATCAGGAAGGCCAGGCAACCGAGCACCAGGAAAGCGGTGTTGGGGATGCTGGCAACGATCTGGGTCGGGCTGTCGATGATCTGGCCATTGATCTGGAACTGTGCGCCGCACAGCACCACGGTGATGACCGCGAAGACCAGGATGTTCACCGGCAGGCCCCAGAAGTTGCCTACGCGGATGGTCTTGCGGCACGGCGAGGAACGGGCGAAGTCGCAGAAGTTGAGCACCAGGGTGCCGTAGATCGCCAGCCACAGCGCGCCGCCGGCGAATATGTTGCGCCACATCTCGTAACCGGTCAGCGGCTCGGCCACCGACCAGGCGATGCGCGCATCGGCCTTGAAGTACATGAACACCGCCAGGCTGGCCACGGTCAGCAGGATCACCGGGCCGGCGAATGCCTCGTAGCGGCGCACCATCTCCATGCCGTAGGCGAGGATCACCAGTTGCACCAGCCAGATCGCCACGAAGCACACCCAGCCCAGGCTCGACAGGCCGAGGATGCTGTCCTGGTCATAGCTGGCGAGTTGCGGCCACACGGCCGTGAGTAGCACGCGCAGCACTACAGAGGCCAGGTAGGTCTGGATGCCGAACCAGGCGATGGCAATCACTGCACGGATCAGCGCAGGGATCTGCGCGCCATGGATGCCGAAGGCGATGCGGCTGATCACCGGGAACGGCACGCCGGTCTTCTGCCCCATGTAGCCGGACAGGTTCATGAAGAAGTACACCAGCGCGGCGCCGATCGCCAATGACAAGAGTATCTGCCAGCCGCCCAGGCCCAGGGCGAACAAGCCCATGGCGAATGAGTAGTTGGCAATGTTGTGCACATCGTTGGTCCACAGCGCGAAGATGCTGTAGCGCCCCCAGCGGCGGCCCTCTATGCGCGTCGGGGCAAGGTCGCGGTTATGCAGGCGCGGGCTCAGTTCAAGTTGTGGCGCATGGCCGGCCAGGGAGGAAGCGGGGGTGGTGCTGGCGACGGATAGTTCAGGGGCAAGGTCGAGGCTGGTACTCATTCCGGCAGGCTCCTGATGCACGTGGACTGCGATGAGCGGGCATGCGCACGGGCTCGCCATCTCGTCAGTGCAGCGTTGGCATCACTGGGTTCTGGGCGCGGCGGCCGGTTTGGGGCGGCGTCGCGGGTTCTTGTGTATTTATGTTCTGTTTAACTTGTATACAAAACACGAACACACAAAAGCGAGTTCCATGCCACTCAAAAACCGTACTTCGAGTTGTCACTATCTCGAATCTATCTCTCTGAAAGCTAAGTTGATGAATTAAAGAAACTATAAATTGACCAATTGAACAGGTTTAATTTTTTGTTCGGATAATTAGTTGATCATTTGGTCAGATTAAGTTGCGCGAACTGTGTAACGTAATGGGGCAGTGCTAGCACTTATGCACACAAAAATGGCACCTAAGGTGACATTTATGTGTACAGAGGTGGGTCAGGTTTTCCAGGCGCCTCAGTCCATCGGCGGCAAGCGCCGCTTTACCGGGCTCTTCTTGATGATCGCCGTGTTGGTGTCAGCTAGCACATTGATACGGTCAAGCAGGGCGTCGAGCTGTTCCATCGACCGCACATGCAGCCGGGCAATGAAGCAATCCTCGCCCGTTACCTTGTCGCACTCGGTGAACTCGGGAATCGCGACAATCTGCCGTTCCACCTCCTGCAACTGCCCCGGCAGCGGGCGAATGCGCACGATGGCCTGCAATTGGTAACCAAAGCTGCGCGCATCGACATCCACGGTGTAACCCCGCAGCACGCCGCGCTCCTCCAGACGGCGCAGGCGCTCGCTGACGCTGGGTGCAGAAAGGCCACTGATCTGCGCCAGTGCTTTCAGTGAGCGGCGGGAATCTTCCATCAGGGCATTGATCAGGAGTTGGTCGATGGCATCGGTCATATACGCCTCATTAGGTTAAGGAGAGATTTCCCCTTGATAGTAAAGGCGCACTGGCCATTTTGCCTTGGTTATCCGCTGGTAGGTTAATCGTCAGCCTCTGCATACTGTGGCCATCATCAATGGGAGGTGTGAGATGGACAGTTCGTTGCGCCGTGGCTCGCTGGAAATGGTCGCTGCCATGCTGATTTCCGGGACCATTGGCTGGTTCGTGCTGGTATCCGGGCAGCCGGTGCTGGACGTGGTGTTTTGGCGTTGCGTGTTCGGTACTGGCACGTTGCTGGTGATCTGCGCGGCGTTCGGGTTCCTCAAGCCCGGCGTGATAAGCCGCACGGCTTTGCTCTTGGCCATTGCCAGCGGCGTGGCCATCGTCGGCAACTGGGTGTTGCTGTTCGCTTCCTATTCGCGGGCGTCGATCGCCATCGGCACAGCGGTGTACAACGTCCAGCCGTTCCTGCTGGTGGGGCTGGCGGCAGTGTTTCTGGGCGAGAAGATCACTATGGCCAAGCTCACCTGGCTGAGCGTGGCGTTCCTTGGCATGCTGGCCATCGTCAGCGCCCATGGCGCAGGGCAGGGCAGCGGTGAAGAGTACTTGGTGGGCATTGCGCTGGCGCTGGGGGCGGCGTTTCTGTATGCCATTGCCGCATTGATCATCAAGCACCTGAGCGGCACGCCACCGCATCTGATTGCCTTGATCCAGGTAGCGACCGGCGTAATGCTGCTGGCGCCGTGGGTCAAGCTGGGCGGGTTGCCTCGCGAGCCTTCGGCGTTGGCCAGCCTGGTGACGTTGGGCATGGTGCACACGGGGCTGATGTACGTGCTGCTGTACAGTGCCATCCAGCGCCTGCCCACGGCGTTGACCGGTGCCCTTTCATTCATCTACCCGATTGCCGCGATCCTGGTCGACTGGGTGGCCTTCGGGCACCGCCTGGCGCCACTGCAGTGGCTCGGTGTGGCGCTGATCTTGCTGGCGGCGGCGGGCATGCAGCAAGGTTGGTGGTTCCGTTCGGCGCCGATCATTGCCAAAGGATAGTGAGGACGCTGAATGACCTATCGCCGAACAAGCCGGCGATAGGGCGCGCAGCGGCCTCGCGGGGTAGAATGCTCCCTTTTATCTGCTTGCGACCCGCCATGACTTCGCCGATCCACACCCTCGAACAGCATCTGCTCACCGCCCTCGACCCCGCCCCGCAGGAAACCCGCCGCCTGTTCCATGGTCGCGGCCGTTGCTGGCCGGGGCTGGAGCAGGTCACCGTCGACTGGCTGCAGGGCGTGCTGTCGGTAGCGTTGTTCCGTGAGCCACCCGAAGGCCAGCTGGCAGAACTGGAGGCCATGCTGCGCAACTTCGCCGAGCGTCCACAGTGGGCCGGCCAAGCGATCCTCATCCAGCACCGTTACCTGCCGGACAGCCCGGGCCAGTGGTTGTGGGGCGAGCCGTGCCAGCAGCGCGAGGTGGTCGAAGATGGCCTGACCTATCTGCTCGACCTGGGCGTGCGGCAGAACAACGGCCTGTTTCTCGACATGCGCTACGGCCGACGCTGGGTGCGTGAGCAGGCGGCGGGCAAGCGCGTGCTGAACCTGTTCGCCTACACCTGCGGCTTCTCGGTGGCAGCGATTGCCGGGGGCGCCGAGCAGGTGGTGAACCTGGACATGGCCAAGTCGGCGCTGTCCCGTGGCAGAGACAACCATCGCCTCAATGGCCACGATGCATCGCGGGTGGCGTACCTGGGGCATGAACTGTTCAAGTCGTGGGGCAAGGTGCGCAATTACGGACCCTACGATTTGATCATCATCGACCCGCCCACCTTCCAGAAAGGCAGTTTCGTGCTGACCCAGGATTACGCGAAGATCTTGCGGCGCTTGCCAGAGTTGCTGACCGAGGGTGGGACTGTGCTGGCGTGCGTGAATGATCCGGCGATCGGGCCGGAGTTTCTGATCGAGGGCATGGCTGAGCAGGCCCCGGCGTTGGCTTTCGTCGAGCGTCTGGATAACCCGCCGGAGTTTCCGGATGCCGATCCGGCGGGGGGCTTGAAGGCCTTGGTATTCCGCAGTAAATCACCAGCCTGATGCTGGGGAACCTTCACTTGGGCGCAATGGTGGCGCACAAGTGAAGGTAGAACTCAATTACTGACCGGTATAGATCTGGTCGAACACCCCACCATCGTTGAAGTGGGTCTTCTGCACGGTGCGCCAGTCACCGAAGGTTTTCTCCACCGACAGGAAGTCGACCTTCGGGAAGCGGTCGGTGTACTTGGCCAGTACGGTTGCATCACGCGGACGCAGGTAGTTCTGTGCGGCGATTTCCTGGGCTGCCGGCGACCACAGGTACTTGAGGTATTCCTCGGCCACGGCCTGGGTACCCTTCTTCGCTATCACTTTGTCGACCACACTCACCGGTGGTTCGGCTTCGGCCGACACGCTCGGGTAGACCACTTCGAACTGGTCGCGGCCGAATTCGCGGGCGATCATTTCGGCTTCGTTCTCGAAGGTCACCAGCACATCGCCGATCTGGTTGGTCATGAAGGTCGTGGTCGCGGCGCGGCCACCGGTATCGAGTACCGGTGCCTGTTTGAACAGCTTGCCGACGAAGTCCTTGGCCTTGTTCTCGTCACCGCCCTGCTTGAGCACATAACCCCAGGCCGACAGGTAGGTATAGCGCCCGTTACCTGACGTCTTGGGGTTGGGCACGATGACCTGTACACCATTCTTGAGCAGGTCAGGCCAGTCTTTGAGTGCCTTGGGGTTGCCCTTGCGCACGATGAACACAGTGGCCGAGGTGAACGGGGCGCTGTTGTTGGGCAGGCGTGTAACCCAATTGTCTGGCACCTGCTTGCCGATATCGGCCAGCGCATTGATGTCGGTGGCCATGTTCATGGTGATGACATCGGCTGGCAGGCCATCGATCACTGCACGTGCCTGTTTGCTCGAACCGCCGAAGGACATCTGCACGTTGACCTTCTCGTCGTGCTCGGCTTCCCAGTGTTTCTGGAACGCTGGGTTGTAATCCTTGTAGAAGTCGCGCATCACGTCGTAGGAAACGTTGAGCAGGGTCGGAGCGGCCTGAGCGAGGGTGCCGCACGCCAGGCCGGCGGCCAGCAGCGAAGCAGTGAAGAGTTTTTTCACGACGCGTCCTTGTTCCGGAGTGTTTGGTAACTTATGCGCGACTATAGCGTTTCGTTATTGAACGACTAAAGACCAAATGGCTCTTTGCTTATTCTGTTTTCGGGAACAGCAGGTTACCGCAGCGCGAGCAAAATGCAGCGCCGTGTTCATGGGCCTTTTTGCTGCACCTTGGGCAGTCGTGCTGCAACTGTTCGGCGCGCATGGCATTGGCCAGTTCGGCGGTGAAAATCCCTGTGGGCACGGCAATGATCGAATAACCGGTGATCATCACCAGTGAGGACAGCACCTGGCCCAGCGGTGTTTTCGGCACGATATCGCCAAAGCCCACGGTCGTGAGCGTGACAATGGCCCAGTAGATGCCTTTGGGGATGCTGGTAAAGCCGTGCTCGGGGCCCTCGATCACATACATCAAGGTGCCGAACACAGTGACCAGGGTCGACACGCTGAGCAGAAACACGATGATCTTCTGCTTGCTGCCACGCAGTGCCGCCATCAGGTAATTCGCTTGGTTCAGGTACTGGCCGAGCTTGAGCACACGGAAAATCCGCAGCATGCGGATCACCCGGATGATCAGCAGGTACTGCGCGTCGCTGTAGTACAGGGCGATGATCCCCGGCACGATCGCCAGCAGGTCGACCAGGCCGTAGAAGCTGAAGGCGTAGCGCATGGGCTTGGGCGAGCAGTAAAGGCGAGTGATGTACTCGGCCAGGAAGATCGCGGTGAAGCCCCATTCGATACCGGCCAACAGGCCTGCGTAGTTCTGGTGAATCTCGTCGATGCTGTCGAGGATCACCGTGACCAGGCTGGCCAGGATGATCAGCAGGAGGGTCTTGTCGAAGCGCCGGCCGGCGACGGTGTCGGTCTGGAATACGATGACGTAGAGCCGTTCGCGCAGGCTCGCAGGGTTGTTCATGGGCTCGTTCCACAAAAGCGATGGGCTGAGCCTAGGGGTTGCGTTTCAGCTGTGCAAGCGCCTGGCATTGCGCTGCCTGGGCTGGGCCAGGTAGCTGCCCAAGTGCATCAGCCAGCAGGCGGCGACGAACGGGGCGGTCAGGCCGGGCACCGGTAGCAGCTTGAACAGCGGTTGCAGCAGTAGAGCCAGGGCAATCGCCAGCAGGGTCACCCAAGGCTTTTCACCCTGCCTGCTGAAGGCCAGCGCCGCCAGTGCCGCGTTGAAGCCGTGCAGACCCAGCCAGGCAGATTGCGCTTCGGCAAACAAGGCTACGCTGCCACCGATGGCCGAGCCGATCACCGCCCACATCGCGGCATAGGGGTTGGCGATGAACATGCCTAAGATGATCAGCAACCCGGCCAATGGCTGGTCGAGCAGGAAAATCTGGCCTACGCCCCGCGCCAGAGCATACAGCGGGTCGGCTTCGACGAAGCCGCTGGGTGAGGGGCTGGCGAACAGCAGTGTGCCCCAACCCAGCAGCACGAAAGGGGCGGTGTAGGCGATCAGCAGTTTGCCCCCGCGCTTGCGCCACTGGTGGGTAATGATGCTGGACAGCCCACCGGCAGCGATGATCAGCGGCGGCATGATTGCCGACCAGGGCAGTACCGCGCAGATCAGGATGCCGATCAGCACGCCGTTATAACAGTAAAGCCCGGCCTGGCGGTCGGCGCGGTCATAGCCGCGGCGCTGTGCGGTGAGCAGGCCGGCGAGGGCGCCGAGCAGGGCGCCGCCGACCAGGTCGGGGGCGGTCAGCAGGATGGCCAGCAGGCAGCACAGGCCGCACAGGGGGCTGCGCAGCAGCAGCACCTGGCTGAAGCCGTTGAGTAGCGCCGTGGCCCAGTCGGGGCACGGGTTGACGAAATTTTTGGTGTACATGGGCAGTCGGTAAGGTTGATGGAAGAGCGGTGGGCCTCTTTGGGCCTCGGTTTTCCGCGTGTCTGTTGTTGGGGTGCAAGGGGAGGGCTTTGCCCTCCTTTCGCGACGCAAGGCCGCTCCTACAGGGTTTCGCGTTCGCCGGTAGGAGCGGCCTTGCGTCGCGAAAGGGGCGCAAAGCGCCCCCGGCAATCTCAGACCAAGGTCTCGATCCGCAGGCTGTTGGTCGAGCCTGGCTTGCCGAACGGCACACCGGCAGTGATCAGCAACGTATCACCACGGCTGGCCATGCCTTGGGCCTGGGCAATTTCCAGTGCGGTGGAGACCACCTCATCTACCTGGCGCAAACGGTCATTGACCACCGAGTGCACGCCCCAGGTCACGCTCAGGCGGCGGGCGGTGACCAGGTTCGGCGTCAGGTTGAGGATCGGCGCCCGTGGCCGCTCGCGTGCTGCGCGCAGGGTCGAAGCCCCCGACTCGCTGTAGTTGACCAGCACCGCCACCGGCAGGATGCCGCTGATGCGACGGATCGCGCAGCTGATGGCGTCCGACACGGTGGCTTCAGCTTTGGGCCGGCCAACGTCGAGCTGGGCCTGGTAATCCGGGCCGTTCTCCACCTGGCGGATGATCTTGCTCATCATCTGCACGGCTTCCAGTGGGTAGTCACCCGAGGCGGTCTCGGCCGACAGCATCACCGCATCGGCACCTTCGGCCACGGCATTGGCGACGTCGGTGACTTCGGCGCGGGTCGGGGCGGGCGAGAAACGCATGGATTCGAGCATCTGCGTGGCCACCACCACCGGTTTACCCAGCTGGCGGCAGGTGCCGATGATGCGTTTCTGGATCTGCGGCACGCTCTCGGCCGGCACTTCCACACCCAGGTCGCCACGCGCCACCATGATTGCATCGGACAGTTCGGCAATCGCCTGCAGCTGCTCGACGGCCGACGGTTTCTCGATCTTGGCCATCAGGTAGGCACGGTCGCCGATCAGCTGGCGGGCCTCAAGGATGTCTTCGGGGCGTTGCACGAACGACAGCGCCACCCAGTCCACGCCCAGTTCCAGGCCGAAGGCCAGGTCGCGGCGGTCCTTTTCGGTGAGTGGGGAGAGGTCAAGCACCGCTTGCGGCACGTTGACCCCCTTGCGGTCGGACAGCTCGCCACCGGCCAGCACTTCGGTGTCGATGGCATCGCTGTGCTTGGCGGTCACCCGCAGGCGCAGCTTACCGTCGTCCAGCAGCAGGTCCATGCCGGGCTCCAGCGCGGCGATGATCTCCGGGTGCGGCAGGTTGACCCGGCGGCTGTCACCCGGGGCCTTGTCCAGGTCCAGGCGCAGCCCCTGGCCGCGCTGCAGTTGCACCTTGCCTTCGGCAAAGCGGCCAACGCGCAGCTTGGGGCCCTGCAAGTCCATGAGGATGCCCAGTGGGTAGTTCAGTTGCTGCTCGACCTCGCGGATCCACTGGTAGCGCAGGGCGTGGTCGGCGTGTTCGCCATGGCTGAAGTTGAGGCGGAAGATGTTCACCCCGGCTTCTACCAGCTGGCGGATATCGTCGATGCCATTGATCGCAGGGCCAAGCGTTGCGAGGATTTTGACTTTTTTATCAGGCGTCATGATTGTGCAGTCTCAAGGATCAGGATGGCGCGGAAGTCGTTGACGTTGGTGCGGGTCGGCTCAGTGACGATCAGCGCATCGAGTGCGGCGAAATAGCCGTAGCCGTTGTTGTTGTCCAGCTCGTCACTGGCCGACAGGCCCAGTGTCTCGGCGCGGGCGAAGCTGGCTGGCGTCATGACGGCGCCGGCGTTTTCTTCCGAGCCGTCGATGCCGTCGGTATCACCAGCCAGGGCGTACACGCCCGGCAGGCCCTTCAGGCTTTCGGTGAGGCTGAGCAAAAACTCCGCATTGCGCCCGCCACGGCCATTGCCGCGTACGGTGACAGTGGTTTCGCCGCCAGAAAGGATCACGCAAGGTGCTTTGAGCGGCTGCCCGTGCTGGACGATTTGCCGGGTGATACCGGCATGCACCTTGGCCACTTCGCGCGATTCACCTTCCAGGTCGCCGAGGATCAGCGGGCTGAAGCCGGCCTGGCGGGCTTGCACTGCAGCGGCTTCAAGCGATTGCTGGGGCTTGGCGATCAGCTGGAAGTGGCTGCGGGCCAGGGCCGGGTCATCGGCCTTGACGGTTTCCGAGGCGGGGTTGTTGAGCCAGTCGATGACGGCCTTGGGCGCTTCGATGTTGTAGCGCTTGAGGATCGCCAGGGCATCGGCCGAGGTGCTCGGGTCGGCCACGGTGGGGCCGGAGGCGATGACCGTAGCCAGGTCGCCGGGCACATCGGAAATGGCATAGGTGTAGACAGTGGCGGGCCAGCAGGCTTTGGCCAGGCGGCCGCCCTTGATCGCCGAGAGGTGCTTGCGCACGCAGTTCATCTCGCCGATGGTGGCACCGGATTTGAGCAGCGCCTTGTTGATCTGTTGCTTGTCGGCCAGGGTCAGGCCTTCGGCTGGCAGCGCCAGCAGGGCCGAACCACCGCCAGAGAGCAGGAAGATGACGCGGTCGTCTTCGTTCAGGTCGCTGACCAGTTCCAGCACACGTTTGGCCACGGCCAGGCCAGCGGCGTCGGGGACCGGGTGGGCGGCTTCGACCACTTCGATCTTCTGGCAGTTGGCGCCATGACCGTAACGTGTGACCACCAGCCCGGACACTTCACCCTGCCAGCTCTTCTCGACCACTTCGGCCATGGCCGCTGCGGCTTTGCCGGCGCCGATGACGATGACCCGGCCGCTACGGTCGGCGGGCAGGTAGGGTTCGAGGACTTGACGGGGGTGGGCGGCAGCGATGGCTGTGTCGAACAGGTCGCGGAGAAGTTTTTGCGGATCGACCGACATGGCAGGCTCCCAATTATTGTTGTTCTGCAGAATCGAAAACGCCCCTGGAACTGCCTCCGTGCAGGCCGAACCAGGGGCGGTCCCCAGAGCTGCAAGCTTCAAGCTACAAGCCGCAAGTAAAAGCAGACCTGCTTTTACTTGCCGCTTGAGGCTTACAGCTTGAAGCTTATTTCTCGCCGCGGATCGAGAAGTTGGCCATGTGCTCCAGGCCTTTGATCAGCGCCGAGTGGTCCCAGTTGCCGCCGCCCAGTGCCACGCAGGTGCTGAACACTTGCTGGGCGTTGGAGGTGTTGGGCAGGTTGATGCCCAGCTCCTTGGCGCCTTGCAGGGCCAGGTTCAGGTCTTTCTGGTGCAGGTTGATGCGGAAGCCTGGGTCGAAGGTACCTTTGATCATGCGCTCGGCATGCACTTCGAGGATCTTCGAGGAGGCGAAGCCGCCCATCAGCGCTTCGCGCACCTTGGCAGGGTCTGCACCGTTCTTGGCCGCGAACAGCAGAGCTTCGCTGACGGCCTGGATGTTCAGGGCGACGATGATCTGGTTGGCGACCTTGGCCGTCTGGCCGTCACCGTTGCCGCCGACGCGTGTGATGTTCTTGCCCATGGCTTCGAACAGCGGCAGGGCGCGTTCGAAGGCGTTCGGGCAGCCACCGACCATGATGCTCAGGGTCGCGGCCTTGGCACCGACTTCACCACCGGACACTGGTGCGTCGAGGTAGGCGGCACCGGTGGCCTTGATCTTCTCGGCAAAGGCCTTGGTGGCGGTCGGCGAGATCGAGCTCATGTCGATCACCACCTTGTTCGGGCCCACGCCTTCGGCGACACCGTTCTGGTCGAACAGTACGCTTTCGACCTGCGGGGTGTCCGGCACCATGACGATGATGAACTCGGCTTCCTGGGCAACCTCTTTCGGGTTGGCCAGCGCCACTGCGCCAGCGGCGATCAGGTCAGCCGGTGCGGCCTCGTGGTGGGTGGAAACGAAAATGCTGTGACCTGCTTTTTGCAGGTTCTGAGCCATGGGCTTGCCCATGATGCCGGTGCCGAGGAAACCGATTTTAGCCATGAGAAATTACCTCTTTTATATTTATGTGAGCAGGCGACTCGGCCCCCTGTAGGGGCGGCCTTGTGTCGCGAAGGGGCGCGCAGCGGCCCCTCGATCTCAGTTGCGCAGGCAATCTGCCGGGGCTGCTTTGCAGCCCTTCGCGACACAAGGCCGCTCCTACAGCAGGTTCTGCGAGCGTTCTTAGATTGCGTTGTGTGTCTTCAGCCAGCCCAGGCCTGCTTCGGTGGTAGTCAGCGGCTTGTACTCCGCGCCTACCCAACCCTGGTAACCGATGCGGTCCAGATGTTCGAACAGGAAGCGGTAGTTGATTTCGCCGGTACCCGGTTCGTTACGGCCCGGGTTGTCGGCCAGCTGGATGTGGTTGATCAGTTTCAGGTTGGCTTCCATGGTGCGAGCCAGGTCACCTTCCATGATCTGCATGTGGTAGATGTCGTACTGCAGGAACAGGTTGTCGCTGCCCACTTCGGCCTGGATTTCCAGGGCCTGCCGGGTGGTGTTCAGGTAGAAGCCTGGGATGTCGCGGGTGTTGATCATTTCCATGACCAGGCGAATGCCAGCGGCTTTGAGCTTGTCGGCGGCGTACTTCAGGTTGTCGACGAAAGTCTTGCGCACGTCGGCGCACTGCAGGCCTTGCGGGCGAATGCCGGCCAGGCAGTTGACCTGGGTGTTGCCCAGCACCTTGGCGTATTCGATGGCCTTGTCGACACCGGCGCGGAATTCTTCGACGCGGTCGGGATGGCAGGCGATTCCGCGCTCACCTTTGCCCCAATCACCGGCCGGCAGGTTGAACAGCACCTGGGTCAGGCCGTGGGCGTCGAGCTGCTGCTTGATTTCGGCAGCGCTGAAGTCGTACGGGAAGAGGTATTCGACGCCGCTGAAACCAGCATCGGCGGCAGCCTTGAAGCGGGCCAGGAAGTCCTGTTCGGTGAACAGCATGGACAGGTTGGCAGCGAAGCGAGGCATGATGTGTCTCCTTGCGATGAAGGCCCCCGGCGCCCCCAGTTAGGGCGCAGCACGGGGGCGTCAGGCGATCAGTCCAGCATCGAGATGGCGGTTGGCGCGTCGTTGCCGACCAGCGCCAGGTCTTCGAACTCGTTGACCGCGTTGATCTCGGTGCCCATGGAAATGTTGGTCACACGCTCCAGAATCACTTCCACCACGACCGGTACTCGGAACTCTTCGGCCATCTTCTGTGCCTTGAGCAGGGCCGGGGCGATCTCACCTGGCTCGAAGACACGGATGGCTTTGCAGCCCAGGCCTTCGACCACGGCGACGTGATCGACACCGTAGGTGGCGGCGTCGGTGGAGTTGATGTTCTCGAACGCCAGTTGTACACAGTAATCCATGTCGAAGCCACGCTGCGCCTGACGGATCAAGCCCAGGTAGGCGTTGTTCACCAGCACGTGTACGTACGGCAGGTTGAACTGCGCGCCCACGGCCAGCTCTTCGATCATGAACTGGAAGTCGTAGTCACCCGACAGTGCCACAACCTTGCGTTTCGGGTCGGCCTTGACCACACCCAGTGCCGCCGGGATGGTCCAGCCGAGCGGGCCGGCCTGGCCACAGTTGATCCAGTGACGTGGCTTGTACACGTGCAGGAACTGTGCACCGGCAATCTGCGACAGGCCAATGGTGCTGACGTAGCAGGTGTCCTTGCCGAACACCTGGTTCATCTCTTCGTAAACGCGCTGCGGCTTGACCGGCACGTTGTCGAAGTGAGTCTTGCGCTGCAGGCTCGATTTACGCTGCTGGCAGTCTTCCAGCCAGGCCTTGCGGCACTGCAGCTTGCCGGCGGCTTTCCACTCGCGGGCCACTTCGATGAACACGTCCAGCGCCAGGCCTGCGTCGGAAACGATACCCAGGTCCGGGGTGAACACGCGGCCGATCTGGGTGGGCTCGATGTCGACGTGAACGAACTTGCGGCCTTCGGTGTAAACGTCAACGGAACCGGTGTGGCGGTTGGCCCAACGGTTACCGATACCGAACACCAGGTCGGACTTGAGCAGGGTGGCGTTGCCGTAGCGGTGCGAGGTCTGCAGGCCGACCATGCCGACCATCTGGGCGTGGTCGTCCGGGATGGTGCCCCAGCCCATCAGGGTAGGGATCACGGGCACGCCGGTCAGTTCGGCGAACTCCACCAGCTTGTCGCTGGCGTCGGCGTTGATGATGCCGCCACCGGCCACCAGCAGCGGGCGCTCGGCGTCGTTGAGCAGGGCCAGGGCTTTTTCAGCCTGTACGCGAGTGGCGGACGGCTTGTTGACGGCCAGCGGCTCGTAGGCGTCGATGTCGAATTCGATTTCGGCCATCTGCACGTCGAACGGCAGGTCGATCAGCACAGGGCCTGGGCGGCCGGTACGCATTTCGTAGAAGGCTTTCTGGAAGGCATAAGGCACTTGGCCGGGTTCCAGAACGGTGGTCGCCCACTTGGTGACGGGCTTGACGATGCTGGTGATGTCGACAGCCTGGAAGTCTTCTTTGTGCAGACGGGCACGTGGCGCCTGGCCGGTGATGCAGAGAATCGGGATGGAGTCGGCCGATGCGCTGTACAGGCCGGTGACCATGTCGGTGCCGGCGGGGCCGGAGGTGCCGATGCACACGCCGATGTTGCCTGGGTTGGCGCGGGTGTAACCCTCGGCCATGTGCGAGGCGCCTTCAACGTGACGAGCGAGGACGTGATCGATGCCACCGACTTTTTTCAGGGCCGAGTACAACGGGTTGATGGCAGCCCCTGGGATGCCGAACGCGGTATCTACACCTTCACGGCGCATGACCAGAACGGCTGCATCGATTGCTCTCATTTTGCTCATGGGTTGTGCCTCATCGATTTTGTAATTGTATACAACTTGCTTTGTGCCAGAGTGTATTCACGGCTGGCGGTTCAGGTCAATGGGTTTTCATCGGGGGAGGTTGCTTTCGTCCGAGCGCCCATGAAAACGGCGATTTGCGTCATCGCATACGATCGTTTCAATTTATTGTATACAAAAGTGGTTGCAGTTGTGTTCTATTTGAGTGATCGATTTTCAACTGCCCTCGGGCTTCTCACAACAAGAAGAGGACCTTTCCATGAACGCTTTGAACCTGAAAGTCGCTGTCAGCCTGGTGAACGCGGCGCTGGCGGCGGGCCGCAAGATCAATGCTGCGCCGTTGACGGTGGTGGTGCTGGATGCCGGTGGGCATGTGCTGGCCCTGCAGCGCGAAGATGGCGCCAGCCTGATTCGCCCTGAGGTGGCCACGGGCAAGGCCTGGGGCGCGATTGCCCTGGGCAAGGGCTCGCGCTTGCTGGCGCTGGATGCGCAGCAGCGGCCGGCGTTTTTTGCCGCGTTGAATGGTGTGGGTGAGCGGCCGGTGGTGCCGGCGCCAGGTGGCGTGCTGATCCGCGATCAGGACGGCAAGGTGCTGGGTGCCGTAGGGATCAGCGGCGATACGTCGGATATCGACGAGCAGTGTGCGATCAGTGCGATCGAAGAGGCGGGGTTGACGGCGGATGCGGGTGTAGCTGCGTAAGGCTTTAAATTGCCGGGGCCGCGTTGCGGCCCTATCGCGACACGAGGCCGCTCCTACAGCGGCCTTGTGTCGCGACAGGGCTGCAGAGCAGCCCCACTGGCCTTGTCAGGCCGCCTCGGGCTCACAGCCTTTGAGCACCAGCCGAATGATGGTCTCGGCTGCTGCTTCGTAATCACTGTCGGCCAGCTTGGCCTTGCCGGTGATCACCGAAATCTGCCAATCGAAATCGGCATAGGTCTGAGTCGCCGCCCAGATGCTGAACATCAGGTGGTGCGCGTCGACCTTGGCAATCTGCCCGCGCTCGATCCAGCGCTCGATGCACTCGATGTTGTGGCGGGCCTGCTCGTTGAGCTGTTCCACCTGGTTGGGCGAAAGGTGCGGCGCACCGTGCATGATCTCGCTGGCGAACACCTTCGAGGCATGCGGCAGGTCGCGCGAAATGCGGATCTTCGAGCGGATGTAGGCACTCAGCACTTCCTTGGGGTCGCCGTCGGCATTGAACGGCGTGGACGCCTGCATGATCGGCGCGATGATGCTCTCCAGGACCTCGCGGTAGAGGTTGTCCTTGGACTTGAAGTAGTAATACACGTTCGGCTTGGGCAGGCCGGCCTTGGCCGCGATATCGCTGGTCTTGGTGGCGGCGAAGCCCTTGTCGGCGAATTCCTCGCTGGCCGCGCGCAGGATCAGTTCCTTGTTGCGCTCGCGAATGGTGCTCATGGTCAGGGATCTTCCTCGTGTCTGGCCACCTCTAAGAGGGATCGGGCATGGTAGCACCGGGCTCGAGGGGCGCTCAAGGCAGCGACTTTGGGCTAGACTCCGGCCCATTCATTTCACGGGAAACAGGCAGACATGGCAGGAAGCAGTTTACTGGTACTGATCGACGACATTGCCACGGTACTCGACGATGTCTCGTTGATGACCAAGGTGGCGGCGAAGAAAACCGCAGGTGTGCTGGGCGACGACCTGGCACTCAACGCCCAGCAGGTCACCGGTGTGCGCGCCGAGCGCGAGATCCCGGTGGTGTGGGCGGTGGCCAAGGGCTCGTTCGTCAACAAGGCGATCCTGGTGCCGGCGGCGCTGCTGATCAGCGCGTTCATCCCATGGGCGGTGACGCCGCTGCTGATGATCGGTGGCGCGTACCTGTGTTTCGAAGGCTTCGAAAAGCTGGCGCACAAGTTCTTGCACAGCAAGGAGGAGGATGCTGCCGAGCACAGTGCGCGCAGCGAAGCCGTTGCCGATGCGAACGTCGACCTGGTGGCCTTTGAGAAGACCAAGATCAAGGGGGCGGTGCGCACCGACTTCATCCTCTCGGCAGAAATCATCGCCATCACCTTGGGCACTGTGGCCGATGCGCCGCTGACTCAGCAGATCATCGTGCTGTCGGGCATTGCGATCGTCATGACCGTGGGTGTCTATGGGTTGGTGGGCGGTATCGTCAAGCTCGATGACCTGGGCTTGTGGATGACTCAGAAAGCCTCGAAAGCGGCCCAGGTGGTGGGCAACGGCATTCTGCGGGCGGCGCCCTACATGATGAAAAGCCTGTCGGTGATCGGGACTGCGGCGATGTTCCTGGTCGGTGGCGGGATTCTGGTACACGGTGTTGCGCCGCTGCATCACGCCATCGAGGCGTTCAGTGAAGGGCGGGGCGGGGCGCTTACTGGCGCGTTGCTCAATGGTGGGGTGGGGATTGTTGCGGGGGCCGTGGTGTTGGCGGTGGTCAGCGGATTTGGCAAGTTGTGGCGAGTGCTGCGCCCGGCTCGATGATGGTGAATTGGGCCGCCTTGCGGCCCTTCGCGACACAAGGCCGCTCGGCGATTGGAGCGGCCTTGTGTCGCGAAAGGGCTGCACAGCAGCCCCCCTGGATCAGAAGTGAACCTTGACCAGGAAGCTTGCAGTGTTCTGGTCGGTGGTGAACCCGTCGGAATCCTTGATGCCGTACTTGTTCTTCCAGTAGTCGTACTCAAAGCCCACATACAGCTGCTTCTCGCCCAGGTGCAACGCCTTGCCCAGGTCATATTTGACCTGCGGGTTGAAGTGCAGGTTGGCCTGATAGGTACCGCGGCGGTTCTCGTCGTTGTCGACCACCCAGTCCATGAAGCCGTCGATGAGGATGTCGGAGGAGCCCACAGGGATGGTGTACGACCATACCGGGGTGATCTGCCAGACGTTGTCACCGGCCCGGCTGCCGTCGGTGGTGCGCTGGTAGAAGTTCAGCTGGAAGTAGTCGAAGCCCGGGATGTCCAGGTCGAAGCCAGGGCCGATCAGGTAGGACTCGGTATCACCCTCGCCAAACTCATAGGTCATTGCCAGCAGCACGTCCTTGACCGGGCCGAATGCCAGCTTCTGGTCGAAGATCTTGCCGAACGACAGGCGCGGGCTGATTTCACCGTAGTAGGTGTTGTCGCCGTTACCCGAGTCCTTCTTGCCGTTGTAGAAGATCTTGTCGACGAAGACGAAGTTGTCGCCGTACTTCCAGCCATCGGCGTGCTCGAAGGTGACGGTTTGCTGGATCGCCGGGTTGACCTTGAAGTTCTTGCCCCACAGGTAGGTCAGGCTGTTGTTCTGCCACTGCAGCAGGTCATCGGCGTAGGTGGTGCCGCAGGCCAGCAGGCCGCCCGCGAGAATCAGGCTATTGATGGTACGCATTGCGAGTGTCGCTCCCTTGATTGGTCTGTTGTCAGCGCTCGGTATTGGCGCTTTTTTTGTCTTTTGAGTCAGCTTTTTTCGATTGGCCACAGTTGTTTGGCAAGAGCTGCGCCAACTTTCCGGATTGGCTACAACCTTCCTGCTCGACTCGTTCTGAACGGCTGAAAATGGGTATTTCCGGCTGGCAACGCGTTGGCCAACCGCCCGAATTCATTGACTGAGCGGTCAGTAAACGCGGGCAGGATCCATCCTGCCCTGTTCGAGGGGGCGCGCAGATTACTGGCTTGCGCGCCTGGCCTCAAGTGCTCCGTCCTGGAGCAGCGTGTATCAAACTTGGGCGTTTGATCAGGTTTTCAGAAATGTACCTTTATCAGGGCGCTGGCGACACTCTGGTTACTCTCCAGATTGCCGCGGCTGTCGATGCCGTACTTGTCCTTCCAGTAGCTGTACTCAAAGCCTACATACAGCTGTTTGGCGCCCAGGTTGAGCGCTTTGCCCAGGTCGTATTTGACCTGCGGGTTGAAGTGCAGGTTGGCGTGATAGGTGCCGCGGCTGTTCTGGTCGTTGTCGGGCACCCAGTCCATGTAGCCGTCGATCAGAATGTCCGACCTGCCCACGGGAATGGTGTACGACCAACCGGGGGTGATCTGCCAGACGTCGTCGCCAGGGCGGCCGCCTTCGGTGTTGCGCAGGTAGAAATTGAGGGTGAAATAGTTGAAGCCGGGAATGTTCAGGTCGAAACCGGGGCCGATCAGGTAGGCCTCGTTGTCGCCTTCGCCACGCTCGTAGGTCATTGCCAGCAGCACGTCCTTGATCGGGCCGAAGGCGAGCTTCTGGTCGAAGATCTTGCCGAACGACAGTCGCGGGCTGAACTCACCGTAGTAGGTGGTCACGCCTTTGCTGGCATCGGGCTTGCCGTTGTAGAAGATCTTGTCGACGAACAGGAAGGTGTCGCCGTACTTCCATTTGTTGGCGTGCTCGAACGTGATGGTCTGCTGAATGTCTGGGTTGACCTTGAAGTCCTTGCCATACAGATAGGTCAGGCTTTCGCCGTGCCACAGCAGCCATTCGCCTGCATGCGAGGGGAGGGTGGCCAGCAGGCTGCTGCCCAGCAACAGGGTTGATGCGATGCGCTTCATGTTGTGATTCCCGGACTTATTGTTTTTGTTGGCGGATTTTTTGGCGCGCAGGCGCCCCGGGCGGCCCATTCCGGCGGGCCGACGGTGTGGCAGTTACAACGGACAAGAGCAGGGGCGACGCACGGCGCCGCCCCGCTTGGCTCAATGCTGGTGACAGGCGTCGTTGTGCGCCGCGCGGTCGGCACCACCGAGGATGTTGAACAGCACGTTCAGCACCAAGGCACTGACCGTGGCCATGGCGATACCGCTGTGGGTGATGGGTTCCATCCACTGCGGCATCTGTGCGAAGAACTCCGGGCGGACCACCGGGATCAGGCCGAAGCCGACGCTGACCGCAACCAGCAGCTGGTTGCGGCGGTCGCCGATGTCTGCCTCCTGAAGGATCTTGATCCCGGTGGCGGTGACCATGCCGAACATGGCAATGGACGCACCACCCAGCACTGCAGGCGGAATCGAGGCGATCAGGTAAGCCGCCTTGGGCAGCAGGCTGAGCAGGATCAGCAGCGCGCCTGCCACCACGGTGACATAGCGGCAGCGTACCCCGGTCATCTGCACCAGGCCGATGTTCTGGGCGAACGAGGAGTGGGTGAAGGTGTTGAAGAACCCGGCGATGAACGACGCGCCGGCATCGCACAGCAGGCCCCGGCGCAGCATCCCTGGGGTGACTTCGCGATCGGTCACCTTGCCCAGGGCGAGGAACATGCCCGTGGACTCGACGAAGATGATCACCACCACCAGGCACATCGACAGGATCGGTGCCAGGCTGAAGGTCGGCATGCCGAAGTGCAGTGGCGTCACCACTTGCAGCCACGGTGCCTGGCTCAGGCCGGACAGGTCGACCATGCCGATGGAACCGGCCAGGATGTAACCCAGGCCCATGCCTACCAGCACCGACACGTTGACCCAGAAGCCACGCATGAAGCGGTTGATCAACAGGATCACGGCCAGCACCAGGCCTGCCACCATCAGGTAGATCGGCGAGCCGAAGGCTTCTGCCTCATGGCCGCCACCGGCCCAGTTGACTGCGACCGGGAACAGCGAGAGGCCGATCGAGGTGATCACGGTACCTGTGACCAGCGGCGGGAAGAAGCGTACGACCTTGGACATGAACGGCGCGATGAGCATGCCGAAGAACCCGGCGGCGATGGTTGCACCGAAGATCCCCTGCAGGCCTACGCCAGGCATGCCGGCCATGGCCACCATGCTGCCGACGGCAGCGAAACTGGCGCCCATCATCACCGGCATGCGGATCCCTACCGGGCCGATACCGAACGACTGGATGATGGTGGCTACGCCTGCGACCAGCAGGTCGGCGTTGATCAGGAAAGCGACTTCTTCACGGGACAATCCGGCTGCCTGGCCGATGATCAAAGGCACGGCAATCGCGCCTCCGTACATCAGCAGAACGTGTTGCAGGCCGACCAGGATCAGTTGGAACAGGGGCAGAGGTTCGCGCGGTGGCGCCACAGGAATGTACGCCTTGCGTGACTCGGACATGCAGCACCTCGAGTTTTGTTTTTATTCTCGGATCCAAGCGGCAAGCTCCAAGCGGCAAGCTTCAGGAAGAAGCTTGGTGATCCGCGTTGGAGCCTGACGCTCGATGCTTGCTTGTTACTTGGGACTTACAGCTTGAAGCTTGAAGCGTGCGGCTTCGATCAGTTGACCTGGGCGCCTTTGGCGATCCAGTCACCGACGAGCTTGCGCTCCTCGACGGTCATCTGGGTGATGTTGCCCAGCGGCATGATCTGGCTGGCGACCGCTTGCGCCTGAATGCGCGCGGCCTGGGCCTGGATCTGCTGCGGGGTGTCGAACACCACGCCGCCAGGGGCGGTGCTGAACAGCGGGCTGGTCGGTTTCGACGAGTGGCACACTGTGCAGCGTTCCTGGATGACGGTGTGGATCTTGTCGAAGGCGCCGCCACCGGCCTGCGCAGTCGCCTGGGCTGGGGCTTGAGCCGGTGCGGCAGGCGCTTGGGCCGCCTTGGCAGCGTCCTCGGCGCGCTGTTCGGCAGCGGTCTTGCCACCTACTGCCGTCGCTGGCAGTGGCTGGTACTCGACCTTCGCTGCGGCCTGCTCAGGGGCAACAGCCATCGGTTTCGGGCCGGTGACGTAAGCCAGGCAGATCATCGCCAGGGCGCCGGCCGGCAGGGTCCAGGCGTACTTGCTGCTGTCGTGGCGGGTGTTGAAGTAGTGGCGGATCAGTACCGCGGCTACGGCAATGCCGGCCAGGATCAGCCAGTTGTACTGGCTACCGTAGGTGCTCGGGAAGTGGTTGCTGATCATGATGAACAGCACCGGCAAGGTGAAGTAGTTGTTGTGACGCGAACGCAGCAGGCCTTTGGCCGGCAGGCGCGGGTCGGGGGTGGTGTTGTTCTCGATCGCTGCCACCAGCTGGCGCTGGGCCGGCATGATGATGCGGAACACGTTACCGACCATGATGGTGCCGATGATCGCGCCAGTGTGCAGGTACGCGCCACGGCCGCTGAACACCAGGCTGAAGCCCCAGCAGGCGGCGATGATCAGTACGAACAGCACGGCGCCAAGCAGTGCCGGGCGTTTGCCCAGTGGCGAATCGCAGAGCAGGTCGTAGATGAACCAGCCGGCCACCAGCGAACCGATACCGATGGCCACGCCCTCGGCACCGCTCAGGGTGCTGCCAGGGGCCAGCAGGTACAGGGTCGGGTTCCAGTAGAACACCACGCACAGCAGGGCGATACCGGACATCCAGGTGAAGTAGGCTTCCCATTTGAACCAGTGCAGGTTCTCGGGCATTTTCGGCGGCGCCAGCTTGTACTTCTCAAGGTGGTAGATACCACCGCCGTGGATGGCCCAAAGGTCACCCGACAGCCCGTCACGCGGATTGCTCCGGTTCAGGTTGTTTTCCAGCCAGACGAAGTAGAACGATGCACCGATCCAGGCCACGCCGGTGATCATGTGAACCCAGCGAATGCTCAGGTTCAGCCATTCGTGAAGGTGTGCTTCCACAGTATGTACCTCTGCCGATCACCGAACGATGATCGACCTTTTCTTATTGGTGGGGATTGAGGATCAGCATCTGTTCCTCGGTGAAGTAATGCTCATCGCAGTTGTTTCCGGAACCACTGCGATCAACCACCAGGAAATCATCCCGCTTTTCGATCGTAAGCACCGGGTGGTGCCAAACGCCGCGATGGTAATTGACGCCCTGCCTGCCATTACTGCGGAAGGCACGGACCAAGCCTGATACAGGTGCATCGCCAACGGGCGCGACCACGATCAGAAAGGGGTTGCCGAGCAGCGGGATGAAAGCCTGGCTGCCCAGCGGATGGCGTTCCAGCATGCGCACGGTCAGCGGCATGTCCAGCGCGTCGGCGCGGAAGATGCTGATGATCGCTTTGTCTTCAGGCTCGGCGGTCTCGACCGTGGCGAGCTTGTGGAAGCGCATGGTCGAGCCGTTGTTGATCATGAAGTGGTCACTGCCATCGGTTTCGATCACGTCACCGAAGGGGGCGAAGGCTTCTTTGGTCAGGGGCTCGATCATCAGGGTGCGCATGCGGTTATCTCTTCTATGTTCGTTGTTCTGGATAAGGCTCTAACGTTGCCGCGCCGGTTACAGCTGCAGCAGACGGAACAGGGCGATCAGGTTGATCTGCGCCAGGGCTTCCTTGAATTCGGCATCGGTGTCGTTGTGGATGCGTTTTTCAAAAGCGGCGAGGATCTGGTGCCGGTTGCTGCCCTTGACTGCCATGATGAACGGGAACTGGAACTTGGCCTTGTAGGCATCGTTCAGTTCGGTGAACCGGGCGAACTCTTCGGCGGTGCACTGGTGGATACCGGCGCCGGCCTGTTCGTTGGTGCTCGATTCGGTCAGCTCGCCCTGGATGGCGGCCTTACCGGCCAGGTCCGGGTGAGCGTTGATCAGCGCCAACTGGTCGGCGTGGTTGGCACTGAGCAGGATGTCGCTCATGCGCTGGTGCAGCGCTTCGATCTCGTTCAGCTCGTCCAGCTGGCCCAGGTCGTAGGCTTTTTCGGCGACCCACGGCGAATGCTCGTAGATGTCGGCGAAGACCTTGACGAAGGTGTCACGGTCCAAGGTCGATGGCTTGAGGGTCTTGAAGGCGGTCATCAGGCGTTCTCTTTCTTGTACGGGTGGGTGGCGTGCCAGTGGCGGGCGATGTCCGCGCGACGGGCGAACCAGACCTGGTCATGGCTCTTGGCGTAGTCGACGAAACGCTTGAGCGCGGCCAGGCGCGCCGGGCGGCCGACCAGCCGGCAGTGCAGGCCGATGGAAAGCATCTTCGGCGCTTCGGCACCTTCGGCGTACAGCACATCGAAGGCGTCCTTGAGGTACTGGAAGAACTGCTCGCCGCAGTTGAAGCCCTGTACCTGGGTGAAGCGCATGTCATTGGTGTCCAAGGTGTAGGGGATCACCAGGTGCGGCTTGCCGGTCGGGTTGTTCGGTTCCCAGTAGGGCAGGTCGTCATCGTAGGTATCGCTGTCGTAGAGGAAGCCACCTTCCTCCATGACCAGGCGGCGGGTATTGGGGCCGGTGCGGCCGGTGTACCAGCCTACCGGGCGTTCGCCGGTCAGTTCGGTGAGGATGCGGATGGCCTCGAGCATGTACTCGCGCTCCTGGGCCTCATCCATGTTCTGGTAGTCGATCCAACGGTAGCCGTGGCTGCAGATCTCGTGGCCGGCTTCGACCATGGCGCGGATCACGTCCGGATGGCGCTGGGCAGCCATGGCCACGGCGAACACGGTCAGCGGCACGCCGCTGTCCTTGAACAGCTTGAGCAGGCGCCATACGCCGGCCCGGCTGCCATATTCGTACAGCGACTCCATGCTCATGTTGCGCTGGCCCTGCAACGGCTGGGCAGCGACCATCTCGGACAGGAAGGCTTCGGATTCTTTGTCGCCGTGCAGGATGTTGCGCTCGCCACCTTCTTCGTAATTCAGGACGAAAGACAGCGCGATGCGGGCATTGCCCGGCCATTGCGGGTGAGGTGGGTTGTTGCCGTAACCGATCAGGTCGCGAGGATAGTCAGCGCTCACTGCAGTCTTCCTTCTTGTGCGTTAGTGCGGGGGGTGGGCGGGCCGCGTCGGGATGTCGCACCACCGGATGGGCTGATTGTATACAACTTCTGAAATCATTTGTAAGCCTGTTTTTCCGCATTTCTTCCCTTTTGTCGGCTGAGAATCTGTTGCAAGAAACCTGCCTGATTGGTCAGTTAATGAGATTGGCGTCGGCACAGCGCCTGTATTTGCGACTATTGACCCGTTCGAGCGGGCCTCGACGGAAGGGCTCAAAAAATTGTGTACAATCTGCCGACGAAATGTCTTAATAACGGCATTCCCGCCCATCGCAGGTTCCTTGCCGTGCGAATGGCTGTGTATTTTTTGCCCACAGATTGAACAAGAGGCGACAAGCAATGGGACGTTTGACTACACACGTACTGGATGCAGCTCACGGCTGCCCGGGCAGCGCGATCAAGGTCGAGCTGTACCGTGTCGAAGGCCAGCAGCTTGAGCTGGTGAACACTGCCCTGACCAACAGCGATGGCCGCGTCGATGCGCCGCTGTTGCAGGGTGACGATTACCGTACTGGCGTTTACCAGCTGCAGTTCAGTGCTGGCGCCTACTACCGTGCTCGCGGCGTACAACTGCCGGAGCCGGCGTTTCTGGATGTTGTTGTGCTGCGCTTTGGCATCGACGAGAAGCAGGAGCACTACCATGTGCCGCTGCTGATCTCGCCGTATAGCTATTCGACCTATCGCGGGAGCTAGTTGGTCGCTAGAAGAATCTTCGTAGGTCCTTGGCCCGCTCTCACACTGGCGGGCTTTTTTTCGTCTGCTGTTTTGTGTTCTCTCCACTGGCTTCATCGCCGGCAAGCAGGCTCCCACAAAAGGTACGGCGCCGGCCTTATCGAATGGCATCCAAGCGATTTCGCCACTCTCCCGGGCACTGACCTATTCAACTTCTAAAGCTGACGCCACTCCAGTAGAAGCCGGCTTGCCGGCGATGAGGGCGGTGCTAACAGCACAAAAAGGGCGCCGAAGCGCCCTGTTCTGGTGCAATTGTCAGCTCAGAGGAACACGAACTTGGCAATGAAGATCGCGCACAGCACCCACAGGCTGGCCGAAATCTCTTTGTACCTGCCGGTACCGGCCTTCAGCGCCACATAGGTGATGAAGCCCATGGCAATACCGTCTGCCACCGAGAAGGTCAGCGGCATCATGATCACCGTGACGATCGCCGGGATGCTGTCGGTGGCTTCATCCCAATGGATGTGCGCCATGCTGCCCATCATCAGCATGGCCACGTAAATCAGTGCACCTGCAGTCGCGTAGGCTGGAATCATCCCGGCCAGCGGTGCAAAGAACATCGCCGCCACGAACAGCAGGCCAACCACCACCGCGGTCAGGCCAGTGCGGCCACCTGCGGCAACACCCGCGGCACTTTCTACATAGCTGGTTACCGGCGGCACCCCGACCACGGCACCGAACACGCTGGATGCGCTGTCCGCCTTCAATGCCTTCGACAGGCCTTCGATGCGGCCGTCCGGTGCCACCAGGTTGGCCCGCTGGGCGACGCCCATCAAGGTGCCGGCGGTGTCGAACATGTGCACGAAGAGGAACGCCAGCACCACGCTGATCATGCTCACGTTGAACACGCCGGCCACGTCCATGGCCATCCAGGTGGGGGCCAGGCTCGGCGGCATCGACATCACGCCGCCAAATTTCACCAGGCCCAGGCCCCAGCCTGCCAGAGTGACGCCGATGATGCTGATCAGGATGGCGCCGAACACGCGTTTGTAGCTGAGGATGGCAATCGACAGGAAACACAGGGCCGCCAGCAGCGGGCCTGGTTCATGCATTGAGCCCAGCTTGATCAGCGTGGCCGGGCTGTCGACGATGATGCCTGCGGTCTTGAGGCCGATCAGCCCGAGAAACAATCCGACGCCGGCCCCCATGGCATGTCGCAGGCTTACCGGGATGCTGTTGAGCAGCCACTCGCGGACCTTGGACAGGGTCAGGAACATGAACAGCACACCCGATACGAATACCGCGCCCAGCGCTGTCTCCCAGTTGTAGCCCATGGTCCCGACCACGGTGTAGGTGAAAAACGCGTTGAGGCCCATGCCCGGCGCCAGGCCCACCGGCCAGTTGGCGTACAGGCCCATCAGCAGGCAGCCCAGTGCTGCGGCAATGCAGGTGGCGACGAATGCTGCGCCGTGATCGATGCCGGCGTCAGCCATGATGTTGGGATTGACGAAGATGATGTACGCCATGGTGATGAAGGTGGTCACCCCGGCGATCATTTCGGTTTTGACGGTACTGCCGTGTTGCTTGAGTTTGAAAATCCGCTCCAGCCAGCTCGTTTCGAGCGGCGGAGCGAGATCCAGCGTAGGTGCGTCGGATTTGCGGCTTTCCACAGCGGTACTCCTCAAGTCTTTCTTGTTGTTCTTGGAGCCAGTGACCTGCGCAATGCACTTGGTGGCTCCGCGAGGGATGGCAGACGTCTGACGCCGCTTTGTTGACTTACGGGTCAAGAAGTTGCTCGATGGATTATGCTTTTGTGTACAAAGAAAGCAAATAATGTTTTATCTTTTGTGCGCACAATATGCCGCGCATCGGCTATATAGCTAAAAGCCCACCTGCAGAAACGGCTCAGCCTGTGTACAATGCCGCCATACTTTCCTTCGTGCCTCGAGAGCCCATGAACGAACAGCTGCAACCTCTGAAGAAACCTGCACGTACCGGCAAGGCTGGCCGCAGCGGTACCCAGGACGATATCGTCTATGCGCATATCTTCGAGGCGATCCTCGAGCAGCGACTCGCACCGGGCACCAAGTTGAGCGAGGAAGCGCTGGGCGAGATATTCGGCGTCAGCCGTACCATCATCCGTCGTGCCTTGTCGCGCCTGGCCCACGAAAGCGTTGTGCTGCTGCGGCCCAACCGCGGTGCCGTGGTGGCCAGCCCGACGGTCGAAGAGGCGCGCCAGGTGTTCTTCTCCCGGCGCATGGTCGAACGCGCCATCACCGAACTGGCCGTACAGCATGCCACCCTCGAGCAGCTCAACGAACTGCGGCACATGGTGCGTGAAGAGCGTGACAGCTTCTCGCGGGGCGACCGTGGTGCCGGCATCCGGCTGTCCGGCGAGTTTCACCTGAAGCTGGCCGAGGCGGCCGGCAATGCCCCGCTGGTCAGCTTCCAGCGCAGCCTGGTGTCGCAGACGTCGCTGATCATTGCCCAGTACGAAAGCGGCAACCGCTCGCACTGCTCTTACGACGAGCACATGCAACTGATCGATGCCATCGAGGCGCGTGATGCCGAGCAGGCGGTCAGCCTGATGATGCATCACATGGACCATATCGACAGCAAGCTCAACCTGGACGAGGAGAGTGCCTCGGACGATCTGCATGCGGTGTTTTCGCATCTGCTGAAAAAACCCAAGGTTTCGCTCAAGGGTTGATCGTTTGCCTGGCTGAATGAGTGGCCATAAACCAAACGTCTGCTAGATTCTTGTGAGCAAACCTTCATCAAGTAGTTGGGCTTGCGCAGTCTCCTGCGTTCAACTACATGAGGAAAGGTTCATGTCGACGTCTTTGGGTGTGCGCATGGGAGCCGAGCTGATCGGCACCTTCTGGTTGGTACTCGGCGGCTGCGGCAGTGCGGTAATCGCAGCCAGCTCTCCCCTCGGCATCGGCGTTCTCGGTGTCGCCTTCGCTTTCGGTCTTACCGTGCTGACGATGGCATTCGCCATTGGCCATATCTCCGGTTGTCATCTGAACCCTGCCGTTTCCTTCGGGCTGGTAGTGGGCGGGCGTTTTCCGGCCAAAGAGTTGCTGCCTTACGTCATCGCTCAGGTGATCGGTGCGATCTGCGCGGCAGCGGTGATCTACTTCATCGCCAGTGGCAAGGCCGGCTTCGAGCTGTCGGCGGGCCTGGCGTCCAACGGCTATGCCGACCACTCGCCAGGCGGTTACTCGCTGGGCGCAGGTTTTGTCAGTGAAGTGGTGATGACGGCGATGTTCCTGGTGGTGATCATGGGCGCAACCGACGCTCGGGCCCCGGCGGGTTTTGCACCTATCGCCATCGGCCTGGCCCTGACCCTGATCCACCTGATCTCGATCCCTGTGACCAATACCTCGGTCAACCCCGCGCGCAGCACGGGGCCGGCGCTGTTCGTCGGTGGCTGGGCCTTGCAGCAGCTGTGGCTGTTCTGGCTGGCGCCGCTGATCGGGGCAGCGATCGGCGGCGCACTTTACCGGGGCCTGGCGAAAGCGCCTTAGCGCTGGTGCACGCAGCGCCCGGCGGCGTAGGTTTCGCGCACGGTGCGATCATCGCCCAAGGTGGTGAGCACGAACAGGGTCTCTTCGATGCTGCCTGATTGCTGGATACGGTAGTCAAGCAGCGGCGTGGCCTTGTAGTCGAGCACCACGAAGTCGGCATCGTTGCCGGGGCGCAGGCTGCCGATCCGGTCATCCAGGCGCAGCGCACGGGCACCGCCCAGGGTGGCCAGGTACAGCGACTTGTAGGGGTGCAGGCGCGCGCCTTGCAGCTGCATCACCTTGTACGCCTCGTTCAGGGTATTGAGCAGCGAGAAGCTGGTGCCGGCGCCGACGTCGGTGCCCAGCCCTACGTTTACCTTGAAGCGTTCGGCCTGGGGCAGGTTGAACAGACCGCTGCCCAGGAACAGGTTCGAGGTCGGGCAGAAGGCGATCGCCGAGCCGGTCTCGGACAGGCGCTGGCATTCGTTGTCGCACAGGTGCACGCCGTGGGCGAAAACGGAGCGCTCGCCGAGCAGTTCGAAGTGGTCGTAGACGTCCAGATAACCGTTCTGCTCAGGGAACAGTTCCTTGACCCAGTCGATTTCCTTGAGGTTCTCGGACAGGTGGGTGTGCATGTAGACGCCCGGGTGCTCCTTGAGCAACTGCCCGGCCAGCTTCAATTGCTGCGGGGTACTGGTGGGTGCGAAGCGCGGGGTTACCGCGTAGTGCAGGCGGCCCTTGCCGTGCCAGCGCTCGATCAGCGCCTTGCTGTCGGTGTAGCTGGTTTCGGCGGTATCGGTCAGGTAGTCGGGGGCGTTGCGGTCCATCATCACCTTGCCGGCGATCATGCGCAGGTCCAGGCGCTCGGCCTCCTCGAACAGTGCATTGACCGACTGCGGGTGCACACTGCCGAACACCAGCGCAGTGGTGGTGCCGTTGCGCAGCAGTTCCTTGAGGAAGATCTTCGCCACTTTGTCGGCGTGATCCTTGTCGGCGAACTGCTTTTCACAGGGGAAGGTATAGGTGTTGAGCCAGTCCAGCAGTTGCTCGCCGTAGGAACCGATCATGCCGGTCTGCGGGAAGTGAATGTGGGTGTCGATGAAGCCCGGGGTGATCAGGGCGTCCTGGTAATGCACCACTTCGATGTCGGCATCCAGCGTCGGCAGCAGTTCGCTGGCATGACCCAATGCACTGATGCGACCCTCGTCGATCACCAGCAGGCCGTCCTCGTAGTACTCATGGGAGGCGTCCAGGCCCACCTCGGCCGGGTCGGCGATGCTGTGCAGGATGGCGGCACGGTAGGCTTTGCGGGTAACGGTCATAACTCACTCGTCAATTGGCTTGGCTGCGCCGGGAGGGCGGCAGCAACTGGGCGATGGGGCCCGCATTGACGCCAGCGTCATGCTGGCCAAAGCAGGCGTTGTAGGTGGCAATGATTTCGCCGGCGATGGACACGGCGATTTCGATCGGCAGCTTGCCCTTGACCTCGGCGATACCCATCGGGCAACGCATGCGCGCCATCACGGCCTCGTCAAAGCCGCGCTCGCGCAGGCGGTGTTCGAACTTGACCCGTTTGGTCTTCGAGCCGATCAGGCCGAACCAGGTGAAATCGTTGCGCTTGAGAATGGCGGCGGTCAGCTCCAGGTCGAGCTGGTGGTTGTGGGTCATGACGATGCAGTAGCAACCGGCTGGCAGCTCGGCCACTTCGTCGACCGGCTCTTCGCTGACCACCTTGGTCACCCCGTTGGGGATGAGCTCGGGGAATTCCTGTTCACGCGAATCGATCCAGCGCACCCGGCAGGGCAGGGCGGCGAGCAAGGGTACCAGAGCCCGGCCGACATGGCCCGCGCCGAACACAGCGATTTGCGCCTGCACAGCGGTCATGGGCTCGAACAGCAGCACGGTGACGCCGCCACAGCACTGTCCGAGGCTGGCGCCGAGGCTGAAGCGCTCCAGGTGCGGCGTGGTGCGGTGTTCTTCGAGCATTGCCCGGGCAATGTGCAGCGCCTTGAATTCCAGATGGCCGCCGCCGATGGTGTCATACAGGGCTGTGGCACTGACGACCATTTTCGAGCCGGCATTGCGCGGGGTCGAGCCGCGCTCCTCGATGATGGTCACCAGTACGCAGGGTTCGCCGCGGGCCTGGTGGTCGGCGAGGGCGTTGATCCATTGGTGCATGATTCAAAATCCTCTATGGGCGACTCGGTGCTGTGGTAGGAGCGGCCTTGTGTCGCGAAAGGGCTGCGCAGCGGCCCCAAGATCTGTGCAGCAATAAAGATTCTTGGGGCCGCTGCGCGACCCTTTCGCGACACAAGGCCGCTCCTACACAGGTCTGCGGCGTCAGTGAGTGGAGGTTTCCAGTTCCTGCAAGGCAGGCTGCGCGGCAGTTACTTGCTTGCGCATCTGCTCGCACCCCCACAGCACCCGCTCCGGTGTCGCCGGTGCGTCGATGTTCGGTTGCAGCCGGTAATCGGCAATGCTGGCCACGGCATCCTTGATCGCGCACCAGGCGGCGATGCCGAGCATGAACGGTGGCTCGCCAACCGCCTTGGAGTGGAACACGGTGTCTTCCGGGTTCTTGCGGTTTTCCACCAGTTTCACCCGCAGGTCCAGCGGCATGTCGGCCACGGCCGGGATCTTGTAGCTGGCCGGGCCATTGGTCATCAGCTTGCCCTTGGCATTCCACACCAGCTCTTCGGTGGTCAGCCAACCCATGCCCTGGATGAAACCGCCTTCCACCTGGCCAATGTCGATGGCCGGGTTCAGCGAATCGCCGACGTCGTGCAGGATGTCGGCGCGCAACATCTTGTACTCGCCGGTCAGGGTATCGACGACCACTTCCACGCAGGCGGCGCCGAAGGCGAAGTAGTAGAACGGCCGGCCGCGTGCCTGGCTGCGGTCGTAGAAGATCTTCGGCGTGCGATAGAAGCCGGTACTCGACAGCGACACCTGGGCGAAGTATGCCTGCTGCACCAGTTGTTCGAAGCTGACGATCTGGTCGCGCACGCGCACATGGCCGTTGCGGAACTCGACGTCCTCCTCGGTAACCTGATAATGCCGCGCGGCGAACTCGGTCAGGCGCTTTTTGAGAATCTCGGCGGCATTCTGCGCCGCTTTGCCGTTCAGGTCGGCGCCGCTGGATGCCGCCGTTGGCGAGGTGTTGGGCACCTTGTCGGTATTGGTGGCGGTGATCTGGATGCGGCTGAAATCAACCTGGAAAATCTGTGCAACGACCTGGGCCACCTTGGTGTTCAGGCCCTGGCCCATCTCGGTGCCGCCGTGGTTCAGGTGGATGCTGCCATCGGTGTAGATATGAATCAGCGCGCCGGCCTGGTTGAGGAAGGTGGCGGTGAACGAGATGCCGAACTTGACCGGGGTCAGCGCCAGGCCTTTCTTGAGGACCGGGCTGTTGGCGTTGAAGCGGCGGATCGATTCGCGGCGTTCTGCGTAGTCGCTGCTGGCTTCCAGCTCGGCCGTCATCTCCTCGAGCATGTTGTGCTCGACGGTCTGGTAATAGTGGGTGACGTTGCGCTCGGTCTTGCCGTAGTAGTTGGCCTTGCGCACTGCCAGCGGGTCACGGCCCAGGTGACGCGCAATGTGGTCCATCACCTGCTCGATGGCAACCATGCCTTGTGGGCCGCCGAAGCCGCGGTAGGCGGTGTTGGAGGCGGTGTTGGTCTTGCAGCGGTGGCCGTGCACGGTGGCATCGCCCAGGTAGTAGGCGTTGTCGGAGTGGAACATGGCACGATCGACGATCGAGCCGGAAAGGTCGGGCGAGTAGCCGCAGTTGCCGGCCAGGTCCATGTTGATGCCTTGCAGGCGCCCGTCGTCATCGAAGCCGACGTCGTACTCGACATAGAAGGGGTGGCGCTTGCCGGTCATCATCATGTCTTCGACGCGCGGCAGGCGCATCTTGGTCGGTTGGCCGGTCAGGCGTGCGATCACCGCGCACAGGCAGGCCGGGCTGGCGGCCTGGGTTTCCTTGCCGCCGAAGCCGCCGCCCATGCGGCGCATGTCGAGCACCACCTTGTTCATCGGCACGTCGAGCACTTCAGCGACCAGCTTCTGCACTTCGGTAGGGTTTTGCGTGGAGCAGAAGACGATCATGCCGCCGTCTTCGGTGGGCATCACCGAGGAAATCTGCGTCTCCAGGTAGAAATGCTCCTGGCCGCCGATATGCAGGGTGCCCTGCAGGCGGTGCGGGGCGCTGGCCAGGGCGGTGGCCGAATCACCGCGCTGGTGGGTGTGGCTGTCGAGTACGAAGTGCTTCTTGCGCAATGCCTCGACCACGTCCAGTACCGGCTCCAGGTCTTCGTATTCGATGATCGCCGCCATTGCTGCACGGCGCGCGGTGTCCAGGTCACGCGCGGCCACGGCGAGCACCGGCTGGCCGAAGAACTCGACCTTGTCGATGGCCAGCAGCGGGTCACCGGCCACCACCGGGCCGATGTCCTTCAGGCCAGGAATGTCCTCGTGGGTGATGGCGATGCGCACCCCTTCGAAGGCATAGCAAGGCGTGGTATCGATACGCAGGATGCGCGCGTGGGCACGGTCGGCGGTGCGCGCATAGACGTGCAACTGGTTGGGGAATTCCAGGCGGTCGTCGATGTACACCGCTTCACCTGCCACGTGCTTGTCGGCGCTGTCGTGCTTGACGCTGCGGCCAACCCCGGTGGTCAGGTCCTGGCTGAACAGTTCGGCCATCTCGGCCTGGCTCTTGACGGCGTGATGGTTAGACATAGTCGGTCACCCGGGTTTCGATGTGCGGCGTTTGCTGTTCGATGAAGTACTTGCGCAGCAGGTTCTGCGCGGCCAGCAGGCGGTATTCCTTGCTGGCGCGGAAGTCGCTGAGCGGGGTGAAGTCCTCGGCCAAGGCCTGGCAGGCGCGCTCCAGGCTCGCCTGGTTCCAGGGCTTGCCGCGCAGGGCTGCTTCACAGGCGCGGGCACGTTTGGGGATAGCGGCCATGCCACCGAAGGCAATGCGCACCCCGCTGACCACGCCGTCTTCGATGCTCAGGTTGAAGGCGCCGCACACGGCCGAGATATCGTCATCCAGACGCTTGGAGACTTTATAGGCGCGGAAGGCCCAGTCATTGCTGGCACGCGGTACGATGATCTTCTCGATGAATTCGCTGTCCTGGCGGGCAGTGATGCGGTAGTCGATGAAGTAGTCCTCCAGTGGCATCGTGCGCTGGCGGTCGCCCTGGCGCAGCACGATCTGTGCATCGAGGGCGATCAGCAAGGGCGGTGAGTCGCCGATCGGCGAGGCGTTGCCGATGTTGCCGCCCAGGGTACCCTGGTTGCGGATCTGCAGCGAAGCGAAGCGGTGCAGCAGGTCGCCGAAATCGGGGTATTCCTCGTTGAGCGCGCCATAGCAATCGGTGAGCGGCGTGGCGGCACCGATTTCCAGGTGGCTGGCGGTCTTGTCGATGCGTTTGAGTTCGGCCACGTGGCCGACATAGATCATGACCGGCAAGGTCTTGTGGAATTGGGTGACTTCCAGCGCCAGGTCGGTGCCGCCTGCCAGCAAGCGCGCTTCGGGGTGCGAGCTGTACAGGTCGGCGAGGTCGGCCACGGTCAGCGGCACCAGGCAGCGCTTGTCGCCGCTGTTGAGCTCGCCGGTCTGGGTTGGTGTGATGGCTTTCAGGCGGCTGATGGTCAGCGCTTGTTGCGCGTCGAACTGATCGCGGCAGGGTTGGCGGCAGCTCTGTTCGGCAGCATCGAGAATCGGGCGGTAGCCGGTGCAGCGGCACAGGTTGCCCGCCAGCGCCTCCTGGGCCTGATGCAGGTCGTGGCCCTGGCTGTTTTTCTGCAGGGCGAACAGCGACATGACGAAGCCTGGGGTACAGAAGCCGCATTGCGAACCGTGGCAGTCGGCCATGGCTTGTTGCACGCTGTGCAGTTCGCCCTGGTGCTTGAGGCCCTCGACGCTGATCAGTTGCTTGCCGTGCAGCGACGAAACGAAGGTCAGGCAGGAGTTGAGGCTGCGGTAGCGCAGGCTGTCCTGGCCTTGATCATCCTGGGTCAGCTCGCCGACCACCACGGTGCAGGCGCCGCAGTCGCCGCTGGCGCAGCCTTCTTTGGTGCCGGGTTTGCCCAGGTGCTCACGCAGGTACTGCAGCACCGTCATGTTCGGGTCCAGGGCGTGCTCGCTGCGCAGCTCCTGGTTGACGAGAAACTGGATCACGGGGATGGCCTCGCAATGGTTTTATTGTTGTTGAGCGGACAATAAGCAGAGCTGACACGCTGGTCAATAATTTTCTGACTTAAGGGTCAAGAAATTCTCCGCACGGTAGTCTGGCCGCCCAGCCTGCCCATATACAAAGCATAGATCGGGCCGCCTTGACCGTTGCCTGGCGGCTCAAATAAAGGCTGCCGCCCCTCTGCGCGACTGCTGGCCAAGTGCGCTACAATCGCCCACTTGTGCCCAGTTCAATGATTTTGAAGGAAAACCATGACGTTCAAGGCGCCGGACAGCCTCTCCGAGCAGATTGCCGACTACCTGGCCGAACGCATCATCCGCGGCGAGCTCGAGCCGGGTGAGCGCATCCAGGAGCAGAAGGTCACCCAGGCGTTGAATGTCAGCCGCGGCTCGGTGCGTGAAGCGTTGTTGATCCTCGAGCGTCGTCATCTGGTTGCGATCCTGCCGCGCCGCGGCGCCCATGTGACCAGGCTCGACGAACGCAGCGTGCGCAGCTTGTGCGCCCTCATGGGCGAGTTCTACATTCTGCTGGGTAACGCCGTTGCGCAGAAATGGCGCACCGACGCAGACCTGCGCCCGTTCCTGGACATCCAGCAACGCCTGCAGCAGGCCCGTGAACAAGGTGACATCAAGGCCTTCGTCGCCGACAGTTTTGCCGTGATGCGCGCCGCCTATCCGTTTGCCGACAATCCTTACCTGCAGGAAACCGTCGAAAACCTGCAGCCGGCCATGAGCCGGGCCTATTATCTGGCCCTCGACCAGCGCCAGGCCAACATGCTCGATTACCTTGACCTGTTCGCCCACCTGCTCGACGCCGTGGTCGCCCGTGATCTGCCGCGCATCCGCGAGGTACTCACCGCCTATTGCCAGCGCAGTTGCGAGCTGGTGCTGGCGGCGCTGGCCCGAGGCTGACCGATGCGCCTGAAGTGCATTCGCCTGGCCGGGTTCAAGTCGTTCGTCGACCCGACCACCGTCAACTTCCCCAGCAACATGGCGGCCGTGGTCGGGCCCAATGGCTGCGGCAAGTCCAACATCATCGATGCGGTGCGCTGGGTGATGGGCGAAAGCTCGGCGAAGAACCTGCGTGGCGAGTCGATGACCGATGTCATCTTCAACGGCTCCACCAGCCGCAAACCGGTCAGCCAGGCCAGCATCGAGCTGATCTTCGACAACAGCGAGACCACGCTGCTGGGCGAATATGCCGCCTATGCGGAAATCTCCATCCGCCGCAAGGTCACCCGTGACGGGCAGAACACCTATTACCTGAACGGCACCAAATGCCGCCGCCGCGACATCACCGACATCTTCCTCGGCACTGGCCTGGGCCCGCGCAGCTACTCGATCATCGAACAGGGCATGATCTCCAAGCTGATCGAGGCCAAGCCCGAGGAGCTGCGCAACTTCATCGAAGAGGCGGCGGGCATCTCCAAGTACAAGGAGCGCCGCCGCGAGACCGAAAGCCGTATCCGACGCACCCAGGAGAACCTGGCGCGCCTGACCGACCTGCGCGATGAGCTCGAGCGCCAGCTCGAACGCCTGCACCGCCAGGCGCAGGCCGCTGAGAAATACCGTGAGTACAAGGCCCAGGAACGGCAGCTCAAAGCACGCTTGGCGGCGCTGCGCTGGCGTGACCTGGATGAACGCGTACGCCAGCGCGAGTCGGTGATTGGCGATCAAGATGTGGCCCATGAGGCGCTGGTTGCCGAACAGCGCAATGCCGATGCGAGCATCGAGCGGCTGCGTGACGGCCATCACGAACTGTCTGAGCGCTTCAACCAGGTGCAGGGGCGCTTCTATTCGGTGGCCGGTGACATTGCCCGGGTCGAGCAGAGCATTCAGCACGGCCAGCAGCGCCTGCGCCAATTGCAGGACGACCTGAAGGAAGCTGAGCGCACGCGCCAGGAAACCGAGTCGCACCTGGGGCATGACCGCACCCTGCTGGCGACTCTCGGTGAAGAGCTGGCGATGCTCGAACCGGAGCAGGAAATGACCTTGGCCGCAGCCGAAGAGGCTGCCGCTGTCCTCGAAGAGGCCGAGTTGGGCATGCATGGCTGGCAGGAGCAGTGGGACAGCTTCAACACCCGCTCCGCCGAGCCCCGGCGCCAGGTCGAAGTGCAGCAGTCGCGCCTGCAGCAACTTGAAGCCAGCCTGGAGCGCATGGCCGAGCGCCAGCGCAAGTTGGGCGAGGAGCGCGACCAGTTGGGCGCTGACCCGCAGGACAGCGCCATGCTTGAGCTGGCCGAGCAGCTGGCTGCCAGCGAGATATTGCTTGAAGAGCTGCAGCTGTCCGAAGAGCAGGTGGTCGAGCGCCTGGAGGGCGTACGCGCGCAATTGCAGCAGGCGACCCAGGCTCAGCAGCAACAGCAAGGCGACTTGCAGCGCCTGGGGGGCCGTCTGGCATCCCTGGAGGCATTGCAACAGGCCGCGCTCGAACCTGGGGCTGGTGCTGCCGACTGGCTTCGCGGTCAAGGCCTGGAGCAGCGGCCGCGCCTGGCACAAGGGCTGCGTGTGGAGCCGGGTTGGGAGCTGGCGGTGGAAACCGTGTTGGGCGCTGACCTGCAGGCCGTGCTGGTGGAGGACTTCACTGGCCTGGATTTTGCCGAGCTGGAGCAAGGCGAGCTGCGTCTGTTGGTGGCGGGGCAGGAAGGTGCACGCCGGCCCGGCAGCTTGCTCGACAAAGTCGAGGGGCACACCGACCTGGCCCCTTGGCTGGCCCAGGTCCGGCCAGTTGAAGACCTGGCTCAAGCCCTCGCTGAACGCGCCGGGCTTGGCGAAGGCCAGAGCCTGGTCAGCCGCGATGGTTATTGGGTTGGTCGGCATTTTTTACGCGTCAGCCGGGGGGGCGAATCCCAGGGTGGGGTGCTGGCGCGGGGCCAGGAAATCGAGCGCCTCGGCCAGGAGCAGCTGGAGCTGGAAGCTACGCTGGAGCAGATGGAGCAACAGCTGCAAGCCTTGCGTGAGCAGCAACTGGGCCTGGAGGAGCAGCGCGAGCAGCTACGCCGTCGCACCCAAGAAGAGAGCCGCCAGCATGGCGAGCTCAAGGCCAGCCTTTCGGCAGGCCGGGCCCGTGCCGAACAGGTGGAGCTGCGTCGGCGCCGGCTGCAGGAAGAATTGAGCGAACTTCAGGAGCAGCGCGCTCTGGAGCATGAGCAGCTGGGCGAAGCCCGCCTTGTGCTGCAAGAGGCCCTGGACCTGATGGCCCAGGACACCGAGCAACGCGAACAGTTGATGGCCCGCCGCGATACCCTGCGCGAAGGCCTTGACCGGATCCGCCAGGAAGCTCGCCAGCACAAGGATCACGCCCACCAGTTGGCTGTGCGCCTGGGATCACTGCGCGCCCAGCACGACTCGACCCGCCAGGCACTGGAACGCCTGGAGCTGCAGGCGGCACGCCTGAGCGAGCGGCAGGAGCAGCTGAGCCTGAACCTGGAGGAGGGCGAGGCGCCGCTGGAAGAGCTGCGCCTGAAGCTGGAAGAACTGTTGGAGCGGCGCATGAGCGTCGACGAAGAAATGCGCCAGGCGCGTCTGCACATGGACGAAGCCGATCGCGCCCTGCGCGACGCCGAAAAGCGCCGCACCCAGGCCGAGCAGCAGGCGCAGTTGCTGCGTGGCCAGCTCGAGCAGATGCGCCTGGAGTGCCAGGGGCTGGATGTGCGGCGCAAGACCTTGCAGGAGCAATTGCTGGCTGACGGCTACGATTTGCAGGGTGTGCTTGCCACCGTAGAGGCCGAGGCCAGCGAACAGGGTACCGAGCAGGAGCTGGAACAGATCGACGCCCGTATTCAGCGCCTGGGCGCGATCAACCTGGCCGCGATCGAGGAGTACGAACAACAGTCCGAGCGCAAGCGCTACCTTGATGCCCAGGACGCCGATCTGGTCGAGGCGCTGGAGACGCTTGAAAACGTCATCCGCAAGATCGACAAGGAAACCCGCAACCGCTTCAAGGATACCTTTGATCAGATAAATGCCGGATTACAGGCACTTTTCCCAAAAGTTTTCGGTGGTGGCAGCGCTTATCTGGAACTGACGGGCGAAGATCTACTCGATACAGGGGTGACGATCATGGCGCGCCCACCGGGCAAGAAGAACAGCACCATCCATTTGCTGTCCGGGGGCGAGAAGGCACTGACCGCATTGGCGCTGGTGTTTGCCATCTTCAAGTTGAACCCCGCACCGTTCTGCATGCTCGACGAGGTCGATGCGCCGCTGGACGATGCCAACGTCGGCCGGTATGCCCGGTTGGTCAAGGAAATGAGTGAAAGCGTGCAGTTCATCTACATCACCCATAACAAGATTGCCATGGAGATGGCGGATCAATTGATGGGGGTAACCATGCATGAGCCTGGGTGTTCACGTCTTGTTGCAGTGGATGTGGAGGAGGCATTGGCCATGGTCGACGCCTGATGAGCGAAGAGAAGGCGGATTGTGCAGGTAAATGCCCCCGCCATGTGCGACAGACGGTGTAAAGTTGTCTTTGGTCGTGCTAGCTTAATGTCACTCGTTTTTTGCGTGGGTAAAACGCCTGTCAGAACATAGAGTTGGCGCCACGTGTTAAAGGGCTTTGAAGCCTTTGTTTTCAAGCATATTTTTATAGAGGCACGGGATTACATGGAAATCGGTCTGCGCGAGTGGCTGATCCTCATCGGCATCATTGTCATCGCCGGTATTCTTTTCGACGGCTGGCGCCGTATGCGCGGCGGAAAAGGCAAGTTGAAATTCCGTCTGGATCGCAGTTATTCCAACCTCCCGGACGAGGAAGGCAGCGCTGAGGTGCTCGGCCCGTCGCGGGTGCTCGATACCCAGAAGGAACCGGAGCTGGACGAAAGCGACCTGCCGTCGCTCAGTGCGCCGGCGCGTGAACGCGAGCGCGAGCAGAAACCGGCCAAGGCCAGCAAGCGTGGCAAACGTGCCGCTGAACTGCAGCCGCAGGGCGACCTGGACCTGGTGGCCGAGCAGCGCGAGCCCGACCTGTTCGCCGATGCCGATGACGATTTTGCTGGCGACAACAACCGCAACAGTGGTTTTGCTGATGCGGGCAGTGCTGCCAAGGAGCTGCCGCCGGTCGAAGAGGTGCTGGTGATCAGCGTGATCTCCCGCGACGAAGGTGGCTTCAAGGGCCCGGCGCTGCTGCAGAACATTCTTGAAAGCGGTTTGCGCTTCGGTGAAATGGACATTTTCCACCGTCACGAAAGCATGGCCGGTCACGGCGAAGTCCTCTTCTCCATGGCCAACGCGGTCAAACCCGGCATTTTCGACCTGGATGACATCGACCACTTCAGCACCCGTGCGGTGAGCTTCTTCCTCGGGTTGCCAGGGCCGCGTCATCCGAAACAGGCCTTCGATGTGATGGTCGCTGCGGCGCGCAAGCTGGCCCACGAGCTCAATGGCGAGCTCAAGGATGACCAGCGCAGCGTGCTCACCGCCCAGACCATCGAGCATTACCGCCAGCGCATCGTCGAGTTCGAGCGCCGCGCGCTGACCCAGAAACGCTGATGTCATTGAGCGAGCGGACCATGCCCTGGTCTTGCTCGCTTCGTTTCAAGCGCAAGAGCAGCCTGGGGCTAATGCCAGTCAGTTAGCGTTACCAGGGCTGCTTCGCAGCCCATCGCCGGCAAGCCGGCTCCCACAGATACCATGCAGTTCTTGAGGTCTGCGCTGTGCCTGTGGGAGCTGGCTTGCCGGCGATGGCCGCAAAGCGGCCCCAAATCGTTTAACTGACTGGCATTGAGCCTAGGGCTGCTCTTTTGCTTTGCAAGAGAACCTGAAGAATGAACGCCGAATCCCGAATCCACGCACTGCGCGCCGAACTCGACCAGCACAACTACCGCTACTACGTACTCGACGAGCCCAGCGTGCCGGACGCCGAGTACGACCGCCTGTTCAACGAGCTCAAGGCTCTCGAAGCCGAACATCCTCACCTGATCACTCCCGACTCGCCCACTCAACGCGTCGGCGGTGCTGCCCTGGCCGCGTTCAGCCAGGTGCGCCACGAAGTGCCCATGCTCAGCCTGGGCAACGCCTTCGAGGAAGCCGACCTGCGTGAGTTCGGCCGCCGTGTGGTGGAAGGCCTTGACCAGCCGGGCGCGGTCGACTACAGCTGCGAGCCCAAGCTCGATGGCCTGGCGGTAAGCCTGCTCTATCGCGATGGCCAACTGGTCCAGGGCGCGACCCGGGGTGACGGCACCACCGGCGAAGACATCAGCGCGAACGTGCGTACCGTGCGCAACATCCCGCTCAAGCTGCAGGGCAAAGGTTGGCCGGCTGTGCTCGAAGTGCGTGGTGAAGTGTTCATGAGCAAGGCGGGTTTCGATCGCCTCAATGCCGCACAGGCCGAAGCCGGGGGCAAGACTTTCGCCAACCCGCGCAACGCAGCTGCCGGCAGCCTGCGCCAGTTGGACTCGAAGATCACCGCCAGCCGCCCGCTGGAATTCTGCTGCTATGGCGTTGGCCAGGTCTCGGCAAGCATTGGCGAGAGCCATATCGGTATCCTCGAGCAGCTCAAGGCATGGGGCTTGCCGATCAGTCGCGAGCTCAGGCATGCGGCTGGTATCGAGGAGTGCCTGGCTTACTACCGCGATATCGGCGAGCGGCGCAACAGCCTGCCGTACGAAATCGATGGGGTGGTGTTCAAGGTCAACAGCCTGGCCTCCCAGCGCGAGCTGGGCTTTCGCGCCCGCGAGCCGCGTTGGGCCATCGCCCATAAGTTCCCGGCCATGGAAGAGCTCACCGAGGTGCTGGATGTGGAATTCCAGGTCGGGCGTACCGGTGCGGTCACGCCGGTTGCACGCCTCAAGCCGGTCAAGGTGGCTGGCGTGACCGTGTCCAACGCCACCCTGCACAACATGGACGAGATTGCCCGGCTGGGCCTGCGCATCGGCGATACGGTAATTATCCGCCGTGCCGGTGACGTGATCCCGCAAGTCATGCAGGTGGTGCTTGAACGCCGTCCTGAGGACGCCCGCCCGGTGCAGGTGCCAAGCGCGTGCCCGGTGTGTGGCTCCCAGGTTGAGCGTACTCAGCTGGTCAAGCGTAGCAAGGGCAAGGAAACCACCAGCGAAGGTGCAGTGTACCGTTGTGTCGGCCGCCTGGCCTGTGGTGCCCAGCTCAAACAGGCGATCATTCACTATGTTTCGCGGCGAGCCATGGATATCGACGGCCTGGGCGAGAAGAGCGTCGAGCAGTTGGTGGACGAAGGCCTGATCGGTTCGCCGGCGGACCTCTACAAGCTGCAATTCGACCAGATCGTCGGGCTGGAGGGGTTTGCCGAAGTCTCCAGCAAGAAACTGCTGGATGCCATCGAGGCCAGCAAGCGCCCGAGCCTGGCGCGCTTCATCTATGCCCTGGGCATCCCGGATGTGGGGGAGGAGACCGCCAAGGTACTGGCCCGCTCGCTGGGCAGCCTGGCCCGGGTGCAGCAGGCGTTGCCGCAGGTGCTGACGTACCTGCCGGACATTGGTCTGGAAGTGGCCTACGAGATTCACAACTTCTTTGAAGACGAACACAACTGCAAGGTCATCGAACAGTTGCTCGGTTGCGGCATGCAATTGCAGGACGAAGGTGAGCTGGCTGCCGAATTCGCTGCCAGCACTACCCTGGCCGGGATGATCGCCAAGCTCGACATCGCTTCGGTCGGGCCCACGGGCGCGGAAAAGCTGGTCGCCAAGCTGGACAGCCTGGACAAGATCATCGCGGCCGACGGCATCGACCTGCGTCAGGCGCTGGCAGCGAAACAGGCCGAAGCCGTGCGCGAATTTTTCAAGGACGAGGCCAACCAGAAGCTGGCCAGAGACATCGAAGCCCAGTTGCTGGCGTTCGGCATGCACTGGAACAGCGAAAAGAAGGTCGCCGAGGGCTTGCCCCTGGCTGGCCAGACCTGGGTGCTGACCGGCACGTTGGAGCGCATGAGCCGCGACATCGCCAAAGAGAAGCTGGAAAGCCTGGGGGCCAAGGTGGCCGGTTCGGTGTCGGGCAAGACACACTGCGTGGTCGCTGGCCCTGGCGCCGGTTCCAAGTTGGCCAAGGCCAGTGAGCTGGGGGTCAAGGTGCTGGATGAGGATGCGTTCGTTGTGTTCCTGGGCGAGCAGGGTATTGCCATCTGATTGTCCTGGCCCCATCGCCTGCAAGCCGGCCGCAGGTATTGTGTCGCTCTCAGGCTTGGTGCGGCCCCTGTGGGGCCGGCTTGCCGGCGATGAGGCCGGGCCAGACATCTCGATCTGGACAAGTCATTGAGAAATGATGACTTTTTCTCCGGTTAAAGGTTGTAACTTCGCCCCAGACCGGTACAATGGCGCGGCTCGCTGCTTGGCGAGCCGCGTAGTGGTGGCCCCATCGGTCCCCCCGCATTGATTACCCGTTAACCTGGTCAGGCCCGGAAGGGAGCAGCCATAGCGGGAACATCGAGTGCCGGGGTGTGGCTGGTGGGGCCGCCTCCATTTCTGGGGTTCAAAAACCTCAGCCTGTCACGGTACGGCCTTTCCTCTGGCCCGTTTACCTCGCAGCGCCCCTGCTGCTGACAGCTTCATCAAGCGCTGAAATTTCGGACAGGCCAGGTGGTTTTCCTCTGAGCACTGCGCTGCATGCCGCAGCCCCTTGCCAAGTGCCTGCAAGCGTTTGACCTGTGCATCGATTTCGTCCGCCTTGGCCATCAGCCTCTGCCGATCGACCTGCTGGTCCACCAGCATCGCCCCGACTTCATCGAGGGAAAAACCTGCGGCCTGTCCCAAGGCGATCAGTGCCAGCCTGTCCGCAACATCGGCGGCGAACTGGCGCCGCTGGCCACGCCCGGCAAGTGACTCGAGCAGGCCTTTCTTTTCGTAGTAACGCAGTGTCGACGCAGGGACGCCTGTGCGTTTGGCGACATCGGCAATATCCATTGAGGGGCCTTGACTTGAAGTTGACTTCAACTTCTATGCTGCGTGGCAGGTTGCTTAATGTCAATTTCAGAGGGCTGAATCAATGACGCTTGCCATGCTACAAGCTGCTTTGCTGATCGGGGTCGGTGCTACCGTGATCATGGACCTGTGGGGGATGTTGCTGCGGCGCTTGGGTATCGCCACGCTGAACTTCGCCATGGTGGGGCGTTGGGTAGGGCATCTGCTGCGGGGGCGAGTACGGCATCAGGCAATTGCCAGGGCCGAACCGGTGGCGAACGAGCTGATCTGGGGGTGGTTGATCCATTATGGGATTGGTGTGTTGTTTGCGGTGGTGCTGGTAGGGGTGGCCGGCGAGGGCTGGTTGCGCGCGCCGACGGTGTGGCCTGCATTGGCGTGGGGTGTGGTGACGGTGGCGGCGCCGCTGTGCTTCATGCAGCCATTGATGGGGGCAGGGTTCTTTGCCGCCAGGACGCCGACGCCTTGGCGTAATTGTCTGAAGAGTTTGGTTACGCACTTGGTATTTGGGATTGGGTTGTACTTGAGTGCCGGTTTTATTTCGGCTCTTTGAAGAAAGTGCTCGGGATTACAGGTGTCCCAGGATCGTGCGCCAGTTACTCAGCTTAGGCGAGCCATGCAGGGTGCAATTTCGGCCCCGCTCCGCTAGCATTAGCGATCTTCCGCTCGATCAGGCTACGATGGTTTTTCGATGAGTTATCAGGTTCTTGCACGTAAATGGCGTCCGCGCTCGTTCCGCGAAATGGTCGGCCAGGCCCATGTGCTGAAGGCCTTGATCAATGCCTTGGACAATCAGCGCCTGCACCACGCCTACCTGTTCACCGGTACCCGGGGCGTGGGCAAGACGACCATCGCCCGTATTATCGCCAAGTGCCTGAACTGCGAAACCGGCATCACCTCCACGCCATGTGGCACCTGTTCGGTGTGCCGGGAGATCGATGAAGGCCGTTTCGTCGACCTGATCGAGATCGACGCCGCCAGCCGCACCAAGGTCGAGGACACCCGCGAACTGCTCGACAACGTGCAGTACGCCCCCAGCCGCGGGCGCTTCAAGGTCTACCTGATCGACGAAGTGCACATGCTGTCCACGCACTCGTTCAACGCCTTGCTCAAGACGCTGGAAGAGCCGCCGCCCTACGTCAAGTTCATCCTCGCCACCACCGACCCGCAAAAGCTGCCGGCCACCATCCTGTCGCGCTGCTTGCAGTTCTCGCTGAAGAACATGAGCCCGGAGCGGGTGGTCGAACACCTGAGTCATGTCCTGGAGGCCGAGAACGTTCCGTTCGAGCCTGATGCCCTGTGGCTGCTGGGCCGCGCTGCCGATGGTTCGATGCGTGATGCCATGAGCCTCACCGACCAGGCGATCGCGTTCGGCGAGGGCAGGGTGTTGGCCGCCGATGTGCGGGCCATGCTCGGCAGCCTCGATCACGGCCAGGTCTACGGTGTGCTGCAGGCGCTGCTGGAAGGGGATGCGCGGGCGCTGCTGGAGGCGGTGCGCAACCTCGCCGAGCAGGGGCCGGACTGGAGTGGCGTGCTGGCCGAAATGCTCAATGTGTTGCACCGGGTCGCCATTGCCCAGGCGCTGCCCGAGGCGGTGGACAATGGTCAGGGTGATCGCGACCGAGTGCTGGCGCTGGCGTCGGCCTTGCCTGCCGAAGATGTGCAGTTCTATTACCAGATGGGCCTGATTGGCCGACGCGACCTGCCCTTGGCACCCGACCCGCGGGGCGGTTTCGAAATGGTCCTGCTGCGGATGCTGGCGTTCCGACCGGCCGATAGCGACGATGCGCCGAAACCGGTACTAAAGCCGGTGGGGATCAGCCAGGCCACAGCTGATCCTGCAACCCCGGTGGCAGCGCCCACGGTGGTCCCCGACGCGCCTGTCGTTGCTGCCGCAGCACCCGCTGCAGTGGTTGCGGCCCCGCAAGCCGAGCCTGCGGTTGCCGTCGAGGCAATGTCGGCTGTGCCACCACAACCTGAGCCCAAGGCCGAGCTGGCCGAGCCCGAGCCGGCAGCGGAAGAAGAAGTCATCGACCTGCCCTGGGAGGAGCCTGCTGCCAAACCTGCTCCCGTTGCCGTTGAGCCGGAGCCTGCGCCTGCGCCGGCTGCCGCGCCCCAGCCCCCAGTCGCTGAGCCGCAAGATGCCCAGCCGGCCTATGACGAGCCGCCATTCGATCCGTCTGCCTACGCCTCGGCGGGCATGGAGCGTGATGACGAGCCACCGATGGATGAGGACTACTATGGCGGCGAAAGCGACCCGGTGGGCTTCAGCTATCTGGACGAGCTGGTCGAGCACGTTCAGGAAGAGGCCCCCATCGCTGCGCCCGAGCCGCTGCCGGCCGCCAAGCCCGCCACCGGGCTGGCCCTGCAATGGCTGGAATTATTCCCACAGTTGCCTGTGTCGGGGATGACAGGCAACATCGCCGCAAACTGTACGCTGATGGCTGCAGACGGTGACGACTGGCTGCTGCACCTTGACCCGGGTCAGGGCGCCTTGTTCAACGCCACCCAGCAACGCCGGCTGAATGAAGCGCTCAACCAGCACCTGGGGCGCACCCTGAACCTGCGCATCGAGCTTATCCTGCCCGAGCAGGAAACCCCGGCCCAGGCAGCCTCGCGCAAGCGTGCCGAGCGCCAGCAGGACGCCGTGGCGTCGATCGAGCAGGATCCGTTGATCCAGCAGATGATCAAGCAGTTCGGTGCCACCGTGCGACAGGATACTATTGAACCTGTAGAAGCCCTGGTCAGTCAGGGTCAGTAACGGATAACCATGCGGCCGGCCTGTGGCGGGCTGCATCACACGACCCAATCGAGGTATACCCCCATGATGAAAGGTGGCATGGCCGGCCTGATGAAGCAGGCCCAGCAGATGCAGGAAAAAATGGCCAAGATGCAGGAAGAGCTGGCCAACGCCGAAGTGACGGGCCAGTCTGGTGGCGGCCTGGTCAGCGTGGTGATGACCGGCCGTCATGACGTCAAGCGCGTCAGCATCGATCAAAGCCTGATGTCGACTGAAGAAGACGACAAGGAAGTGCTCGAAGACCTGATTGCTGCTGCACTGAACGATGCCGTACGCAAGGTCGAGCAGAGCAGCCAGGAAAAAATGGGTGGCATGACTGCAGGCATGCAGCTGCCGCCGGGCTTCAAGATGCCGTTCTAAGGCATTTGCAGTTGGAAAGCCGCCGCTGGGTTCCAGGGCGGCTTTTTTTGTGGTGTTGTTTGCAGGTCGTTGCTGATGCTGCCGGGCGCATGCCTGGATGTTCTGGCGGCCTTTGGATCGAGCGCCGCTTGTGATAGGTGAGATTTGACGCTGTCAGGCTGCGCCGGTATAAACCGCCTCTCATAGAATTATCAGGCCTTTCCCATGAGCTTCAGCCCCCTTATCCGCCAACTGATCGACGCCCTGCGCACGCTGCCGGGCGTCGGCCAGAAAACCGCCCAGCGCATGGCCCTGCAGTTGCTGGAACGCGACCGCAGCGGTGGTGTGCGCCTGGCCCAGGCGCTCAGCCTTGCCATGGAAGGGGTTGGCCATTGCCGCCAGTGTCGCACCTTGACCGAGCAGGAGTTGTGCCCGCAATGCGCTGATACACGCCGCGACGATACCCAGCTGTGCGTGGTGGAGGGGCCGATGGATGTGTATGCGGTGGAGCAGACCGGCTATCGCGGTCGCTACTTCGTACTCAAGGGGCATCTGTCGCCGCTTGATGGCCTGGGGCCTGATGCTATTGGCGTGCCGCAGCTGATGGCGCGAATCGAAGAGCAGGGCAGCTTTACCGAGGTGATCCTGGCCACCAACCCGACCGTGGAAGGGGAGGCGACAGCACATTACATCGCGCAGTTGCTGGCCGAGAAGGGGCTGGTAGCCTCGCGGATTGCCCACGGCGTGCCGCTGGGCGGCGAGCTGGAACTGGTCGATGGCGGCACCCTGGCGCATGCCTTCGCGGGGCGTAAGCCGATTTCCCTTTGATTTGAATTGCTGGGGCCGCTGTGCGGCCCTTTCGCGACACAAGGCCGTACGCGGTCCCCTGTAGGGGCGGCCTTGTGTCGCGAAAGGGGTGCAAGGCACCCCAAGAATCACTCAGTACTCGCTCAGCGAAAACTCGGTCAGGCAGAAGGTCGGCACACCTGCCGCCTGCAGTCGGCGCGAACCGTCCAGCTCAGGCAGGTCGATGATCGCCGCCGCCTCGAACACCTGAGCACCGGTGCGGCGCACCAGGTTGGCTGCGGCCAGCAGGGTGCCGCCGGTGGCGATCAGGTCATCGAAGATCAGCACCGAATCGCCTTCGCACAGGCTGTCGGCATGCACTTCCAGGAAGGCTTCACCGTACTCGGTCTGGTAACCCTCCGACAGCACGTCAGCCGGCAGTTTGCCTTGCTTGCGGAACAGGATCAGCGGCTTGTTCAACTGGTGGGCGATGATCGAGCCGATCAGAAAGCCCCGGGCATCCATGGCGCCGATGTGGCTGAACTCCGCCTCGACATAACGTTCGATGAACTGGTCGGCGACATAACGCAGCCCGCGTGGCGACTGGAACAGCGGGGTGATGTCGCGGAAGATCACACCCGGCTTGGGGAAGTCCACTACCGGGCGGATCAGGGCTTTGAGGTCGAAGGCTTCGCTGTGCATTGTTGCAGGTATCCTGAAAAACGAATGCGCCAGTATACCTTTTTCAAGCAGGCTTTCAGGCCTCCATCGCACCACCGGCCAGCGCACACAGCTGGATCGGGTCGAGGATGTGCACTTCCTTGCCCTCGGCACGCAGCAGGCCGTTCTGCTGGAAGCGGGTGAACACCCGCGACACGGTTTCAACGGCCAGGCCCAGGTAATTGCCGATTTCGTTGCGCGACATGCTCAGGCGGAACTGGTTGGCCGAATAGCCGCGGGCGCGGAAGCGTGCCGACAGGTTGACCAGGAAGGTGGCAATGCGCTCATCGGCGGTCTTTTTCGACAGCAGCAGCATCATTTGCTGATCGTCGCGGATTTCACGGCTCATCACCCGCATCAGCTGGCGGCGCAGCTGCGGTAGCTGCACAGACAGCTCATCAAGGCGCTCGAACGGGATTTCACACACCGAGGTGGTTTCCTGCGCCTGGGCCGAGACCGGGTAGGCTTCAGTGTCCATGCCGGACAGGCCGACCAGTTCGCTGGGCAGGTGGAAGCCGGTGATCTGCTCCTCGCCGCTGTCGCTCAGGCTGAACGTCTTGAGGGCGCCGGAACGTACGGCGTAAACCGAGCCGAAATTGTCACCCTGGCGGAACAGGAACTCGCCCTTTTTCAGCGGGCGTCCGCGTTTGACGATTTCATCCAGTGCATCCATGTCTTCCAGGTTGAGCGAAAGAGGCAGGCACAGGGGGGCCAGGCTGCAATCCTTGCAATGGGCCTGGCCGTGGGCGCGCAGTTTGACTGGCTCGGACATTTGAATCGATCCTTGTGGGAAAGCACACATAAGTCGTAAGGGTAACCTACGGCATAGGGTGTAGGCCAGTGTGCGCGAGGATGATGCGCCTTGGCCGAACCCCAGCTGCATCATGCCGGGGGTCCGTTCTTGCCCATAGTGTGCCTGGCAAGCGGGCTTGTCCACACGGTCAACGATTCGCTTGGCTAGATCACCCGCGAGAATCGCTGACGGTCGTGCATCGCCAGATACGCGTCGAACACCATGCATACCGAGCGGGCCAGCAGGCGCCCGGCCGGCAGGATGCGGATACCCTTTTCGTCGAGGCGGATCAGGCCGTCCCTTTGCATGTTCAGCAGCGCTGGCCAAAGATCGTTGAAATAGCCCCGAAAATCGATGGTGAAGGCGCTTTCGATCGGCTCGAAGTCGAGCTCGAAGTGGCAGATCAGTTGCTGGATCACTGCCCGTCGCAGGCGGTCATCGTGATTGCACAGCAGGCCGCGCTGGGTTGCCAGCTGGGAGCCGGATAGCGTGTCCTGATAAGTGTTGAGGTCGCTGCTGTTCTGGCAGTACAGGTCGCCGATCTGGCTGATTGCCGAAACCCCCAGGCCGATCAGGTCGCAGTGGCCGTGGGTGGTGTAGCCCTGGAAGTTGCGCTGCAGGGTACCTTCTTCCTGGGCGACGGCCAGCTCGTCGTCGGGCAGGGCGAAGTGGTCCATGCCGATGTAGCGATAGCCGGCGGCGGTGAGCTGCTCGATGGTGGCCCGGAGCATCTCCAGCTTGGCTGCCGGGGCCGGCAGGTCGTTGCTGTCGATACGCCGTTGCGGCATGAAGCGCTCGGGCAGGTGGGCGTAGTTGAAGACCGAGAGGCGATCGGGCTGCAGGCGGATCACCTCCTCGACGGTGCGGGCGAAGCCTTCCGGGGTCTGCTTGGGCAGGCCGTAGATCAGGTCCAGGTTGACCGAGCGGAACTGCAAGGTACGCGCCGCTTCGATCAGGGTGCGCGTCTGCTCTAGGCTCTGCAGGCGGTTGATCGCGCGCTGCACTGCGGGGTCCAGGTCCTGCACGCCGAGGCTCACGCGGTTGAAGCCCAGTTCACGCAATAAGCCCATGGTCGACCAGTCGGCCTCGCGCGGGTCCAGTTCGATGCCGTAGTCGCCGGAATCATCGTCTAGCAGGTTGAAGTGCTGGCGCAGGGTGGCCATCAGCTGGCGCAGTTCCACATGGCTGAGGAAGGTCGGCGTGCCGCCGCCCAGATGCAACTGTTCAACACGCTGTTTAGGGTCCAGGTGGCAGGCGATCAGCTGGATTTCCTGCTCCAGGCGCTGCAGGTAGGGTGCGGCTCGGCCACGGTCCTTGGTGATCACCTTGTTGCAGGCGCAGTAGTAGCAGATGTTGGCGCAGAACGGCACGTGTACGTACACAGACAGCGGGCGCACGGCCCGGCGGCTTTCGCGCAGGGCGTGGAGCAGGTCGAACGAGCCGACTTCGCTGTGCAGTTGCACCGCGGTCGGGTAGGAGGTGTAGCGCGGGCCGGCCAGATCGTAGCGGCGGATCAGGTCGGCATCCCAGCGTAGATCTTCGAGCATGTGGGCGGTCCCCGGAATGAGCAGCAGTGCCCCGGAGTCTATGGTCGTCTGTAGGAATCTGTGTTGATTTGTATCAAGAGCTAGGGGGCCGCTGCGCAGCAGCGCCTGTCAGTGCCCCATCAGCCAATGCTGGTGCGGCCCCGGCAGTGTCCACAGGCCGAACAGGATGACCAGCAGTCCTCCTGCCATGCGCACGCTACGCCGCCGCAACAGGCTGTTGACCCGCTCCGCCGCCAGCCCTGTGGCCAGCAGCACAGGCCAGGTACCCAGCCCGAACGCCAGCATCAGCGCCGCGCTATACCCCGCGTTGCCCTGGCTGGCCGCCCACAGCAAGGTGCTGTAAACCAGCCCGCATGGCAGCCAGCCCCACAGCGCGCCAAGCAGCAGGGCCCGGGGCAGGCTGGAGACCGGCAACAGGCGCGAGGCCACTGGCTGGATATGCCGCCAAAGCCCTCTACCCAGTGCTTCGATGCGTGTCAGCCCGCTCCACCAGCCGGCCAGGTACAAGCCCATGGCGATCAGCAGCAACGCGGCCACCACCCGCAGTGCCAGGGCGGCAGGGCTGCTGGCTACCGCCCAGCCGGCCAGGCCCAGCAGCAGGCCGGCGCAGGCATAACTGAGGACCCGCCCAAGGTTGTACGCCAGCAGCAGGCGCAGGCGCCGGCCCCGTTGCTCCGGCGGGATCGCCAGAGTCAATGCGCCCATCAGGCCGCCGCACATGCCCAGGCAGTGGCCGCCGCCGAGCAGGCCGAGGACCAGCGCGGAGCCGAGCAGGGGAAGCAGGTCAGGCACGGGGTGGTTGGTCCTTGTCTTGCGGCTCGTCGGGCTCTTGTTTGACAGCAGCCTGGTGGCGTGGGTCCTGGTCGTCGAACAGGATGCTGTGGGCAGGGCTTTCAAGGTCGTCGTACTGGCCGCTGTCCACCGCCCAGAAAAAGATGTACACGGCGACGCCGACGAGCAGCAGGGCGGCCGGGATCATGACATAGAGGGCTGGCATGGGCGGCTCCTGATCAGGCAATGGCAGGTTGTGGGGCGCTGGCGGTGGCCGCCACGCCCGGCAGCCGGGTCAGGCGCAGGGCATTGAGGACCACGATCAGCGAGCTGACCGACATGCCGACGGCGGCCCATACCGGGGTGATCCAGCCGAGCGCGGCAAACGGCAGCATGAGGCCATTATACAGGGTCGCCCAAAGCAGGTTCTCGAGGATGTTGCGGCGGGTGCGGCGGGCCAGGTCGAAGGCATGTACCAGCGCTTGCAGGCGGTTGCTCAACAGCACTGCATCGGCACTGGTCTTGGCAAGGTCGGTGGCACTGCCCATGGCAATGCTGATATCGGCGGCGGCCAGCACCGGCACATCGTTGACCCCGTCACCCAGCATCAGCACCTTGCGTCCTGAAGCCTGCAGAGCCTTGAGCCGGTCCAGCTTGTCGTCCGGGCGCAGGCCGCCGATGGCCTGATCGATACCCAGTTGGGCGGCTACTTCGGCGACCATGGGCGAGCTGTCGCCCGACAGCAGCAGGGTGCGCCAGCCACGCGCCTTGCAGGCCGCCAGCAGGGCAGGGGCGTCCTCGCGCAGGCGGTCGTCCAGGCCGAACCAGGCCAGCGGGCCTTGGCGATCACCCAGCAGCAGCCATTGGCCGCGGGGCTCCGGGACAGTCGGGATTTCGGCGCCGCTGAGGGCGCAAACGAACGTGGGCTGGCCGATGCGCAGGCGTTGCCCGCCGACCAGCCCTTCCAGGCCCAGCCCAGGTACCGTTTGCACATCCTCCGCAGGCTCGGCATTGCGACCGAAGGCGCGGGCGATGGGGTGCTCGGAGCGGTTTTCCAGGGCGGCGGCAAGGGCCAGGCAGCGGTCGGCGGCCACCGCGCCCAGCGGGCGAATGCTGCGCAGCGTCAGGCGGCCCTCGGTGAGCGTGCCGGTTTTGTCGAAAATGACCGTGTCGATCTGGTTGAGGCCTTCCAGTACATGGCCGCGGGTGACCAGCAGGCCGAGCTTGTGCAGCGTACCGGTGGCGGCGGTCAGTGCAGTAGGGGTGGCGAGCGAGAGCGCGCATGGGCAGGTGGCTACCAGCATGGCCAGGACAATCCAGAACGCCCGTGTCGGGTCCAGGTGCCACCACCACAGGCCTATGACGATGGCGGCCACCAGCGTGAACAGCAGGAACCATTGCGATGCACGGTCGGCAATCTGCGCCAGGCGTGGCTTTTCCGTCTGCGCGCGTTCCAGCAGGCGGACGATGGCCGACAGTCGCGACTCCTGGCCAAGGGCTTCGATTTCTACGTTCAGCGTGCTTTCGACATTCAGGGTGCCGCCGGTGACCCGGTCGCCGGCCCGCCGCGGTTGCGGCAGGTACTCACCGGTCAGCAGCGACTCGTCGACGCTGGAGCGGCCTTCGACAATGCGCCCGTCAGCCGGGATCACTGCGCCGGGCAACACCTGCACGGTGTCGCCGCGTTGCAGTTCGCTGAGCAGGATGCGCTCGCTGCGGCCAAGGCTGTCCAGGCGCAGGCAAGAGGCCGGTAGCAGGTTGACCAGTTGCGCGGTGGCCGCTGCCGTACGCTCGCGGGCGCGGCGTTCAAGGTAGCGGCCGGTGAGCAGAAACAGTGCGAACATGCCCACGGTGTCGAAATACAGTTCGCCACTGCCGGTGATGGCCGTCCAGATCCCGGCACCAAAGGCCAGGGCGATGGCCAGCGATACCGACACGTCCATGGTCAGGTGGCGAGTGCGCAGGTCGCGTGCGGCCCCTTTGAAGAAGGGCGCGCAGCTGTAGAACACGATCGGGATGGTGAGAAACAGCGCCACCCAGCGCAGGATGGTGTGCAGCTCGGGCGACAGGTCGATGTTGAATTCCGGCCAGGTGGCCATGGTCGCCATCATCGCCTGGAACCACAGCAGCCCGGCAACGCCCAGCCTGCGCAGGGCGCTGCGGTTTTCGCGGGCCAGTTGCTCGGCGGCCTGGTCTGGCTGGTAGGGGTGGGCGGCGTAGCCGATCTGGCGCAGCTCGGCCAACAATCGCGAGAGCGGCAGCCGTTGGTCTTCCCAACTGAGCAGCAGGCGATGGTTGGACAGGTTAAGACGTGCGTCGGCCACGCCGGGCAGGTTGCGCAAGTGCTTTTCGATCAACCAGCCGCAGGCGGCGCAGCTGATGCCTTCGACCAGCAGGGTGGTTTCGGCCAGCTCGCCCTGGTGGCGGACGAAGGTCTGTTGCACGTCGCTGCGGTCGTACAGGGCCAGTTCGTCCTGCAACTGCTTGGGCAGGGCTTCGGGGTTGGCGCTATTGTCGCTGCGGTGCTGGTAGTAGTGTTCCAGCCCGCCGGCGACGATCGACTCGGCCACTGCCTGGCAGCCGGGACAGCAGAACTGCCGGGGCTGGCCGAGGACCACGGCGGTGAAGCGGCTGCCCGGGGGGACGGGCAGGGCGCAGTGGTAGCAGGGGGTGGGCTGGGTCATCACATCATTGCCTTACATATATCGGCTGGCCGGCGCGTTCCCCTGTAGGAGCGGCCTTGTGTCGCGAAAGGGGCGCGAAGCGGCCCCAAATTTTGAGCTTCGCAGCATAGATTGCTCAGCTTGGCAGCATAGGTTGCTGGGGCCGCTTCGCGCCCCTTTCCGACCGGTCCGGCGCCCCGGCAAGGCCGCTACAAGTGTTCAGCGCCCTGGATGGCTTCATCGCCCAACTGCAAGGTCACACCATGCGCCACTTTTTCCTCCTCGAACAAGCGCCACACCTGGCCGCTTTCGCTACCCAGCAGCTCGACAAAGCGGCGCCCGTCCACCTTGTCTTCCAGTTGCCCCACATAGCGCCCTGCCTCGACCCGGCTCAGCAGCACCTTACGGTCCTTCTCTGGCTGGGTAGGTGAAATCAGGTTCAGCTCCAGGCTCTGCGGGTCGCTGCTGCCGGCCAGGCGCAGGTCCACTTCGCCCGTCAGCTCGTCCAGGTGCACGCTGGCCTTCAAACCCAGGTTCTGCGCCAGCAATTCACGGTCCAGCGAGCGGTTGATGCCTTTGCCAGCCTCGTAGTAGTTGTCGTTGACCAGGTTGTCGGGGTTGTTCACGGCGATGCTGACCATGGTCAGGCTCAGGCACACCGAGGTAGTGAGGATGCCGATGATGATCCAGGGCCAGAGGTGCTTGTACCAAGGGCTGGTGGCGGTGGCGGCAGGCATGGTTCGCATTCTCTCTCAGCGGATCTGTGGGCCGATGAAGCGGCTCTTGGCTTCGACCTCGGCAGCGCTGTCATCGGCGCTTTTGAGGGTGAAGGTGATTTCGTTGGTGGTCGAGGGCAGCTTCTCGGGGGCGACCGACAACTGCACCGGCAGGCTGACGATATCGCCGGCGGCCACGCGGATTTCCCGCTGGCCTTCGAGCCGCAGGTCAGGCAGGCCAGCGGCGTCCAGCACGTACACGTGATCACGCTGGTCCTTGTTCATGACCTTGAGGCTGTACACGTTCTCGATCCGCCCCTGGGCGTTCTCGCGGTACAGCACGCGGTCCTTGCTGACGTCGAAGCCCACCAGCGAGCGGGTGGCGAAGGCGGTGGCCAGGGCGCCGATCATCACCAGCAGCACCAGTGCGTAGCCGATCAGCCTTGGGCGCAGCATGTGGGTCTTCTGCCCCGACAGGTTGTGTTCGGTGGTGTAGCTGATCAGGCCTTTGGGGTAGTTCATCTTGTCCATGATGCTGTCGCACGCGTCGATGCAGGCGGCGCAGCCGATGCACTCGATCTGCAGCCCGTCGCGTATGTCGATGCCGGTGGGGCAGACCTGTACGCACATGGTGCAGTCGATGCAGTCGCCCAGGCCCTGGGCCTTGTAGTCCGTGTCCTTCTTGCGCGGGCCGCGAGTTTCACCGCGGCGCGGGTCGTAGGAGACGATCAGGGTGTCCTTGTCGAACATCACGCTCTGGAAGCGTGCGTAGGGGCACATGTACACGCACACTTGCTCGCGCAGCCAGCCGGCGTTGCCGTAGGTGGCCAGGGTGAAGAAGCCGACCCAGAAGTAGGCCCAGCCATCGGCCTGGCCGGTGAAGAATTCGATGGCCAGTTCGCGAATCGGCGAGAAGTAGCCGACGAAGGTCATGCCGGTGACGAAGCCGATCAGCAGCCACAGGCTGTGCTTGGTGAACTTGCGCAGGAACTTGTTGGCGCTCATCGGGGCCCGGTCAAGCTTCATGCGCTGATTGCGGTCGCCTTCGGTGACCTTTTCGCACCACATGAAGATCCACGTCCACACGCTTTGCGGGCAGGTGTAGCCGCACCATACGCGGCCGGCATACACGGTAACGAAGAACAGGCCGAAGGCGGCGACGATGAGGATGCCCGAGAGCAGGATGAAGTCTTGCGGCCAGATGGTGGTGCCGAAGATGTAGAACTTGCGCTCGGGCAGGTTCCACCAGACGGCCTGATGGCCGCCCCAGTTCAGCCAGACAGTGCCAAAGTACAAAAGGAACAGCGCTGCCCCGCCGACCATCCGCAACCTGCGGAACAGGCCGGTGAAGGCGCGGGTGTAGATTTTCTCGCGAGAGGCGTAGAGGTCGACGGAATCCTTCCCTTTGCTGGCAGGCGGGGTAACGTCATGTACCGGAATTTGCTTGCTCATCATCAAGTCCCACGGCAGTGGAGAAATGCCGCGGCCAGTGCGTGCCGGCCGCAGTCTCGCGCATTCTGCTAGCGCTGCGCCCCATGATACGCCGCTGATGGCACGCCGGGGTCGCTCTGCGACCTTTAGTCGCGTTGGGTTCGGGGCGTTGATCGTGTTAAGGCGGGTGTCAATTGATCCAGGTCATCTAGCGCTGAATCTCCCGGCCCTATCGCCGGCATCACTCGGCCCACGCGGTGCGGGGGCCGGCTTGCCGGCGATAGGCCAGTGCAGGCATCACTCGGCCTTTTCAGGCTCCTGCTCCTGATGCGACAGGCTGTACACATAAGCCGCCAGCAGGTGAACTTTGTCATTGCCCTGCAGTTGCTCCTGCGCCGGCATCTGCCCCTGGCGACCATAACGGATGGTCTGTTGCAACTGAGCGAAGCTCGAACCGTAGATGAACGCCTGCGGGTGGGTCAGGTTCGGCGCGCCCATGGCGGGTGTGCCTTTGCCTTCAGGGCCATGGCACGCCACGCAGTTGGCGGCGAAGATCTTCTGCCCGTTCTCGACATCGGCCTTGGCGCCTTCAGGCAGGCTGCGACCATCGAGCTTGCTGATCACGAAGGCTGACACGTCGGCCACGCCTTGCTCGCCGATCACCTCCGCCCACGCCGGCATCACGCCATGGCGGCCGCCCATGATGCTGGCCTTGATGGTTTCCGGCTCGCCGCCCCAGCGCCAGTCGTTGTCGGTGAGGTTGGGGAAGCCGTAGGCGCCCTTGGCGTCGGAGCCGTGGCACACCGAGCAGTTGGACGCAAACAGCCGCGCGCCCATCTTCAGCGCTTGCGGCTGCCTGGCCACTTCTTCGATAGGCATGGCCGCATACTTGGCGAAGATTGGCCCGAAGCGGGCATCGGCCTTGGCCATTTCCTTTTCCCACTCGTGCACGCCGGTCCAGCCGGGCTGACCGTTGGTGAACTCGGTCTGCTTGTCGTTATCCAGGTACGAATACCCAGGCAGCACGCCTTTCCAGTTGCCCAGGCCCGGGTACAGCACCAGGTAGCCGAGGGCGAAAATGATGGTGCCGACGAACAGCCAGAACCACCATTTGGGCAGGGGGTTGTCGTATTCCTCGATGCCATCGAAGGCATGCCCGACGGTTTCGTCGGTGACCTCTTCGCGCTGGCCCTTGCGGGTCGACAGCAGTAGCCAGGTCAACGCGAAGATGGTGCCCAGGGTCAGGACGGTGACGTACAGACTCCAGAAGGTTGTCATTGTTGTTTGCTCCCAGAAGCTTTTGCTTGCGCTTGCTCGACGTGCGTTTTGGCCTCGGGGTCATCGGCGAACGGCAGTTGGGTTGCCTCGTCGAACTCCTGTTTGCGCCGTGGGTTGAACACCCACAGCGCCAGGCCCACGAAGGCCACCATCACCACGACGGTGCCCAGGCCGCGAATCATCCCGATATCCATCAGCGTCACCGTTTGCTTTTGATGATGGTGCCAAGACCCTGCAGGTACGCGACCAGTGCGTCCATTTCGGTCTTGCCCTTGACCGCGTCGCGGGCACCGGCGATGTCGGCATCGGTGTACGGCGTGCCCAGGGTACGCAGCACTTCCAGCTTCTTCGCGGTGTCTTTGCCGTCGAGCGTGTTCTCCACCAGCCACGGGTAGGATGGCATCTTCGACTCCGGCACTACGTTGCGCGGGTTGTACAGGTGTGCGCGGTGCCAGTCATCGGAGTAGCGGCCACCGACGCGGGCCAGGTCCGGGCCGGTACGTTTGGAGCCCCACAGGAACGGGTGGTCCCACACGCTTTCACCGGCCACCGAGTAGTGGCCGTAGCGCTCGGTTTCGGCGCGGAACGGCCGGATCATCTGCGAGTGGCAGCCCACGCAACCTTCGCGGATGTAGATGTCACGGCCTTCGACTTCCAGCGCGGTGCGCGGCTTCATGCCTTCGACGGGTTTGTTGGTGACGTCCTGGAAGAACAGCGGGACGATCTGGGTGAGGCCACCGACGCTCACGGCGATGACCATGAAGAAGGCCAGCAGGCCGATGTTCTTCTCGACAGCTTCATGCTTCATCAGTGGGCTCCCACAACGACGATCTTGGCGGCTTCATCCGCTTCTGCCGGGTTGGCGGCGCGTACGGTGCGCAACACGTTGTAAGCCATCAGCAGCATGCCGGAGGCGAAGAACGCACCGCCCAGTGCGCGGACGATGTAGCCCGGGTGGCTGGCCTGCAGGGCTTCGACGAAGGAGTAAGTCAGCGTGCCGTCATCGTTGATGGCGCGCCACATCAGGCCTTGGGTGATGCCGTTGACCCACATCGAGGCGATGTACAGCACGGTGCCGATGGTCGCCAGCCAGAAGTGCGCGTTGATCAGGCCCACGCTGTGCATCTGATCGCGGCCATACAGGCGCGGGATCATGTGGTACACGGCGCCGATCGAGATCATCGCCACCCAGCCGAGCGCGCCGGCGTGTACGTGGCCGATGGTCCAGTCGGTGTAGTGCGACAGCGAGTTCACGGTCTTGATGGCCATCATCGGGCCTTCGAAGGTGGACATGCCGTAGAACGCCAGCGATACCACGAGGAAGCGCAGGATCGGGTCGGTGCGCAGTTTGTGCCAGGCACCGGAGAGGGTCATCATGCCGTTGATCATGCCGCCCCAGCTCGGCGCCAGGAGGATGATCGACATCACCATGCCCAGCGACTGCGCCCAGTCGGGCAGCGCGGTGTAGTGCAGGTGGTGCGGGCCTGCCCAGATGTACAGGGTGATCAGTGCCCAGAAGTGGACGATCGACAGGCGATACGAGTAGATCGGCCGCTCGGCCTGCTTGGGCACGAAGTAGTACATCATCCCCAGAAAGCCGGTGGTGAGGAAGAAGCCCACGGCGTTGTGGCCGTACCACCACTGGATCATCGCGTCGGTGGCGCCGGAGTAGGCCGAGTAGGACTTGAACAGGCTCACCGGCAGCGAGATGTGGTTGACGATGTGCAGCATCGCGGTAACCACGATGAAGGCGCCGTAGAACCAGTTGCCGACGTAGATGTGCTTGGTCTTGCGCTTGACGATGGTGCCGAAGAACACCAGCCCGTAGGTCACCCAGACGATGGCCAGCAGGATCGCCAGTGGCCACTCGAGCTCGGCGTATTCCTTGGTGGTGGTGTAGCCCATCGGCAAGGTGATCAGCGCACCGACGATCACGGCCTGCCAACCCCAGAAGGTGAAGGCGGCCATGCTGTCGGAAATCAGCCGGGTCTGGCAGGTTCGCTGCACCACGTAGTAGCTGGTGCCGAACAACGCACAGCCGCCGAAGGCGAAGATGACCAGGTTGGTGTGCAAGGGGCGCAGGCGGCCGAAGCTGGTCCAGGGCAGGTCCAGGTTCAGTTGCGGCCACACCAGCTGCGAGGCGATGAAAACGCCCAGGCCCATGCCAAGGATCCCCCAGACCACCGTCATGATGGCGAACTGGCGGACGACCTTATAGTTATAAGCAGTCGGACTGATTGCTGTGCTCATTCTAAGGTTCCACGGTTTTGGTGTTCTTGTTGGTTGAAAAATCGGCGCCAGTATCGATAACCGCCAGGGTTATGGCAACGCAAGGAGCCCTGCGCCGACCCGTGTCCGGGCCCTTATGCCGGTGTCCCGCGGCAATAGGGTTCGGGCGATTGTACACAAATAAATATTTGTAATGTGTACCGTTTTTCATCTTTTTCTGATCGATCGGTCAAGCTTTTTTTCCAGGCGGCGTCAGGCGATGCACCGCGTCTGCTTCGCAGGATTGACAGCGAAGGCCACTGTGGCAACAAGCTTAGTTCTGTTCGGAGGGGGTGCAAGGCGGGGCTAGGGGCGGGGAGGTGCCGGGGCCGCTTTGCGGCCCAATCGCCGGCAAGCCGGCGAATGGGCTGCAGAGCAGCCCGGGGTGTTACTTGGCGGTCACGGTTGCAGGCATATCACCCTGCGAAAGGCTGTACACATAAGCCGCCAGCAAATGCACCTTGTCATTGCCCTGGATGTCCACCTGGGCCGGCATTTGCCCCTGGCGGCCATAGCGAATGGTCTGCTGCAGTTGGGCAAAGCTCGAACCGTAGATGAACGCCTGCGGATGGTTCAGGTTAGGTGCGCCCATGGCTGGGGTGCCATTGCCCTCGGGCCCGTGGCAGGCCACGCAGTTGCCCGCGAAGATCTCCTTGCCCTTGGCCACATCAGCCTTGGCGCCTTCCGGCAGGCTGCGGCCATCGAGGTTGCTCAGCACGTAGGCGGCTACATCCGCCACGCCCTGTTCGCCGATCACCTCAGCCCAGGCGGGCATCACGCCGTGGCGGCCATTCATGATCGACGCCTTGATGGTTTCGGGCTCGCCGCCCCAGCGCCAGTCATTGTCGGTCAGGTTGGGGAAACCATAGGCGCCTTTGGCGTCCGAGCCGTGGCACACCGAGCAGTTGGAGGCGAACAGGCGGCCGCCCATCTTCAATGCCTGCGGGTCCTTGGCCACTTCCTCGACCGGCATGGCCGCGTATTTGGCGAAGATCGGGCCGAACCTGGCGTCGGCCTTGTCCATTTCCTTCTGCCATTCGTTCGCGCCGGTCCAACCATTCTCGTAGCCGGGCAGGACGCCCTTCCAGTTGCCCAGGCCCGGGTAGAGGATCAGGTAGCCCACCGCGAACACCAGGGTGCCGACGAACAGCCAGAACCACCACTTGGGCAGCGGATTGTCATACTCCTCGATGCCGTCGAAGCTGTGCCCCATGGTCTGGTCGGTGGTGTTGCTGCTCTGGCCCTTGCGGGTCGACAGCAGCAGCCAGGTCAGGCCGATCAGGCTGCCGATGGTCAGTACGCAGATGTACGTACTCCAGAAGGTAGTCATTGGGGATTACTCCTCATGCCAGTGTCCTGCCCGGCAGGGGGCAGGCGGTCGTCGACGAAGGGCAGCAGGCGCGCTTCGGCGAAATCATGGTCGCGGCGGCGGTTGAACACCCACAGCGAGAGGCCGATGAAGGCAATCATCACCACCAGGGTGCCCACGCCGCGGATCATGCCGATATCCATTTCCATCGCACTCACCTCTTGTTCTTGATCGCGGTGCCGAGCACCTGCAGGTAGGCGACCAGGGCGTCCATCTCGGTCTTGCCCTTGACCGCATCACGCGCACCGGCAATGTCCTCGTCGGTGTACGGCACCCCCAGGGTGCGCAGGGTGCGCATCTTGGTGTCGGTGTGGCTGTTGTCGACCTGCTGGGCGACGAGCCATGGGTAGGACGGCATCTTCGACTCCGGTACCACGTTGCGCGGGTTGTACAGGTGCGCGCGGTGCCAGTCGTCGGAGTAGCGCCCGCCGACCCGGGCCAGGTCCGGGCCGGTACGCTTGGAGCCCCACAGGAACGGGTGGTCCCACACACTTTCACCGGCCACCGAGTAGTGGCCGTAGCGTTCGGTCTCGGCGCGGAACGGGCGGATCATCTGCGAGTGGCAGCCCACGCAACCTTCGCGGATATAGATATCGCGGCCTTCAAGCTGCAGCGCGGTGTAAGGCTTCATGCCTTCGACCGGCTTGTTGGTGACGTCCTGGAAGAACAGCGGGACGATCTGGGTCAGGCCGCCGATGCTGACGGCGAACACCATCAACAGGGCCAGCAGGCCGACGTTTTTTTCGATGACTTCATGTTTCATCAGGCAGGTCTCCTCAGGCCAGCTGGGCGTTGGCAGGGGCGGCCTCGGTGGCCGGTGCACGTACGGTGCGCCAAGTGTTCCAGGCCATCAGGAACATGCCACTGAGGAAGATCGCGCCACCGACGAAACGCACGATGAAGCCCGGGTGGCTGGCCACCAGGGTTTCCACGAACGAGTAGGTGAGCGTGCCGTCGCTGTTCACCGCGCGCCACATCAGGCCCTGGGCGATGCCGTTGACCCACATCGAGGCGATGTACAGCACGGTGCCGATGGTCGCCAGCCAGAAGTGCGCGTTGATCAGGCCGATGCTGTACATGCGTGCCTTGCCGAACACTTGCGGAATGGTGTGGTACAGCGCGCCGATGGAGATCATCGCCACCCAGCCGAGGGCGCCGGCATGCACGTGGCCGATGGTCCAGTCGGTGTAGTGGGACAGGGCGTTGACCGTCTTGATGGCCATCATCGGGCCTTCGAAGGTGGACATGCCGTAGAACGCCAGCGATACCACGAGAAAGCGCAGGATCGGGTCGCTGCGCAGTTTGTGCCAGGCACCGGAGAGGGTCATCATGCCGTTGATCATGCCGCCCCAGCTGGGGGCCAGCAGGATCAGCGACATCACCATGCCCAGCGACTGCGCCCAGTCGGGCAGCGCGGTGTAGTGCAGGTGGTGGGGGCCGGCCCAGATGTACAGGGTGATCAGCGCCCAGAAGTGGACGATCGACAGGCGATAGGAATACACCGGGCGTTCGGCCTGCTTGGGCACGTAGTAGTACATCATCCCCAGGAAGCCTGCAGTGAGGAAGAAGCCCACGGCGTTGTGGCCGTACCACCACTGCACCATGGCGTCGGTGGCCCCGGCGTAGACCGAGTACGACTTGGTCAGGCTGACCGGCAGTTCGAGGTTGTTGATGATGTGCAGCATGGCCACGGTCAGGATGAAGGCACCGAAGAACCAGTTGCCGACATAGATATGCTTGGTGGTGCGCTTGATCAAAGTGCCGAAGAACACGATGGCGTAGCAGACCCAGACGATGGTGATCAGGATGTCGATCGGCCATTCCAGCTCGGCGTATTCCTTGGAGCTGGTGTAACCCAGCGGCAAGGTAATGGCCGCCAGCAGGATGACCAGTTGCCAGCCCCAGAAAGTGAACGCGGCCAGCCCTGGTGCGAAGAGGGTGGTCTGGCAGGTGCGTTGCACCGAATAATAGGAGGTGGCGAACAGTGCACAGCCGCCGAACGCGAAGATCACCGCATTGGTATGCAGTGGGCGCAGGCGGCCGAAGCTGGTCCAGGGGAGGTCGAAGTTCAGGGAAGGCCAGGCGAGCTGGGCGGCGATGAAGACGCCGAGCCCCATCCCGACGATTCCCCACACCACCGTCATGATGGCGAATTGGCGGACCACCTTGTAGTTATAGGCGGTACTGCTGGTTGTGTTCATGTATGGGTTCCCATCCACGGTTATTGGCAGGCTTTACAGCGAGGCAAGCATGATTAATGGGCAATGTGCCGGTATTGACGGGGATCAATGGGCGAAGATCGCAAATGTCCCAGGCTTGCACTGCAATCCGGCGCAGAATCAGCAAGATGGCCATGCTGCGGCGTGCCTGATCCTGGCCCATGGCGCTGGCGCGCCGATGGACAGCGGGTTCATGGATGAAATGGCGCAAAGGCTGGCGGCGCTTGGCGTAGGGGTGGTTCGCTTCGAGTTCCCCTACATGGCCGAGCGCAGGGTTGGGGGTGGCAAGCGGCCACCCAATCCACAGAAGGTGCTGCTCGAATGCTGGCGCGAGGTGTACCGGCAGGTGCGACCTTTGGTCGCGGTCAAGCTGGCGATTGGTGGCAAGTCCATGGGCGGGCGCATGGCCAGCCTGCTGGCCGACGAGTTGGGTGCTGATGCGCTGGTGTGCCTGGGCTATCCGTTCTATGCCGTGGGCAAACCCGAAAAACCACGGGTCGAGCATTTGGCGGGCTTGCAGACACCGACGTTGATCGTGCAGGGCGAGCGGGATGCGCTGGGTAATCGTGAGGCCGTGCAGGGGTATGCGCTGTCACCGTCGATCGAGGTGAGCTGGCTGGTGGCAGGCGATCATGATCTGAAACCGCTGAAGGCTTCGGGGTTCAGCCATGAGCAGCATTTGCAGGCGGCGGCTGAGAAGGTTGCGGGGTTCCTGTTGGAATAGCGTTGCCTTTATCGCCGGCAAGCCGGCCCACAGGGATATCACAGTGTTCGAACATTGTGGGGTTGCTGTGGGAGCCGGCTTGCCGGCGATGAGGCCGGTGCAGACTACCGCTTAGTCGCGGTACTCGCACAGGTAGGCAGTGTCCACCGCCACTTTCAGCTGGAACTTGCTGTCGGCGGCCACATTGAATTTGTCGCCGGCGTTGAAGGTTTCCCAGTTGTCGCTGCCCGGCAGCTTGACGGTCAGCGCGCCGGAAACCACATGCATGATTTCGCGCTTGGCGGTGCCGAACTCGTATTCGCCCGGTGCCATGACGCCGACGGTGGCCGGGCCTTCAGTGCCTTCGAAGGCGATCGACTTGACGGTACCATCGAAGTACTCGTTGACCTTGAACATGGGGCGACTCCTGAAAAAGAGGGGGATGAAAAAGGGCTGGCCAGTATGCCCAAGCCCATTCCCCCCGTCATCTGCTTTCAGGGGCCTCTGAGCTCAAATGCCCGGCAAGCTCAAGGGCAATAGCCGCGCGGTATTGCGGGCATCCTCCAGCGCCCGGTGCTGTTGCCCGCAAAAATGCATGCCGGCCAGTTGCAGGGCACCGTTGAGGCCCGTCGGGCGCTGCAGGTGACGAGCCTTGGCGAAGCGCTGCTTGAGGTTGATATGCGGCAGGTTGCGCAACAGGCTGTCGAGTTGATGTTGCTGCCATTCCTGCAGCAATTGCTGGCGGTCGTAATCACCCCAGCTGACCCAGGCCTGCAACTGCCCGCGATGGTGCCCCAGCCAGCGTTCGAAACGCGCCCATACCTCGGGAAATGGCGCTGCGCTGTCCACATTGGCCTGGCTGATGTGTGTCAGTTCGCGGCAGAACGGCGTCAGTTGCGGCCGCCGCCGGGGCCGCACGAAGCGCTGGAAGTGGTCTACTTCGCGGCCTTCACGGGTCACCAGGCTGGCGCCGATTTCAATGATTTCCATCTCCGTCACCGGCCAGCCACCGTCATCGGTGGTAGCTTCCAGGTCGATCACCAACCAGTGGCCCATACCAGGCTCCCTCGCCATACATGCCAAAGCAGCGTAGCCAATGTCGGGCGTCACGGCATCCCCTGGCAAAATGCCCTCACTTTGGCATAACCAGCAGTTGTGCCTTGCCAGGAAAACGCCTAGCTTAGGCGCATCCAGGTATGAACCGTGATGAGTGTCCGTCTTGACTCCAGCGCCCGGCCTGAAGGCTTTGACCACCCTGTTGATGCTGGCCGCGGTATGGCTGGCGGCACCGGTCTGGGCTGCCGACGCCATCGAGGTAAAGGTCGGCGCTGCGCATTTTCCGCCTTATACGGTTCGCCCCGAGCAGGGTGCCGACACCGGGCTGCTGCCGCAACTGGTCGAAGCGTTGAACCGCCTGCAGCAAGATTATCGCTTCGTGCTGGTGCCCACATCGATTCAGCGGCGCTTTGGCGATTTCCAGCAAGGCCGCACCGACATGGCCATCTTCGAAAACCCGCAGTGGGGCTGGCAACGGATACCGCATCAGGCGGTGGACATGGGCCTGGAAGATGCCGAGGTGTTCGTCGCCAAACAGGCCGATGGCCGGGACCAGCACTATTTCGATGACCTCGCCGGCAAACGGCTGGCGCTGTTCAACGGCTACCACTATGCATTCGCCCGTTTCAACCCGGACCCCAACTACCTGCGCAAGGCCTACAACGCCACGCTGACCTATTCGCACGACAGCAACCTGCTGATGGTGCAGGCCGGCCGAGCCGACATCGCCCTGGTGACGCGCTCGTACCTCAGTGATTTCCTGGCGCGCAACCCGGCCAGTCACGACCAGTTGATGGCCTCCACGCGCATCGACCAGGCCTACCATCACTATGCTTTGCTGCGCCCCGGCGCGCCTATCAGCGACGCGCAATTGGCCGCGCTGCTGCGCCACCTGCGTGATACCGGGGAGCTTGCCCGCATCTTCCAGCCTTACCGGATCACCGTCCACGCTCCCCATGACTAAATTCCCCGATTGCAGTGACGTTTTCAGAAGTGAGCCTTTCTTTCATTTTCTGTGAGCCCTGACCATGCCGTTCGATGCCGCTTCGCAACCCTTGTCACAGCCTCGCTGGCGCAGCCTGAGCGCTGAAGAGGGCGATTGCTGGTTGAGCCTGACCCTGGCGGGCCGCCCGCTGATCCAGGTGCGCCTGGCGCCAGCCGCTACCCTGGCGGTGCATGTTGAACGCCTGTGCCCCGAACGCCCACAGCAGGCCCTGTGGGCCGCCTGTTATTGGTTGTTGTCGCGTGACCCAGCCTGCCGGCGCCTTGCCTGGCACCTGCCGCAGTCTGTACCTGAGGCCCTCGCCAGCGGCCTGCTGCTCACCACGCAACAGCCAGGCGTATACCTGTGCGAGCGCTCCATGTTCTGGCAATTGCCACAGCCCTGGCTCGGCCAGCCGGACAGCGGCGCGTACCCGCAACAGATGCAGATCAGCAATGGCAAACGCCACCCGCGCCGCGCACCCAAGCCCCGTGGCGAGGTGTATCGGCGCTTCGATGCGCGCCTGGGGAGTTGGGTGTCGCTGCGCACCCTGGAGCTCGAACAGGACCTGGAGCGCTTCAATCGCTGGCAGAACAATCCGCGTGTGGAGCAATTCTGGCAGGAGGGCGGGTCGTTGGAGCAGCACAGGGAATACCTGGCCAAGCTGGAAGCCGACCCGCACACCGTGACCTTGATCGGCTGTTTCGACGATCAGCCATTTGCCTACTTCGAGGCTTATTGGGCCAAGGAGGACCGCATCGCGCCGTTCTATCAAGCCGACGACTACGACCGCGGCATCCACATGCTGGTGGGTGAACAGGCGCATCGCGGTCCGCACAAGGTCGCCAGCTGGCTGTCGGCGCTGGTGCACTACCTGTTTCTGGATGACCCACGCACCCAGCGGGTGGTGGCCGAGCCCCGTGCCGACAATGGCAAGATGATCGGCTACATGCACGACCAGTGCTTCCATTGCGACAAGGAGTTCGATTTTCCGCACAAGCGCGCAGCGTTGATGATCCTGGGGCGGGAGCGGTTTTTCGATCGCTGCAGGCTGGCTTAGGGGGGGCGCTTCGAGCTGCAAGCTTCAAGCTGCAAGAGAAGGGCGCGTCGCCGCTGATTCATCTTGCAGTTTGCAGCTGCTTCAGGCCTGGCGGCTGGCGGTCTTGCGGCAATGAACCAGCGCATCACGGATCATGAAGTTGACCAGCGTGGGCGACACGCCCAGCTCCTTGGCGATGTCTTTCTGCGGCACGCCGTGCAGGCGGTACATCTCGAAAGCGTAACGGGTGCGCTGGGGCAGCTCGTTGAGCGCCTCGGCAATGTGCTCGAGGGCCGCCAGGTTGATGTGCGTGGCCTCGGGCGAGGTGTTCTGGATGACCACGTTCAAACCTTCCTCTTCGCTGCCTGAGTACCTCAGCTCCATCGCCTGCTTGCGGTAATGGTCGATGGCCAGGTTGCGCACGATCTGGAACAGGTAGCTGAGCTGGGCCTTGAACGACGAGGTGATCTGGGGGGCGGCGCCGAGCCGGAAGAAAGCGTCCTGCACCACGTCTTCGGCCCGTGAGCGGCAGCCGGTGATGCGGGCTGCGATCTTGACCAGGATGCTGCGGTTGTCGACGAATGCCTGGAGTAATGGTGAATCGCACTTACTTGTGGATAGTTGTTCCGCCATGGAAATCACCTTGTCACAGAGGGGAATAGGAGCACCCCACTTGGGGAAGCTTCCTACGACGTGCGACAAACTATTCAGAATGATAATGATTGTCAAATACGAAAGTTAATGAGTATCTATTAGTTTCAGTTCTAAGCAGGCGATCGTGATGCGCGTCACTTTCCGTGCGCCTGGTCGCTGCGACTTCCCGGTAATTTCTTGCGTTGCCCATCCGTTCCCCTGTGTACATCCGGCCGCCGGACGCTGCCCGCCGAACCACGCGCGGCAGCCGGCCCGACTTACCCAGACACTGGCAGGAACACCCCATGATGGACGCCTTCGAACTCCCGCTCTCGCTGGTCCAGGCCCTGGCGCAACGTGCTGCGCACACCCCTGAGCGCATCGCCTTGCGCTTTTTGGCCGATGCGCCCGGCGAGCAGGCGGTGCTCAGCTATCGGGACCTGGACATGCGTGCACGCACCATCGCCGCAGCCTTGCAGGCCCGCGCCGCGTTCGGTGATCGCGCCGTGCTGCTGTTCCCCAGCGGGCCGGACTACGTGGCGGCGTTCTTCGGTTGCCTGTATGCCGGTGTCATCGCCGTACCGGCCTACCCGCCGGAGTCTTCGCGCCAGCATCACCAGGAGCGCCTGCTGTCGATCATCGACGACGCCGAGCCCCGCCTGCTGCTGACCGTGGCAGCGCTGCACGACAGCCTGCAGGGCCTGCAAGCACTCGGCGCAGACAGCGCCCCTGAGCTGCTGACAGTGGACGGCCTGGACCCGGCCCTGGCCAGTGACTGGCGCGAACCGGCGCTGGCCGGCGACGACATCGCCTTCCTCCAGTACACCTCCGGCTCCACCGCCCTGCCCAAGGGCGTGCAGGTCAGCCACGGCAACCTGGTGGCCAACGAGCAGTTGATTCGCCATGGGTTTGGCATCGACCTCAACCCCGACGATGTGATCGTCAGCTGGTTGCCGCTGTACCACGACATGGGCCTGATCGGCGGGCTGCTGCAGCCCATCTTCAGTGGCGTACCGTGTGTGCTGATGTCGCCAGGTTACTTTCTCGCGCGGCCGCAGCGCTGGCTGCAGGCGATCAGCGAATACGGCGGCACCATCAGCGGCGGGCCGGACTTTGCCTACCGCCTGTGCAGCGAACGGGTCAGTGAGGCGGCCCTGGCCAGCCTCGACCTGAGCCGCTGGCGTGTGGCCTATTCCGGCTCCGAGCCGATTCGCCAGGACAGCCTGGACACCTTCGCCGAGAAGTTCGCCCCCTGCGGTTTCACGCCCAGCAGCTTCTTTGCCAGTTATGGCCTGGCCGAGGCCACCTTGTTCGTCAGCGGCAGCCGCCGTGGCCAAGGCATCGGCGCGCTGGAACTCGACGGCGACGCCTTCGCCGCCAACCGCGCAGAAGCCGGCAAGGGCAGCGTGCTGATGAGCTGCGGCTACCCGCAGCCAGGGCATGCGGTCCGTATCGTCGAGCCACAGTGCCTGGACGTGCTGAGTGACAATCGGGTTGGCGAAATCTGTGCCGCTGGCCCCAGCATCGCTTCGGGCTACTGGCGCAACCCTGAGGCCAGCGCGCGGACCTTTGTCGAAATGGACGGCCAGACGTGGCTGCGCACCGGTGACCTGGGCTTCATGCGTGAAGGTGAAGTGTTCGTCACCGGGCGCCTGAAGGACATGCTGATCGTCCGTGGCCAGAACCTCTACCCGCAGGACCTGGAAAAAACCCTGGAACGTGAAGTCGATGTGCTGCGCAAGGGCCGTGTAGCGGTATTTGCCGTGGACGACCAGGGTGAAGAGGGGATCGGTGTTGCGGTGGAAATCAGCCGTAACGTGCAGAAGGCGTCCACCCCCGAGGCGCTGATCAAGACGCTGCGCCAGGTCGTCGCCGACGCCTGCCGGCAGGCGCCTGCCGTGGTCCTGTTGCTCAACCCGGGGGCCTTGCCCAAGACCTCCAGCGGCAAGCTGCAGCGATCGGCCTGCCGCCTGCGCATGGACGATGGCAGCCTGGACTGCTACGCACGCTTCCCGACGCCCGTCGAAACCGGTGAAACTGCCGCTGCCGGCGACGGCCTGCAAGCACACATCGCGGCCCTCTGGTGCGAGGTGCTCAAGGCCGAATCAGTTGCCGCCGATGATCACTTCCTGCTGCTGGGCGGCAACTCCATCGCTGCCACCCAGGTGACTGCGCGTCTGGCCGATGAACTGGGTATCGCGCTGGGCCTGCGCACCCTGTTCGAAGCACCGACCCTGGCGCAGTACAGCGCTGCCGTGGCGGCAATCCTCGCCCAGGGAGGTGGCGAAACGGCGACCATTGCCCGCCTTGACCGTGGGCAGGCCCTGCCGCAGTCGTTGGCGCAAAACCGCCTTTGGCTGCTGTGGCAGCTGGCGCCGCAGTCGGCGGCCTACAACATACCTGCCGGCCTGCACCTGCGCGGCGAGCTGGACGAAGCTGCGCTGGATGCCGCATTCCAGGCGCTGGTGGCGCGCCACGAATCGTTGCGCACCGTGTTCAGCGAAGAGCACGGCCAGGCGCTGCAGTGCATCCTGCCCCGGCAGGCGTTCACCCTGCTGCACCTGGACCTGCAAGGGCTGCCAGCCACCGACGTGGCCGAGCGCCGCGAAGCCGAAGCACAGCTACCGTTCGACCTGGGCCAGGGCCCGTTGCTGCGCGTGACCCTGGTGCGGCTGGGTGACGAAGACCATCAGCTGTGGGTGACCTTGCACCACATCGTCGCCGATGGCTGGTCGCTGAACATCCTGCTCGACGAATTCGCCAAACTGTACGCCGCCCGTTGCCAGGGCCTTGAGGCTTCGCTGGCGCCTTTACCACTGGGTTACGCCGACTATGGCAACTGGCAGCGCCAATGGCTGGCTGAAGGCGAAAGCACGCGCCAGCTTGAATACTGGAAAGCCCGGCTGGGCGATGCGCTACCGGTGCTCGACCTGCACCCGGACCGGCCGCGTTCCAGCCAGCAGGCAAACCGTGCGGCACGCTTGAACGTCAAAGTACCGGCCAAGCTGAGCGAAGCCCTCAAGGGCCTGGCCCGCGAACATCAGGCCAGCCTGTTCATGGTGCTGCTGGCAGCCTGGCAGGGCCTGCTACACCGCTACACCGGCCAGCACGACATCCGTGTCGGTGTGCCCAATGCCAACCGCCCGCGCCAGGAAACCCAGGGCATGGTCGGTTTCTTCATCAACACCCAAGTGCTGCGAGCGCAGCTCGATGGCCGCCAGCCGTTCGCGCAGCTGCTGGCTGAGGTAAGGCAGGCGACACTCGATGCCCAGGCCCACCAGGACCTGCCGTTCGAGCAACTGCTCGAAGCGTTGCCCGACGCCCGTGAGCAGGGCCTGTTTCAGGTCATGTTCAACCACCAGCAGCGCGACCTCTCGGCCCTGCGCCGCCTGCCCGGCTTGCTGGCAGAAGAGTTGCCGTGGCACAGCCGCGAAGCCAAGTTCGACCTGCAGCTGCACAGCGAGGAAGACCACTTGGGCCGCCTGAGCCTGGCCTTCGACTACGCCGCCGAGCTGTTTGCCGAAGATACCGTCACCCGCCTGGCACAGCACCTGCTGGCGCTGCTCGAGCAAGTGTGCGCGGACCCGCAACTGGCCCTGGGCGACGTCGCTTTGCTGGATGAGCAAGGCCGCCAACAATTGCTGGCCTGGGGCCAGGCGCCGGCGCCGGCACTGCAGCGCCTGGTGGTCGAGCAACTCAATGAACAGGCGCGCCAGACCCCTGAGCGCAGGGCGCTGGTTTGGGAAGGTGGCAGCCTGGATTACGCCGAACTGCACCAACAAGCCAACCGCCTGGCCCATTACCTGCGCGACAAAGGCGTCGGCCCCGACTGCTGCGTGGCCATCGCCGTGGAGCGCTCGCCGCAACTGCTGGTCGGTCTGCTGGCGATCCTCAAGGCGGGCGGTGCCTATGTGCCGCTTGATGTCGACTACCCGGCCGAACGCCTGGCCTACATGCTGCGCGATTGCCAGGCCAGCCTGCTACTGAGCAACAGCGGCATGCTGGCCAACCTGCCGCAAGTCGATGGCGTCAGTGCCATTGCCCTCGATCAGCTGCACCTGGACAGTTGGCCAAGCCACGCGCCTGGCCTGCACCTGCACGGCGACAACCTGGCCTATGTGATCTACACCTCCGGTTCCACCGGCCAGCCCAAAGGCGTGGGCAACACCCATGCAGCTTTGGCCGAACGCCTGCAGTGGATGCAGGCCACCTATGCGCTGGATGCTGGCGATGTGCTGATGCAGAAGGCGCCGATCAGTTTCGACGTGTCGGTCTGGGAGTGCTTCTGGCCGCTGATCACCGGTTGCAAGCTGGTGCTGGCCGGCCCCGGCGAGCACCGTGACCCGCAGCGCATCGCCGCGCTGGTGCAGCAGCACGGGGTCACCACGCTGCACTTCGTGCCGCCTTTGCTGCAGGTGTTCGTGCAAGAGCCGCTGGCCGCTGGCTGCAGCAGCTTGCGCCGGCTGTTCTGCGGTGGCGAGGCGTTGTCGGCGAGCTTGCGCGACCGCGTGCTGCAACGGCTGCCGCAGGTCCAACTGCACAACCGCTATGGTCCGACCGAAACCGCCATCAACGTCACCCATTGGCACTGCCAGGCTGAAGACGGCGAACGCTCGCCCATTGGCCGGCCGTTGGGCAACGTGATCTGCCGTGTGCTCGACGGTGAACTGCAACTGGCCGCACCGGGCGTGCCAGGCGAGCTGTACCTGGGAGGCGCGGGGCTTGCCCGCGGCTACCTCGGCCGCCCTGGCCTGACCGCCGAACGCTTCGTACCGCAGGCCGATGGCAATGGCGAGCGCCTGTACCGCAGTGGCGACCGTGCCCGCTGGCAGGTACAGGCCCAGGCTCTGGAATACCTCGGTCGCCTGGACCAGCAGGTGAAAGTGCGAGGTTTTCGCGTCGAGCCCGAAGAAGTCCAAGCCTGCCTGCTTGTTCAGCCGGGTGTCGAGCAAGCGCTGGTGCTGATCCATCAGGACGCCGTGGGCGCGCAGCTGGTCGGCTACTACAGCGGCCCGGGGCAAGCCGAGGCATTGCTCGCCAGCCTGGCCGAACGCCTGCCTGCCTACATGGTGCCAGCGCAACTGATCGCGCTTGAACACATGCCGCTGGGGCCCAGTGGCAAGGTCGATCGCAAGGCGCTGCCGGCACCGGTCTGGCAGCAGCGCGAACATGTCGCGCCGCAGACAGCGTTGCAGCAGCAGGTTGCAGCCATCTGGTGCGAGGTGCTGAACCTGCCGCGCATCGGCTTGCACGACGATTTCTTCGCCCTTGGCGGGCACTCGCTGCTGGCCACCCAGATCGTCTCGCGCACCCGCCAGGCCTGCGATGTCGAGCTGCCCTTGAAGGTGCTGTTCGAAGCCAGCGAGCTGGGCGCCTTCTGCGCCGAGATCGCCCGCATCCGCGAAGCCGGCGAACGCAACCTGCAGGGCGAGATCACCCGCGTCGACCGCCGCCAGGCTGTGCCGCTGTCGTATTCGCAACAACGCATGTGGTTCCTCTGGCAGATGGAGCCGGACAGCCCGGCCTACAACGTCGGCGGCATGGCGCGCCTGCGCGGCACGCTGCATGTGGATGCGTTCGAGCGCGCACTGCAGGGGTTGATCGTGCGCCATGAAACCTTGCGCACCACGTTCCCCGCCATTGATGGTGTGCCGTACCAGTGCGTGGCCGGCGAAGGCGCCGTACACCTGGACTGGCAGGATTTCAGCACCTTGCCGGCAGCCCTGCGCGAGCAGCGCCTGCAGCAACTGGCCGACGCCCAGGCGCACCAGCCGTTCGACCTGGAGCGTGGCCCGCTGCTGCGTGCCTGCCTGGTCAAGGCCGCGGAGCGAGAGCACTATTTCGTGCTCACGCTGCACCATATCGTCACCGAAGGCTGGGCCATGGACATCTTCGCCCGCGAACTGGGCGAGCTGTACGAAGCGTTCGTCGATGAGCGCGAGTCGCCACTGACGCCGTTGCCGGTGCAGTACCTGGACTACAGCGTCTGGCAGCGGCAGTGGCTGGAAAGCGGCGAAGGGGCGCGCCAACTGGCCTACTGGAAAGCCCGCCTGGGCGACGAACACCCGGTCCTGGCCCTGCCGGCTGACCGGCCACGCCCGGCCGTGCAGAGCCACCGTGGCGAGCTGTACCGCTTCGAGCTGGACCCGGCGCTGGTTGCCCGCGTGCATGCCTTCAACAGCCAGCGCGGGCTGACCTTGTTCATGACCATGACCGCCACCCTGGCCGCCTTGCTGCACCGCTACAGCGGCCAGCGCGACCTGCGCATCGGTGCGCCGGTGGCCAACCGTATCCGCCCCGAAAGCGAAGGGCTGATCGGCGCCTTCCTCAACACCCAGGTGCTGCGCTGCGAGGTGGACGGGCAGATGACCGCAGCCGCCTTGCTCGACCAGGTGCGCCGGGCCGCCATCGAAGGCCAGTCGCACCAGGACCTGCCATTCGAGCAACTGGTAGAAGCCCTGCAGCCCCCGCGCAGCAGCGCCTACAACCCGCTGTTCCAGGTGATGTGCAACGTGCAGCGCTGGGCCTTCCAGCAAAGCCGTGAGCTGGCAGGCATGCAGGTGGATTACCTGGTCAACGATGCCAGCGCCACCAAGTTCGACCTGTACCTGGAAGTGACCGACCTCGATGGCCGTCTTGGCTGCTGTCTGACCTACAGCCGCGACCTGTTCGATGAACCGCGGATCGCGCGCATGGCCGAGCATTGGCAACAGTTGCTGGTCGGCCTGCTGGACAACCCGCAACAGCGCCTGTGCGAGCTGCCGATGTTGGCCGGGGCCGAACAGCAGGTATTGCTCGACCAGTTGCAGGGTGAGCATGATCTCGCCTCTGAGCAGACCCTTCACGGCCTGTTCGCCGCCCAGGCTGCGCGCACGCCACAAGCCGGCGCGCTGACCTTCGCCGGCCGGCACCTGAGCTATGCCGAGCTCGACCAGCAGGCCAACCGCCTGGCCCGTGCCCTGCGCGAGCGGGGTGTCGGCCCGCAGGTGCGCGTGGGCCTGGCGCTGGAGCGTTCGCTGGAGATGGTCGTCGGCCTGCTGGCCATCCTCAAGGCCGGTGGCGCTTACGTGCCGCTCGACCCGGAATACCCGCTCGACCGCCTGCGTTACATGATCGAGGACAGCCGTATCGGCCTGCTGCTGAGCCAGCGTGCGCTGCTCGAAACCCTTGGCGAACTGCCCGACGGCGTAGCGCGCTGGAGCATGGAGGACGACGCCGCAGGCTTGTCCGCCTACAGCGATGCACCCTTGGCCAACCTCAACCTGCCGCAGCACCAGGCCTACCTGATCTACACCTCGGGGTCCACCGGCAAACCCAAGGGTGTGGTGGTCAGCCACGGCGAAATCGCCATGCATTGCCAGGCGGTGATCAAGGCCTTCGGCATGCGCAGCGACGACTGCGAACTGCACTTCTATTCGATCAACTTCGACGCGGCCAGCGAGCGCCTGCTGGTGCCGCTGCTGTGCGGCGCCCGCGTGGTGCTGCGTGCCCAGGGGCAATGGGGCGCCGAAGACATCTGCCAACTGGTACGCGAGCAGCAGGTCAGTATCCTCGGTTTCACCCCAAGCTACGGCAGCCAGCTGGCCCAGTACCTGGCCGGGCAGGGCGAGCAACTGCCGGTACGCCTGGTGATCACCGGCGGCGAGGCGCTGACCGGCGAGCACCTGACGCGTATCCGTCAGGCCTTCGCCCCCCAGCAGTTCTTCAACGCCTACGGCCCGACCGAGACGGTGGTCATGCCCCTGGCTTGTCTTGCCCCTGACACCTTGCCCGCCGATGCCGGCAGCGTGCCGATCGGCCGGGTGATCGGTGCCCGCAGTGCCTATATCCTCGATGACGATCTGGCGTTGCTGCCACAAGGTGGCATCGGCGAGTTGTACATCGGCGGGGTAGGGCTTGCCCAGGGCTATCACGACCGCCCTGGCTTGAGCGCCGAGCGTTTTGTCGCCGACCCGTTCAGCCATGACGGTGGGCGCCTGTACCGCACCGGTGACCTGGTGCGCCTGCGCGCCGACGGCCTGGTGGAGTATGTCGGGCGTGCCGACCAGCAGGTGAAGATCCGCGGCTTCCGTATCGAGCTTGGCGAAATCGAGAGCTGTCTGCAGGCGCATGCCGATATCGAAGAGGCTGTGGTGCTGGCTCACGACTTGCCCGGCGGCAAACAGCTGGTCGGTTACCTGGTGTGCAAGCAGGCCAGCGCTGACAGTGAGGTCCAAGCCCGGTTGCGCGAAGCGGTCAAGGCGCACACCCGTCAGCACCTGCCCGATTACATGGTGCCAACGCACCTGGTGCTGCTGGGCAGCCTGCCGCTGATGGGCAACGGCAAGCTGGACCGCCGTGCCTTGCCGCTGCCAGACCTGGAACAGGCCCGCGAACAGTACCAGGCACCTGCGAACGCGCTTGAGGAGCAACTGGCGCAGATCTGGCGCGAGGTGCTCAACATCTCCCGCGTGGGCGTGCAGGACAACTTCTTTGAACTGGGCGGTGATTCGATCCTGTCCATCCAGGTGGTCAGCCGGGCCCGTCAGCTTGGCCTGCAGTTCACCCCGCGCGACCTGTTCCAGCACCAGACCATCCAGACACTGGCCGCCGTGGCCAGCCGCAGCGAGGTGGCGAACAGCATCGAGCAGGGCCAGCGCCAGGGCCGCAGCGGCCTGACGCCGATTCAGCACTGGTTCTTCGACAGTGAGGTGGCCCAACCGCAACACTGGAACCAGGCCGTCTTGCTTCAGGCGCGCGTGCCGCTGGACAGCGCCCTGCTGGAGCGGGCCCTGGCCACCCTGGTGGCACACCACGACAGCCTGCGCCTGCGGTTTACCCAGGCAGATGGCCGCTGGCAGGGCGAATACGCCGCATCGCCTGGCGAGCAACTGCTATGGACTGCCACGGTGGCCGATTTCAATGCCTGTCAGGCGCTGTACACCGACGTACAACGCAGCCTGGATCTGGCTCAGGGGCCATTGCTGCGGGCCTTGCTGGTCAGCGACGGGCAGGGCGCCCAGCGGCTGTTGCTGGCGATCCATCACCTGGTGGTCGATGGAGTGTCCTGGCGCGTGCTGCTCGAAGACCTGCAGGCGCTGTACCGTGGTCAGCCGCTGGCGGCCAAGACCCACGCCATGGCCGACTGGGCTGCGCGCCTGGCAAGCTACGCCGGCAGCGATTCGCTGCGCGATGAGCTCGGCTGGTGGCAAGACCGGCTGGGGGATGTGCGCCATGAACTGCCATGTGATCACCCGCAGGGCGGCAACCTGCAGCGGCATGCCGATACCCTGGCCATCGCCCTGGATGTGGAGCAGACCCGTCAGTTGTTGCAGCAGGCCCCCGCGGCGTACCACACCCAGGTCAACGACCTGCTGCTGACTGCCCTGGCGCGCACGCTTTGCCGCTGGACCGGTGACGACGAGGTGCTGGTGCAGCTAGAAGGCCATGGCCGTGACGGGCTGTTCGAAGACATGGACCTGACCCGCAGCGTGGGCTGGTTCACCAGTGCCTACCCGCTACGCCTGAACCCTCAGGCGGGTGAGGACGACAGCGCCCGCGCCACCTCGATCAAACGCATCAAAGAACAGCTGCGCGAGGTGCCGCACAAAGGCCAGGGTTACGGCGTGCTGCGTTACCTGGCTGATGACGCCGGGCGCGAGAGCATGGCCGCGCTGCCGCAAGCACGCATCACCTTCAACTACCTCGGCCAGTTCGACCAGCAGTTCGACAGTGCGGCGCTGTTCCAGCCGCTGGATGCCCCTGCGGGCCTGGCCCACGACCTCGACGCGCCACTGCCGAACTGGCTGAGCGTCGACGGCCAGGTCTATGGCGGTGCCTTGCAACTGCGCTGGACCTATAGCCGCGAGCGTTTCGACGAGCAGACCATTGCGCGCCTGGCCGAGGCTTATCGCCACGAACTGCTTGCCCTGGTCGGCCACTGCCTGGCCCAGGGTACGGGCAGCTTCACGCCCTCGGACTTCCCACTGGCGCACCTGACCCAGGAACAGATCGACGCGCTGCCGGTTCCGGCTGCCGAAATCGAAGACGTCTACCCGCTGACCCCAATGCAGGAGGGCCTGCTGCTGCATACCCTGCTGGAGCCGGGTACCGGCATCTACTACATGCAGGACCGTTACCGCATCAACAGCGCCCTCGACCCGCAGCGCTTCGCCCAGGCCTGGCAGGCGGTGGTGGCGCGCCACGAGGCACTGCGGGCATCGTTCAGCTGGAATGCCGGCGAAGCGATGCTGCAGATCATTCACAAACCGGGTAACACCCCTGTCGACTACCAGGACTGGCGTGGCCTCGACGACGCGGCCCAGGAACAACGCCTGCAAGCGCTGCACAAGCAAGAGCGCGAGGCTGGCTTCGAGCTGCTGCGCCAGGCGCCGTTCCACCTGCGGCTGGTCCGCGTGGACGATGAGCGTTACTGGTTCATGATGAGCAACCACCACATCCTCATCGATGCCTGGTGCCGCTCGTTGTTGATGAACGACTTCTTCGAGCTCTACCAGGCCCTCGGCGAAGGCCGCCAGGCCCAGCTGCCGGTGCCGCCACGCTACCGCGACTACATCGGCTGGCTGCAACGCCAGGACCTGGGCGAAGCACGAGCCTGGTGGCAGGCCAACCTGGCCGGCTTCGAGCGCGCCACGGCGATCCCAAGCGACCGCCCGCTGCGTCATGACCATGCCGGTGACGGCATGCTGGTCGGTGACTGCTACACCCGCCTGGAGGTGAGTGATGGCGTGCGCCTGCGCGAACTGGCCCAGGCTCACCAACTGACCATCAACACCTTTGCCCAGGCGGCCTGGGCCCTGGTGCTTGCCCGCTACAGCGGCGAGCGCGACGTCGCCTTTGGCGTGACCGTGGCCGGGCGGCCGGTGAGCATGCCGCAGATGCAGCGCACCGTCGGCCTGTTCATCAACAGCATCGCCCTGCGTGTGCAATTGCCCGAACCGGGCCAGCGCTGCAGCGTGCGCCAGTGGCTGCAAGGCCTGCTGGAGCGCAACATGGAGCTGCGCGAGTACGAATACCTGCCGTTGGTGACGATCCAGGAGTGCAGCGAACTGCCCAAAGGCCAGCCGCTGTTCAACAGCTTGTTCGTGTTCGAGAACGCCCCGGTGGAAACCGCGGTGCTCGACCACGCCCAGCACCTCAACGCCAGCTCGGACTCGGGCCGTACTCACACCAATTTCCCGTTGACGGCGGTGTGCTACCCGGGCGACGACCTTGGCCTGCACCTGTCGTTCGACCAGCGCTACTTCGACCATTCAACCGTCGAGCGCCTGCTGGCCGAGTTCAAGCGCCTGTTGCTGGCGTTGGTGCAAGGTTTCGACGGGCAGGTCAGCGAGCTGCCGTTGCTGGGTGAGGCAGAGGAACGCTTCCTGCTTCAGGCGTGCAACCGCACCGAACGGGCCTATGCCCTGGAGCAGAGCTACGTCGCGCAGTTCGAGGCACAGGTCGCCGCGCACCCAGAGCGCACGGTGGCCCGTTGCATGGAGGCGAGCTATGACTATGCCGGCTTGAACCTGGCAGCCAACCGCCTGGGCCATGCGCTGGTCGCTGCGGGTGCAGGCATCGATCAGCCGGTCGCGCTGCTGGCCGAGCGTGGCCTGCCACTGCTGGGCATGATCGTCGGCAGCTTCAAGGCAGGTGCCGGTTACCTGCCGTTGGACCCTGGCCTGCCGTCGGCGCGCCTGCAGCGTATCGTCGAGCTCAGCCGCACGCCGGTGCTGGTGTGCAGCGCAGCCTGTGCCGAGCAGGCGCGCCTGTTGCTGGACGAACTGGCCGGCGTGGCGCGGCCGCGCCTGTTGATATGGGAGGAGGTGCAATCGAGCAACATCGCCAGCCACAACCCGGGTATCCACAGTGGGCCGGACAATCTTGCCTACGTGATCTACACCTCAGGCTCCACTGGCCTGCCCAAAGGCGTGATGGTCGAGCAGCGCGGCATGCTCAACAACCAGCTGAGCAAGGTGCCGTACCTGGCGCTGAGCGAGCATGATGTGATTGCCCAGACCGCCTCGCAGAGCTTCGATATCTCGGTCTGGCAGTTCCTTGCCGCGCCATTGTTCGGCGCCAGGGTCGAGATCGTGCCAAACGCCATCGCCCACGATCCGCAGGGCCTGCTGACGCATGTTCAGGCCACCGGCATCACGGTGCTGGAGAGCGTGCCCTCGCTGATCCAGGGCATGCTGGCCAACGATCATCAGGCGCTGGGCGGCTTGCGCTGGATGCTGCCGACCGGCGAAGCCATGCCGCCGGAGCTGGCCGCGCAATGGCTGCAGCGCTACCCGGGCATCGGCCTGGTCAACGCCTACGGCCCGGCGGAGTGCTCCGATGACGTGGCGTTCTTCCGCGTCGACCTGGCCTCGACCCGTGGCAGCTACCTGCCGATCGGCACGCCAACCGACAACAACCGCCTGTACCTGTACGGCGAGGACCAGGCCTTGGTACCGCTGGGCGCGGTGGGCGAGCTGTGCGTAGCCGGTACCGGCGTGGGCCGGGGCTATGTCGGCGACCCGGTGCGTACCGCTCTGGCCTTCATCCCCCACCCGCATGGTGCGCCGGGCGAGCGCCTGTACCGCACTGGTGACCTGGCACGGCAGCGCCCGGATGGCGTGTTCGAATATGTCGGTCGCATCGACCACCAGGTGAAGATCCGCGGTTACCGGATCGAACTGGGTGAAATCGAAGCCCGCCTGCACGAGCAGGTCGAAATCCGCGACGCCGCCGTGGGTGTACAGGACGGTGTCAACGGCAAGCACCTGGTCGGATACCTGGTGGCTCATCAGGGCGTCACCGCCGATGCCGCGCTGCTGGAGCAGGTCAAGCAACGCTTGCGTGCTGATTTGCCGGAATACATGGTGCCGCTGCACTGGGGCTGGTTCGACAGCCTGCCGCACAACGCCAACGGCAAGCTTGACCGCAAGGCTTTGCCGGCCATCGACATCGGCGGCCAGCATGGCCAGGCCTACCTGGCGCCACGCGACGAGCTGGAAGAGGAGCTCGCCAGTATCTGGGCCGACGTGCTGAAGGCCGAGCGGGTAGGGGTGCACGACAACTTCTTCGAGCTGGGCGGGCATTCGCTTCTGGCAACGCAGATTGCCTCGCGGGTGCAGAAACAGCTGCAGCTGAACGTGCCGCTGCGGGCGATGTTCGAGTGCAGTACGGTTGAGGAGCTGGCGGAGTATGTGCGTGGGCTGCAGGGCAGCGCGCTGGATGAGGGCAAGGTGGATCGGTTGAGTGATCTGATGGCGGAGCTGGAGGGGTTGTGACAGCCACAGCTTAGTCTGTAACGGCCTCTTCGCGGGCTACCCCGCTCCCACAGGTTTTGCGTTGTATCACATACAGCGGCGAGCCTGTGGGAGTCGATTTACCCGCAAAGAGGTGGCTGCGGTCACCCAGTATTCGATACGTTTCGGGAGGTTTTCTTCATTGTTTTGAATGGTGGCGTTGATGATCGTGTAGCCAATGAGATGAGTGCACAATAATAGAGTGATGTTTGTCCTCTGGCATGGCCGAGGCGGGGAGGTCCGGTGCTTTAGGTTGTTGTTTGGGGGTGGTTCAAAGTTAAGTATTTCATAGTTGTAGGTTCTTATTGTTTTCATTTCGTCTCTGGGATGCAATTCAAGTGCTGGGACTGAAGCCAGCCAGGCTGCAGAGTAAGCCTGCGTCAAGAGTTGCTGTAGGGTTGGCAAATGTCAACCTGTGTTAATCCGGCCCTGAGCGAGCGAAACTGATGTGGCGGTTTATTGGGATTTTTAAATGTAAGAATAATGCTTAGGTATTTTCCTACAGAGACTAAGTAGGATGGGTGGATCTTGTCGTTTATTGAGGTGTTCTGGCAGGTTTTTTTGAGGTGGTGTAGTACTTTTCGCTTTTATTCTTTGAATTGATTGCGATGCGTTTATAGCGTTTTTTTTGTGATTAGTGTTTCATGATGTTTTCGGCGGGCAACTCAATAGCCGGGTGGAAGGGG